>JAPLQK010000094.1 GCA_026399735.1 Pseudomonadota bacterium
TGACGTGACTGGCGCAGTTGAATTGCCGGCAGGTACCGAAATGGTTATGCCAGGCGACAACGTCAGCATCACTGTTGCGCTAATCAACCCGATCGCGATGGAAGAAGGTCTGCGTTTCGCGATTCGCGAAGGCGGTCGTACCGTTGGCGCAGGTGTGGTTGCAAAAGTAATCGAGTAAAAGAATGTGAAGGGTGAAGGGACCAAGGGCTAAACGAGAAGGGTAAAGGGAGAAGAGAGAAGGGTGGCGGCAAGTATGCGGTTTTACCCTTCCCTCTTTACGCTTCCCCCTTCATTGGTGTAATCCTTGACTATTCCCCCTTCTCTTATTATTGCTTGCATTTAGTATTCAGTACGAATACAATGCGCCCCCTCACTTGAATCAGTTTAAGTGAGTATGTTCTTTAATTAGCGGCATTGCCGCACGAAGCCAGAGAAAATTATGCAAAGTCAAAAAATTCGCATTCGCCTTAAAGCGTTTGATTATCGTTTGATAGATCAATCCGCTGCACGCATTGTTGAAACAGCAAAGCGCACTGGCGCTGTTGTTAATGGTCCCGTGCCATTGCCGACCAAAATTGAACGTTTTGACGTTCTGCGTTCACCTCACGTAAACAAAACTTCACGTGATCAATTCGAAATTCGTACCCATCTGCGTTTAATGGATATCGTCGATCCAACTGATAAGACAGTTGATGCATTGATGAAGCTGGACCTGCCTGCCGGCGTGGATGTAGAAATCAAGTTGCAATAGTAGTTTGTTGTAAAATAATCGGCTGACCAATTGTAGTTGGCCCCTTAACAAGAGGAAATTAAAATGAGCTTAGGACTTGTCGGTCGCAAGATTGGCATGACCCGCGTATTTACCGAAGACGGATCATCGTTGCCGGTAACTGTGCTGGAAGTGTCTAATAATCGTGTTACTCAGGTTAAATCCGTTGCTGTAGATGGTTACACTGCTGTGCAATTAGCACACGGTGTTCGTCGTGCAACCCGCGTCAGCAAAGCTGCCGCCGGACATTACGCTAAGGCGGGTGTGGAAGCCGGAAGTGCACTGAAGGAATTCATCGTATCTCCTGATCACGGTCTTGAAGCTGGCGCAACTGTCAGTGTTGAGATTTTTCAGGTGGGTCAACTCGTCGACGTAACTGGTACCACAAAGGGTAAGGGTTACGCCGGAACGATCAAGCGTCACCATTTCAAATCAGGTCGCGCATCTCACGGTAACTCGAAGTCTCATAACGTACCGGGTTCTATCGGTATGGCGCAAGATCCTGGTCGTGTATTTCCGGGTAAGCGTATGACGGGTCATCTCGGTGATGAGCAGCGTACCGTTCAAAATCTACAAATCGTGCGTGTTGACGTTGCTCGTCAATTGTTGCTGGTTAAGGGCGCCGTTCCAGGTTGCACAAACAGCAAAATTATCGTGCGTCCCGCAGTGAAGGCAGGTGCCTAATGGAACTTAAAGTCATTAATGATAAGGGTCTGTCGACCGCGAATCTGAGTGCTTCTGATGAAGTATTTGGCCGTGGTTACAACGAAGATCTGGTGCATCAGCTGGTTACAGCTTATCAGGCCAATGCACGTGCTGGTAACAGCAAGCAAAAGAGCCGTTGCGAAATCGCCAAGAGTACCCGTAAGCCATTTGCGCAAAAAGGTACCGGTCGTGCTCGTGCCGGTATGGCATCCAGCCCGTTGTGGCGTGGTGGTGGTAAGATTTTTCCAAACACCGGTGAAGAAAACTACTCTCAAAAAGTTAACCGCAAGATGTATCGCGCTGGTTTTGCTGCGATTCTGTCCAAGCTGGTGGCTGAGAATCGTTTGGTTGTGATCGAAGATCTGACTGTCGATGCGCCTAAGACCAAGCTTCTTGCCGATAAGATCAAGAATCTGGGTATTGCGGGTCGTGTGCTGGTTATCACTGACAGCATGGATGAAAATCTGTACCTGTCTTCACGTAATCTGCCTAACGTGCTGGTTCTGGAAGCTTATCAGGCTGATCCTGTCAGTCTGGTTCGCTTTCCAAGTGTCGTTGTGACACGTGGTGCGGTAGCTAAAATTGAGGAGATGTTCGCATGAGTGCACAGCCATTTAGTCAAGAGCGTTTGATGAAAGTGTTGATCGCGCCGCTGATCTCCGAAAAAGCAACTTACGTCGCTGATAAATTCGAGCAGGTCGCTTTCAAGGTTTCGACCGATGCAACCAAGCCGGAAATCAAGGCCGCAGTTGAATTCATGTTCAAAGTTGTTGTTGATAGTGTTCAAGTTGCAAATGTCAAGGGCAAAGAAAAACGCTCCGGACGTTTCGTTGGACGTCGCAATAACTGGAAGAAAGCCTATGTTTGTCTGGCTTCCGGTCAGGAAATTAACTTCGCTGTAAGCGAGCAAGGATAATTATCATGGCATTGATTAAACTAAAACCAACTACACCGGGTCAGCGTGCCGTATTGCGCGTTGTTAACAAAGAACTGCATAAGGGCAAGCCTGTTGCATCTTTGCTGGAAAAGCAAACTAAAACAGCCGGCCGTAACAACAACGGTCACATCACTACCCGTCATATGGGTGGCGGTCATAAACAACATTATCGTCTGATCGATTTCAAGCGTAACAAGGATGGTATCCCTTGCACGGTTGAGCGTCTGGAATATGATCCTAACCGTAGTGCAAACATCGCGCTGCTGTTGTATGTCGATGGCGAACGTCGTTACATCATTGCACCTAAGGGTATTTCAGCAGGGGCTGCGCTGATCAGCGGATCTGAAGCACCGATCCGTGTCGGTAATGCGATGCCGTTGCGCAATATTCCTGTCGGTTCCACGATCCATTGCATCGAAATGTTGCCAGGCAAGGGTGCTCAGTTGGCACGCTCTGCCGGTACTTCGGTTCAGTTGCTGGCGCGTGATGGCAGCTATGCGCAGTTGCGTTTGCGTTCAGGCGAAATTCGCAAAGTACATATCGACTGCAAGGCGACACTGGGCGAAGTGGGTAACTCCGAGCACAGTCTGCGTTCTATCGGTAAGGCTGGCGCAATGCGCTGGCGCGGTGTTCGTCCTACCGTTCGCGGTGTGGTCATGAACCCGGTCGATCACCCTCACGGTGGTGGTGAAGGTAAGACTGCAGCAGGTCGTCATCCGGTCAGCCCATGGGGTGTTCCGGCTAAGGGCTTCCGCACTCGTCGAAACAAGCGCACAAACAGCATGATCGTGCGTCGTCGTTTTAAGGCTTAAGGGGTAATTAAACATGGCACGTTCCATTAAAAAAGGTCCATTTGTTGATGCACATCTGCTCAAGAAGATTGAGGCAGTACGCGCAACCAATGATAAGCGCCCGGTTAAAACCTGGTCTCGCCGTTCTACGGTGTTGCCTGAGTTTGTCGGTTTGACGATTGCTGTACACAACGGTAAGCAGCATATTCCTGTGTACGTTTCTGAAAACATGGTTGGTCATAAGTTGGGTGAATTTTCCCTGACTCGTACCTTCAAGGGTCATGCTGCTGATAAAAAAGCAGTCAAGAGATAAGGGAGGCATGATGACTTTAACTACTGCAGTTGCAAAAAACATTCACCTCTCCGCACAAAAAGGCCGCCTGGTTGCAGATCAGATTCGCGGTTTACCAGTTGCGCAAGCGCTCAATATCTTGAACTTCAGCCCTAAAAAGGGTGCTGGAATCATCAAGAAGGCGCTGGATTCAGCGATTGCAAATGCTGAGCACAATGATGGTGCTGATATTGACGAACTGAAAGTCAAGGTAATCTACATTGACAAGGCTTCATCGCTCAAGCGCTTTATGGCTCGTGCGAAGGGTCGCGGCAATAAGATCGAAAAACAGACTTGTCATATCACTGTTAGCGTCGGAAGCTGAGGATAAATTATGGGACAGAAAATTCACCCAACCGGTTTCCGGTTAAGTGTTCGCAAGAACTGGGATTCTAAGTGGTACGCTAACAGCGCAAACTTTGCTGACATGTTGCTTAAAGACATCGAAGTTCGCGCATTCTTGAAAAAGAAGTTGGCATCGGCGATGGTTTCTAAAATCATCATCGAGCGTCCGGCAAAAAGCGCCAAGGTTACGATCTACACCGCACGTCCTGGTATGGTTATCGGGAAAAAGGGTGAGGATATCGAAATCTTGCGTGCAGAGCTGCGTCGTCGTATGGGTCTGCAATCAGTAGATCTGGCGATTGAAGAAGTACGCAAGCCGGAAATCGATGCACAATTGATCGCAGATAACATCACTGCTCAATTGGAAAAGCGCATTATGTTCCGTCGCGCGATGAAGCGTTCGATGCAAAATGCAATGCGTCTTGGTGCCTTGGGGATCAAGATCATGAGCGCCGGTCGTCTGAACGGTATTGAAATCGCCCGTACCGAGTGGTATCGCGAAGGTCGTGTGCCATTGCACACATTGCGCGCAGATATCGACTATGGTACTTCTGAAGCCAAAACAACCTACGGCATTATCGGTGTCAAGGTTTGGGTTTTCAAGGGTGATATCGGTCAGGAGGTTGCAGCCACTGCTGTCGCTGAGCCGGAAAAACGAGTAAAAAAGCCAGGAGCTAAGCATGCTACAGCCAGCTAGAAGAAAATACCGCAAGGAACAAAAGGGCCGCAATACTGGAATTGCCACGCGTGGTAACAAGGTAAGTTTCGGTGAATTTGGTCTGAAGTCGGTTGCGCGCGGTCGTTTAACCGCACGTCAGATTGAAGCAGCACGTCGCGCAATGACACGTCATATCAAGCGTGGTGGTCGTATCTGGATTCGTGTATTCCCGGACAAGCCTATCTCCAAAAAGCCTGCTGAAGTCCGCATGGGTAATGGTAAGGGTAATCCTGAGTACTACGTTGCCGAGATTCAGCCAGGCAAGATGTTGTACGAAATGGATGGGGTTGATGAAACATTGGCCCGCGAAGCATTTAAACTGGCATCTGCAAAGTTGCCGCTTGCGACTGTGTTTGTCGTAAGACAAGTAGGTGAATAATCATGAAGGCAAGTGAACTTAAAACTAAGGCTAAGTCAGAATTGCAGCAAGACCTGCTTTCTCTGACCCGTGCTCAATTTGGTCTGCGCATGCAGGTCGCAACGCAACAAATGACAAAGACCAGCGAGATTCGCAAGGTCCGTCGTGACATTGCGCGTATTAAAACCGTTATGACGCAGAAGGATGTGCAATCATGAGCGAAGCTACAGTCAAGCGTACCCTGACCGGTACAGTTACAAGCGACAAAATGGACAAGACGGTTACCGTTTTGGTTGAACGCAAAGTAAAACACCCGCTGCTGGGCAAGATTATTCGCGTATCCAAGAAGTATCACGCTCACGATGAAAATAATGAGTGTCACACCGGCGATGTAGTTACGATTGAAGAGTGTCGTCCTCTTGCTAAAACCAAAGCATGGCGTGTAGCTAAAGCCGCTTAAAGGTTTTTTGCAGTAAATAGAAATTTCAGCTTGCAAATTAATTTAATTTGCATATAATACGCGGCTTCGTTGCATCGCCGCTTGCGGCGTCCTTAACCCGAACGGGTTCCAAAACTGGCCGCCGTAAGCGGAAAAAGTTGGAGATTAAATAATGATACAAATGCAGTCTGTTTTAGATGTGGCTGACAATACTGGTGCGCGCTCTGTAATGTGCATCAAGGTGTTGGGTGGTTCCAAGCGTCGTTATGCTTCCGTTGGTGATGTTATCAAGGTAAGTATTCGTGATGCAGCTCCACGTGGTCGTGTGAAGAAGGGTGAAGTATACAACGCTGTCGTCGTTCGTACTGCCTATGGTGTTCGTCGTTCAGATGGTTCGCTGGTTAAGTTTGATGGCAATGCAGCAGTGCTGTTGAACGCCAAGCTTGAACCTATCGGAACTCGTATTTTCGGACCGGTAACACGTGAGCTTCGCACTGAAAAGTTTATGAAGATCGTTTCGCTTGCACCTGAAGTGCTGTAGCGTTAACGGGTCGATCGAGGAAAAACATGCGTAAGATTAAAAAGAACGATGACGTAATTGTTATTGCCGGCAAAGACAAGGGTAACCGCGGAAACGTTTTGAACGTTTTGGGTGATTATCTGATGGTTGCAGGTATCAACAAGGTCAAAAAACATCAGAAGCCAAATCCTGTGCAGGGATTGGCTGGCGGTATCATTGAAAAAGAATCGAAAATACATATTTCAAATGTTGCGTTGTACAACGCTGCTGCGAATAAGGGTGATCGGGTCGGTATTAAAACGCTGGAAGATGGACGCAAAGTACGTGTGTTCAAGTCCAGCGGCGAAGTTGTTGACGCTTAAGGGGTATAGGGCATGGCTCGTTTGTATGAGATTTACAAGGATAAGATCACTGCGGATCTTATAGCCCAATTCGGTTATAAGTCTGTTATGGAAGTGCCGCGTATCGAAAAGATCACCCTGAACATGGGTGTCGGCGAAGCGGTTGCTGACAAGAAGGTTATGGATTTTGCGGTTGGCGATATGCAGAAAATTGCAGGCCAAAAGCCTATCGTTACGATGTCAAAGAAGTCCATTGCCGGATTCAAGATTCGTGAAGGTTATCCGGTCGGTTGTAAGGTTACGTTGCGTAAAGATCGCATGTATGACTTTCTCGATCGTCTGATTTCTGTTGCTATTCCTCGTATCCGCGATTTTCGTGGAATTTCGGGAAAGTCATTTGATGGCCGTGGCAACTACAACATGGGTATCAAAGAGCAGATCATATTCCCGGAAATTGAATATGAAAAAGTTGATGCTTTGCGTGGTATGAATATCACCATCACGACTTCCGCGAAGACTGACGACGAAGCCCGCGCTTTATTGTTGGCTTTCAAACTCCCATTAAAGAAATGAGGGATTACTAATGGCTAAGATGTCATTGATTAACCGCGATCTAAAACGTCGTGTAATCGTCGAGAAATTTGCTGTAAAACGCGCCGAACTGAAAGCTACAATTTCAAACATGAGTGCCTCCGATGAAGATCGCGCTGCTGCTCGTTTGAAGTTGCAGGCGTTGCCAAGAGATTCAAGTCCGGTACGTTTGCGTAATCGCTGTGCTTTGACTGGTCGCCCTCGCGGTACATTCAGGAAGTTTGGTTTGGGTCGCATTAAGGTTCGTGAATTTGCGATGCGTGGTGAGATTCCTGGCATCACTAAGGCTAGCTGGTAGGAGTAATAATTATGAGCATGAATGATCCAATTTCCGATATGTTGACGCGCATTCGTAATGCGCAAATGGCTGAAAAAGCCACCGTATCTATGCCGTCTTCAAAATTGAAGGTTGCAATTGCTGAAGTTCTTAAAGAAGAAGGCTATGTTGACGGCTTCAAAATCGAACAAGGAACGCCTGGTAAGGCTACTTTGCAAATCGGTCTGAAGTACTACAGCGGACGTCCTGTAATTGAAAAAATTCAGCGCATCAGTCGTCCTGGATTGCGTATTTACAAGGGCAACACCGATATTCCTAAAGTCATGAATGGCCTCGGAATCGCGATTGTTTCCACTTCGAAGGGTTTGATGACCGACCGCAAAGCACGCGCCAATGGTATTGGTGGCGAAGTATTGTGCGTTGTAGCGTAGTGAGGTAAGTATGTCTAGAGTAGCCAAGAATCCTGTTGTAGTCCCTGGTGACGTAGAAGTTGCTATGGCTGCAAATGAAATATCGATCAAGGGCCCGTTGGGGGTTCTTAAGCGCAGTCTGACTGCTGACGTGAAAGTAGTTCACGAAGGTGATAGTCTGATGTGTTCAGCAACAAGCGGTTCCAAACAGTCGAATGCAATGTCCGGAACAATCCGTGCATTGCTGGCTAACATGGTGCAAGGTGTCAGTAAAGGTTTTGAACGCAAATTGCTTCTGGTTGGCGTGGGTTACCGCGCACAAGCAGTGGGTGATACGCTGAACCTGACGCTGGGCTTTTCCCATCCGGTTGCTTACACCATGCCGGCAGGCGTTGTTGTAACTACCCCGACTCAAACCGAAGTGGTGTTGAAGGGTGCAGACAAGCAACGCGTAGGCCAGGTTGCCGCAGAAATTCGCGCTTATCGTTCACCGGAGCCATATAAGGGCAAGGGCGTTCGTTATAGCGATGAAGTGGTGATTCTGAAAGAAACCAAGAAGAAATAATTGAGGCGGATATGTTGAATAAAAAAGCATCTCGTCAGCGCAGAGCACGCAAAACCCGTGCCCGCATTGCTGAACAAAGAACCGTACGTCTGGCTATCCACCGTACCAATTTGCATATCTACGCGCAGATTATTTCTGCATGCGGCGGTAAGATTTTAGCAAGCGCATCCAGTCTGGATAAGGATGTTGCTGTTGATCTGGCTAATGGTGGAAACAAGGCGGCAGCGACCGTCGTGGGTCAGCGCATCGCTGAGAAGGCCAAAACCGCAGGTATTTCGCAGGTTGCCTTCGATCGTTCCGGTAATCGTTATCATGGTCGTGTCAAGGCGTTGGCTGAAGCCGCGCGTGAGCATGGTCTGCAGTTCTAATTGGAGTTGAGCAATGGCTAAGCCGCAAGGAAAAATGCAAAAAGAGGAACGCGATGATGGCATGATCGAAAAAATGATCGCCGTAAATCGTGTTACCAAAGTCGTAAAAGGTGGCCGTATTATGGGCTTCGCGGCACTGGCAGTTGTCGGTGATGGCGATGGTCGTATTTCGATGGGCAAGGGCAAGTCTAAGGAAGTGCCGGTTGCTGTTCAAAAGGCGATGGAAGAATGCCGTCGCAATCTCTTCAAGGTTAATTTGAAGAATGGCACATTGCACCACGCTGTCGTCGGAACTCACGGCGCTGCCAAGGTTCTGATGCGTCCTGCAGTTGAAGGTACCGGAATTATCGCCGGTGGCGCGATGCGTGCCGTATTCGAAGCTGTTGGCGTTCGCGACGTGTCTGCTAAATGTCTGGGTTCCAGCAATCCATACAACGTTGTTCGCGCAACTTTGAATGGTCTTCGCGCGTTGAATGCGCCGTCTGAGATTGCTGCCAAGCGCGGCAAGAATCTTGACGAAATTTTGGGGTAAAAAATGACAACCAAAACTATTAAAGTGACACAACTGAAGAGCCAGATTGGTACTAAGCAATCTCATCGCGCTACGCTGCGTGGCTTAGGGTTGCGTCGTATCAATCACACTGTTGAACTCGAAGATACACCTTGCGTTCGTGGCATGATTAACAAAGTGTTCTACCTGGTTAAATACGAGGCTCAATAATGCAACTTAATACTATTCAAGCCGCCCTCGGGGCGAAGCACGCTAAGCGTCGCGTTGGTCGTGGTATCGGTTCCGGTTTGGGCAAGACCTGCGGTCGTGGTCATAAGGGTCAGAAATCACGCGCCGGCGGATTCCATAAAGTCGGTTTTGAAGGCGGTCAGATGCCTTTGCAGCGTCGTTTGCCTAAGCGTGGTTTCGTGTCGCTGACACGCAATGACACAGTTGAAGTTCGCTTATCCGATTTGCAAAATTTGCCAGTCGACAGCATTGACCTCTTGGCATTGAAGCAAGCCGGGATCGTTCGTGCCGGCGCTCTGGGAGCAAAGGTGTTTCTTTGCGGTGAAATTGTCCGTGCAGTCAAGTTGCAAGGTTTGCTGGTCACCAAAGGTGCCCGTGCAGCGATTGAAGCTGCTGGCGGTAGCATCGAAGAGTAAGAAGGCAGACTGTGAGCAAAGTTGCTAAGGAAGTCCCAAAGGCCAAGTACGGTGATTTAAGTTCCAGACTTTGGTTTTTGCTCGGTGCATTGGTTGTGTATCGTATCGGCGCGCATATACCGGTGCCTGGAATTGATCCGGTTGTTCTGGCTGATTTGTTCAAGACGCAAAAGAACGGCATTCTGGGCATGTTCAACATGTTCTCGGGTGGTGCGTTATCCCGATTCACGCTATTTGCACTGGGCATCATGCCGTATATTTCGGCTTCGATTATCATGCAACTGGCTGCAATCGCGGTACCTTACCTTGAACAGTTGAAAAAAGAGGGTGAGTCTGGTCGTCGCAAGATTACTCAATTCACCCGCTACGGCACGCTCGGTTTGGCGATATTTCAGTCGTTTGGTATTTCTGTTGCTTTGCAGGCTCAGCCCGGGTTGGTGCTTCACCCTGGTTCGATGTTCCAGATGACAACGATGATTACACTCGTGACCGGTACCATGTTCCTGATGTGGCTGGGCGAGCAGATCACTGAGCGTGGCCTGGGTAACGGTATTTCGTTGATTATTTTTGCAGGTATCGCGGCCGGCTTGCCTCATGCGATTGGCAGCACGCTGGAACTTGCGCGTACCGGTGCTTTTTCCATACCGCTGGTGTTGTTCCTGTTTATCGGTGCGATTGCGGTGACTGCGCTGGTGGTGTTTGTAGAACGAGGTCAGCGCAAGATACTGGTGAACTATGCCAAGCGACAAGTGGGCAATAAGGTATATGGCGGTCAGAGCTCTCATTTGCCGTTGAAGTTGAATATGGCCGGTGTGATTCCTCCCATCTTCGCTTCAAGCATGATTCTGTTTCCTGCGACGATTGCCGGTTGGTTTGGTAATTCATCCGGTATGAGTTGGTTAAAAGACGTCAGCCAAATGTTGTCTCCTGGTCAGCCGATTTATGTTCTGGCTTATGCTTCTGCGATCTTGTTTTTCTGCTTCTTCTATACGGCACTGGTGTTTAGTCCTAAAGAAACGGCAGACAACCTGAAGAAGAGCGGTGCTTTCCTGCCCGGTATACGTCCCGGAGAGCAAACTGCCAAGTATGTCGAAAAGATCATGTTGCGTTTGACGTTGATCGGTGCGGTTTATATTACGCTGGTTTGCTTGTTGCCTGAGTTTCTGGTGGTCAAGTTTAATGTACCGTTTTACTTTGGTGGTACTTCGTTGCTGATTCTGGTTGTTGTAACCATGGATTTTATGGCGCAAGTGCAGTCGTATCTGATGACGCACCAGTATGATAGTTTGCTGAAAAAGGCTAATTTTAAAGGTGGGTTGTCACGCTAATGGCAAAAGAAGATGTAATTCAGATGCAAGGTGAGATTGAGGAATCGCTGCCAAACGCAACTTTCCGAATCAAGCTGGAAAATGGTCATGTTGTTTTAGGTCATATCTCAGGAAAAATGCGCATGCACTATATTCGTATTTTGCCTGGAGACAAGGTAACGGTGGAGTTGACTCCTTACGATTTGAGCCGCGCTCGGATCGTATTCCGTGCCAAATAGTTAATAGTTAGGAGAAGTAAATGAGAGTTCAAGCATCAGTAAAAAAGATCTGCCGTAACTGCAAGATCGTTATTCGTAAACGTGTTGTGCGTGTAATTTGCACTGAGCCACGTCACAAGCAACGCCAAGGTTAATTTTTCAACTTTGGTTTTTGATGATATAATTTTCGTTTTTTAAAGATAGGGTAGCTGCATGGCACGTATTGCAGGGGTAAATATCCCAAACCATCAACACGCTGTAATTGCTTTGACCGCAATTTACGGTATCGGACGAGTTCGCTCGCAAGGCATTTGCGCAGCAGCTGGTGTAACCCCTAGCGTCAAGATGAAAGATCTGACTGACGCTGAGGTAGAAAAGCTGCGCGAAGAAGTTGCAAAATTCACAGTTGAAGGTGATCTTCGTCGCGAAACGACGATGAACATCAAACGTCTGATGGATTTGGGCTGTTATCGCGGCGTGCGTCATCGTCGTGGTCTGCCTTGTCGCGGACAGCGTACTCGCACTAATGCGCGTACACGTAAAGGCCCGCGCAAAGCTATCTCCGGTTCCAAAAAGTAATTTTGCTTTAAAAGCGAGAGGATTGAATTATGGCTAAGCCAAGCACGAAAGTGCGTAAAAAAGTAAAAAAGAATGTGGTCGAAGGTATTGCCCACGTTCACGCTTCCTTTAACAACACCATCGTGACTATCACGGATCGTCAAGGCAATGCCCTGGCATGGTCCACTAGTGGCGCAAATGGTTTTAAGGGTTCGCGTAAGAGTACTCCCTTTGCTGCACAGGTTGCCGCTGAAGTCGTAGGCAAGTCTGCTGCTGAATGTGGTGTAAAGAATATTGAAGTGCGTATCAAGGGTCCAGGCCCAGGTCGTGAATCTACAGTACGTGCATTGAATGCAGCTGGTTTTAAGATCACAAGCATTTCTGATATTACGCCGGTGCCGCACAACGGTTGCCGTCCGCCTAAAAAGCGTCGTATCTAATTTATTTGGGAGTTGATCTTGGCTAGAAATCTTGATGCAAAATGCCGTAAGTGCCGTCGTGAGGGCGAAAAGCTCTTTCTGAAGGGCGAAAAATGCTTCACTGACAAATGCGCAGTTGAGCGCCGTGCTTATCCGCCTGGTCAGCATGGCCAGCGCCGCAATACTCGTTTGTCCGAGTACGGTGGTCAGTTGCGTGAAAAGCAAAAAGTTCGTCGTATCTACGGTGTGCTTGAGCGTCAGTTCCGTTTGGTTTACAAGCGTGCTGCTGCTGCAAAGGGTATCACCGGTGAATCGCTGCTGCAACTGCTTGAAGCCCGTCTGGACAATGTGACTTACCGTATGGGTTTTGGCGCGTCTCGTGCCGAAGCGCGTCAGGTGGTTCGTCACAACGGCCTGCTGGTTAACGGCAAGCGTGTAAACATTCCTTCCTATCAAGTACGTCCTGGTGACGTGGTTGAAGTGGCTGATAAATCCAAGGCGCAATTGCGTATCAAGGCGGCTCTTGCAGCGGCTGAAACACGCGGTTTCCCTGAGTGGATTGAAATGGATACCAAGGCATTCAAGGGTACATTCAAAGCCAACCCACAACGTGCTGAACTGCCTGCAACCATCAACGAGCATCTCGTGGTTGAGTTGTATTCCAAGTAATCCACGCGGAGTAGCTTATGTTTAACAATGATTTTTTGAAGCCTCGCATTATTGAAGTTCAAAAGATTTCCGAGACCCAGGCTAAAGTGGTCATGGAACCTTTTGAACGTGGTTTTGGCCATACGCTGGGCAATGCGTTGCGTCGTATTTTGCTGTCTTCCATGGCAGGTGCTGCACCGACCGAGGTCAGAATGGCCGGCGTGTTGCATGAGTACGCAACTATCGACGGCGTGCAAGAAGATGTTGTCGACATCCTGTTGAATCTTAAGGGTGTGGTATTGCGTCTGCACGGTGTTAAGGAAGTTGTGCTGACTTTAAAGAAGGAAGGCTTCGGTGTTGTTACCGCTGCTGATATCAGCGCTAATGCAGACGTCGAAGTATTGAATCCTGATCACGTCATTGCACATCTGACTGCTGGTGGTAAGCTGGATATGCAGATCAAGGTTGAGCAAGGCCGCGGTTATGTTTCAGCGATTTCACGTCAGCTGCCGAATGAAACGCGTGCCGTCGGTCACATCGCGCTGGATGCTTCTTTCAGTCCGGTCAGCCGTGTCAGTTATGCAGTTGAGAGCGCGCGTGTTGAACAGCGTACCGATCTTGACAAGCTGATCATGACGATTGAGACCAACGGTGCAATTGATCCTGAACAGGCGATTCGCAATGCTGCGCGAATTCTGGTGGATCAGTTCTCTGTGTTTGCTGCGCTGGAAGGCACTGAACCTGTTGTTGAAAAAGAACATGTTCCTCAGGTTGATCCTATCCTGTTGCGCCCGGTTGATGATCTGGAATTGACGCCGCGTTCTTCCAACTGTCTCAAGGCACAAAGCATTCATTACATCGGCGATCTGATTCAGTACAGCGAAAACGATCTGTTGCGTACCCCGAATCTGGGTCGCAAGTCTCTGAATGAGATCAAGCAGGTTCTTGCTGAGCACAATTTGTCGCTGGGCATGAAGCTGGAAAACTGGCCGGTTGCAGCTGCTTAAAGCTGCACTATAGATGGCTGTTAGTAGAATAACTGAAGTTAAGAGAGGCAAATTATGCGTCACCGTTTAGGTTTAAGAAAACTCAACCGTACCAGCAGTCACCGTCTGGCAATGTTCCGTAACATGACAGTATCCCTGTTGCGTCACGAAGTCATCAAGACTACCCTGCCTAAGGCCAAGGAACTGCGTCGCGTTGCAGAACCTATCCTGACGCTTGGCAAGACACCAACACTGGCTAATCGTCGTCTGGCTTTTGCCCGTCTGCGTGACCGTGAAATGGTTACCAAACTGTTTGAAGAATTGGGTCCGCGCTACGCAACTCGCAACGGTGGTTATCTGCGCGTTTTGAAGTTCGGTTTCCGTCAAGGCGACAATGCGCCTATGGCATTGGTAGAGCTGATGGATCGCCCGGCTGATGCTGAAGTGGTTGATGCTGAGTAATTAACCGTAAGGTTATGCGCTAAACAAAAAGCGGACTGGTAACAGTTCGCTTTTTGCTATTATCAACACCAGTTTTCTATTCCCGGTTTCCGGTTTGCTGAAAACTGTAAACCGTAAACCGCAAACTTTGTTTTAAGGAGTCCGTATGTCTAAATGGTTCGCCGATAATTCTAAATCCATCGGTCACACACCTTTGGTTCGTCTGAACCGCATTACGGATGGTGCGCCCGCCACTATTCTGGCCAAAATAGAAGGACGCAATCCTGCCTATTCAGTCAAGTGTCGTATCGGTGCTGCGATGATTGCTGATGCGGATAAACGCGGACTGTTGGGTGAAGGCTGCCATCTGGTCGAACCTACCAGCGGCAACACGGGCATTGCGCTGGCATTTGTTGCTGCTGCGCGCGGCATACCGCTCACCCTTACCATGCCGGAAACGATGAGCATAGAGCGGCGTAAGCTGCTGGTGGCATACGGCGCTACGCTGGTGCTCACAGAGGGTGCTAAGGGTATGAATGGCGCAATTGCAAAGGCGGAGGAAATCGCCGCCTCAGATCCTGATAAATATGTGTTGCTCCAGCAATTTAAGAATCCTGCTAATCCGGCGATACATGAGACGACGACAGGCCCTGAGATATGGAATGACACGGATGGTTTAATCGATATTCTGGTATCAGGTGTCGGTACGGGTGGCACGATTACCGGTATTTCCCGGTTTATAAAGAACACGCAGGGCAAAGCCATTACTACCGTGGCTGTGGAACCTGCTGCAAGTCCTGTCCTGACGCAGGCCCGCGCCGGTATGCCGCTCAAACCGGGACCGCACAAGATACAGGGTATCGGCGCAGGTTTTGTGCCGGATACGCTCGATATGTCGCTGGTTGACGAGATCGAACAGGTTACGAATGAGGATGCAGTACGGTACGCACGTCGCCTGACACGCGAAGAGGGTATTTTGTCCGGTATCTCTTGTGGCGCAGCGGTTGCGGTCGCAGTTCGTATGGCGCATCGCCCCGAAAATGCGGGTAAAACCATCGTCGTTATTCTGCCCGATTCAGGCGAGCGCTATTTGAGTTCGATACTGTTTGAAGACATGTTCGATGACAAGGGCGTGGCGGTCTGACGCGAGTGCTTTAAAACGATGTGAACTGCATGTCCTTGTTGGCTTAATAAATGTAAGTAATTGAATATTAAGGAAATATATGAGTTTGAAATGCGGTATTGTAGGTCTTCCCAATGTAGGTAAATCTACGCTGTTCAACGCCTTGACTAAGGCCGGCATCGCAGCGGAAAATTATCCGTTTTGTACGATTGAACCCAACGTCGGCATCGTCGAAGTGCCTGATCCGCGCATGGCTGAGCTGGCTAAAATCGTCAAGCCTCAGCGCATGCAACCGGCGATCGTCGAATTTGTAGATATCGCGGGACTGGTTGCCGGCGCCTCCAAAGGTGAAGGCTTGGGCAATCAGTTTCTCGCCAATATTCGCGAGACCGATGCCATCGTCAATGTGGTGCGCTGCTTCGAAGACGAGAATGTCGTTCACGTCGCCGGTCGCGTCGATCCCCTGTCGGATATCGAGGTCATTCTGACCGAGCTGGCGCTGGCGGATATGGCGGTGGTCGAGCGTACCTTGCATCGCGAAGGCAAGAAGGCCAAGTCCGGCGACAAGGATGCGATCAAGCTGGTAGCGGTGCTGGAAAAATTGCTGCCGCATCTGAACGAAGGTCGCCCCGCGCGCACTGCCGGTTTGAGCGATGACGACAAGGAAATCATCAAGCCCTTGTGCATGCTGACTATCAAGCCCGCGATGTACGTCGGCAACGTGCTGGAAGACGGTTTCGAAAATAACCCTCATCTGGATCGGCTGCGTGAACATGCGGCGATCGAGGGCGCGCCTGTCGTCGCGCTGTGCGCCAAGATTGAAGCTGAGCTGGCCGATCTGGATGATGCCGATAAACTCGAATTCCTGGCAGATCTCGGCTTTGATGAACCCGGTTTGGACAAGTTGATCCGCACCGGTTACGACTTGCTGGGTCTGCAAACCTATTTCACCGCCGGCGTGAAGGAAGTGCGCGCCTGGACGATTCACAAAGGCGATACCGCGCCTCAGGCAGCCGGCGTGATTCACACCGACTTTGAACGCGGTTTTATTCGCGCTCAAACTATTTCCTATGTAGATTTTATCGCCTGTGGCGGAGAAGCCGGCGCGAAGGAAAAAGGCAAGATGCGTGTCGAAGGCAAGGAATATGTGGTGCAGGATGGCGATGTATTGAATTTCCTGTTTAACGTCTAAGCAGTACCAGAATGACATGCAAACCCCTGTTCATCGTTGTTGATGTCAGGGGTTTTGTGCATTTTTGCCTTGTGGTTCATGATTGCGGGGTACAGTACCACCCGAATCACTGCATAATTCGCCAGTTCAAGTAACGTCACAGCACAATCAGGGATAAACACGCATGGCAATCAAGAAATCCGAACTTTATAGCTCTTTATGGCGCGGTTGCGATGAACTTCGTGGGGGCATGGATGCCAGCCAATATAAGGACTACGTGCTGGTGCTGCTGTTCGTCAAATACGTGTCGGACAAATACGCCGGTCAGCCCGATGCGCTGATTGAGGTTCCCGAAGGCGGTAGCTTCAAGGATATGCTGGCCCTGAAGGGCGACAAGGAAATCGGCGACAAGTTAAACAAGATTATCGCGCGGCTTGCCGAAGCCAATGACCTGAAGGGTGTGATTGACGTTGCCGACTTCAACGATGCCGACAAGCTGGGCAAGGGCAAGGAGATGCAAGACCGCCTGTCCAATCTGGTCAGCATCTTCGATTCCCCCGGCCTAAACTTCAGCAACAACCGCGCCGAGGGTGACGATATTCTGGGCGATGCCTACGAATACCTGATGCGCCACTTTGCCACCGAATCCGGCAAGAGCAAGGGACAGTTCTACACTCCGGCTGAAGTCTCGCGCATCATGGCGAAGGTCATTGGCATCAATGCCACCACCAGCCAGAGCCAGACCATTTATGACCCGGCCTGTGGTTCCGGTTCGCTGCTGCTGAAGGCGGCAGATGAGTCTCAAACCGGTGTCACCATCTACGGGCAGGAAATGGACAACGCCACCGCAGCGTTAGCCAAGATGAACATGATTCTGCACGACAACCCGACGGCGGAAATCTGGCAGGACAACACGCTGTCCAGTCCGCATTTCAAGGATGGGAACGGCGGACTGAAGTTGCATGATTTCGTGGTTGCCAATCCGCCGTTTTCCACCAAGGCGTGGAGCAACGGCTTCGACCCTGCCAATGATTTGTATGAGCGTTTCGTCGATGGCATCCCGCCCGACAAAAACGGCGACTATGCCTTTCTGCTGCACATCATCCGTTCGCTCAAGAGTACTGGCAAGGGTGCGGTGATTCTGCCGCATGGCGTGCTGTTCCGTGGCAATGCCGAGGGTGGCATACGCCGCAACATCATCCGCCGTGGCTACATCAAGGGCATCATCGGCCTGCCTGCCAATCTGTTTTATGGCACGGGCATCCCGGCCTGCATTATCGTTCTGGATAAGGAAAATGCCGCCGGTCGCACCGGCCTGTTCATGATTGATGGAAGCCGTGGCTTCGTGAAGGACGGCAACAAGAACCGATTGCGCCATCAGGACATTCACAAAATCGTGGACGTGTTCAACAAGCAGCTGGAAATCCCTAAGTTCTCGCGCATGGTCGGCGTGGCAGAAATCGAGGCCAACGACTACAACCTGAATATCCCCCGCTACATCGACAGCTCCGAAGCGGAAGACCTGCAAGACATCGCGGCTCACTTGAAGGGTGGCATCCCAAACGCGGATGTGGACGGCATGTCGGCCTACTGGCAAGTGTTCCCTACCTTACAGAAGCAACTGTTCGACACCGGCACTGCCGGATATAGTCAGATGAAAGTGGCGGCGACACAGGTAAAACCCACCATCTTCGCTCATCCCGAATTTGTCAGCTACACGCAATCGGTCAGCACCTTGTTTCAGCAATGGCGCGCAAACAACATCGCCCGATTGAAAAGGATTTCGCAGGACACGCACCCCAAGCCGTTGATTGACCTGCTGTCTGAGGGCTTGTTGCAAACCTTCAATCAAGTGCAGCTGATAGACAAATATGACGTGTACCAGCATCTGATGAGCTACTGGTCGGACATCATGCAGGACGATGCCTACCTGATTGCGGCTGACGGCTGGCAGGCGGGGAACGATGCGGCCAATGGACTGATACCGCCCTCACTCATCATCGCTCGTTACTTCGCCGCTGAGCGTGAGGCGATTGAACAGCTGGAAGCCGGACGCGATGCCATTAGCCGCCAGTTGGAAGAACTGGATGAGGAACATGGCGGCGAAGAAGGTTTGTTAACCGAAGCCAAAAACGACAAGGGCAAGATAACCCGCGCCACGGTCGCCGCACGTTTCAAGGACATCAAAAGTGACAAAGAGGCGACAGACGAACGTAAGTTGCTCAACGCCTACCTCGCCCTCATCGAGCAGGAATCCGCTGCCAACAGACAGGTGAAGGACGCACAAAAGCTGCTGGATACGAAAGTGGCCGCGCAATATGCCAAGCTCAGCACCGATGACATCAAAACCTTGGTAGTAGATGACAAGTGGCTCACCACGCTGGCTGCTGACGTACAGACCGAGCTTGACCGCGTATCGCAAGCACTGACCGGACGCATCAAGCAACTCGCAGAACGCTACGCCGAACCGTTGCCGCAATTGGCAAATGATGTGGCAGCACTGAACGCAAAGGTCGAAGCACACCTGAAAATGATGGGGTTTATTTAAGGAAACGCTGAATAATTCGTCTTTGCGAGGAGCAGAGCGACGCGGCAAACCAGAATTCGTTTTATATCAACAAACTGGATTGCCACGCTTCGCTCGCAATGACAGTTTTTGCTAATAAATCAGCGGTTCCTTAAGAAATGAGCAAAAATTTTAATAAGATGGTTTCTTATTAAAGGGGGGGCGAATCATGGCAAAAGACAAAAGAACCACAATCAGTGTGCAAGGCGCGCCGATCAACATCCTTTATCATCAGGAGGAAGATTTTATTTCCCTTACCGATATGTCCAGGAAATTTGGCGATGACGCACTGATCTACAGTTGGATGAGAAATCGCAACACACTGGAATTTCTGGGAATTTGGGAGCAGTTGCACAACCCGGATTTTAAAGGTGGCGAATTCGAGACCTTTAAAAAAGAAGCTGGGCTGAACAGTTTTCACCTGACACCCAGAAAGTGGATTGAAGCGACCTGTGCAATAGGCATTCAGTCTCGTGCTGGTCGGTACGGTGGCGGCACTTACGCCCACAAAGATATCGCCTTTGAGTTTGGTTCTTGGCTCAGCCCGGAATTCAAACTCTATCTCATCAAAGAATTCCAACGCCTTAAGGAAGATGAGAGTCGCCGCCTGTCGCTGGACTGGAATCTCAATCGTACCCTTGCCAAGCTTAACTACCGCATCCACACCGACGCGATCAAATCGACACTGATTCCAGTCTCAGTAACGCCAGTACAAGCTAGTCTTGTGTACGCCAGCGAGGCGGATGCACTTAATGTTGCCTTGTTTGGGCAAACCGCTAAACAGTGGCGCGATGCGAATCCAGAGCAAGAGGGCAATATGCGCGAATACGCCAGCGTTGAACAATTGTTGGTACTCGCCAATATCGAAGGCATGAACGCCGAATTGATACGCATGGGTTTGTCGCAAGGCGACCGGTTAATGCGACTGAATGAAATCGCTATTCGTCAGCTCCAGCTACTGACCCAGCAGGGCGGATTCAAAGCGATAGGAGGCATCAATGACGAGCAGAAATAAACAGGCTTGTTATTCCAATGGAGTTTTAGCTACGAGTCTCTTTCTAGCAGCAAAAGTTGCGAGAGTGTCGCTGTTATTGAATAAGCTGCAATTGGTGAGAAGGCTTCTGACTATTCGGATGTCACAAATTGTGATGTCCAATGCTGACAAGATTAACGTGGGTAAAAAAGCGAATTATTTACCCACGACTGGCGGAACGTGTAACCAAAACAGTGGTTTTCTGTGCATGTTCAAGGTGTCATTCACACGAATCAGCGGTTTTCTGTGCATGACGCACACCACGGGAGTACAACGATGAGTGCCATCCCGAGCGGATACAAGGTGAATTGTTGCGAAGCAACAAGAGAAGGTGCCCTGGGGTACAAACAGACCGAGGTCGGGGTTATTCCAGAGGATTGGAATGTCATGCAGTTTGGGGAAATAGCTGCGCCACGAAAAGAACGAGCTGACCCGAAAAAGTCTGGCATTCATGAATTCTGTATCGAGCTGGAACATGTTGGGCAAGCATCAGGAAGGTTGCTCGGAAGTACAAGCACAGGAGTAAGTGCATCCCTTAAAACTGTTTTTCAA
>JAPLQK010000037.1 GCA_026399735.1 Pseudomonadota bacterium
CGCTTGGTAACGTCGACACAGGTGCAGCAGGTGTATGCACGCGATGGTCTGAGCGAGGATCGGGTGTGGAGCGAGGCGATTGCACCCGTGCTGCGTGATCTGTCTGTTAATGTCCGCGACATCTGGCATTACGCAGTGACGGAGATGGTGAACAACGCGATTGATCATTCCGGTTCAGAACGTGTGACCGTGGAGTTGCTGCGCGACGCGCTGAATACCACGGTGTATATCGCCGACGAGGGCGAGGGGATTTTTCTGAAGATTCAGCGCGCGTTGAATTTGTACGATCCGCGCGAGGCTATTCTGGAGTTGGCCAAAGGTAAACTGACGACAGACCCCGACAGGCATACGGGCGAGGGGATATTTTTTTCGTCCAAGGTGATGGATGCCTTCGATATTCGTTCCGGCACGCTGCGCTTCATGCACGATGAATGGGGCGCGGATGTGTTGCTGGAGCGTTCCGCCGATGCGCCCGGCACGCTGGTGTTGATGCGTCTTGCGAACGACAGTCAGCGTACTTTGCAACAGATATTCGACCAGTTTTCTGCACCCGAGGAATACACTTTTGCCAAAACCATCGTGCCTGTGCGTCTGGCGCAGCATGAAGGCGAGAAGCTTGTTTCCCGCTCACAGGCTAAGCGACTGACGATGCGCTTCGAGCGTTTTCAGACCGTGGTGCTGGATTTTACCGGGGTAGAGGAAATCGGACAGGCATTTGCCGACGAGGTATTTCGGGTCTTTCAGCAGGCGCATCCGGCAACACAATTGGTGCCGATCAATATGCCGACTGCGGTGCAAAATATGGTCAATCGGGCGGTGAAAAAATCATGACTGCTATCAGTTTACGTCATCGCCGTTCAATTCGATTGCAGGGCTACAATTACGCACAGGCAGGTGCGTATTTCATCACGATTTGCACCCAAAATCGGGAGCGTTTTTTCGGCGAGATTGTGGGCGATGAAATGGAATTAAACAATGCGGGGAAAATGGTGCTGCATTGGTACGCGGAGTTGGAAAATAAATTTTCGGATATTCAATGCGATAAATTCGTTTGTATGCCAAATCACATTCATTTCATCGTGGTAAACGCGGGCGATGATATAAATGGTGCGGTGAATGGTGTAGGGGCGGACGTGGTAGGGGCGGACCTGCGTGTCCGCCCTTTGTTGTTGGGCGAACACGAATGTTTGGGCAGACACGCAGGTCTGCCCCTGCTACGGTCGGGCGAACACGCAGGTTCGCCCCTACGGATGGTGGTGCAATGGTTTAAAACGATGACGACGAATGCCTATATTCGTGGTGTGAAACTACAGGGCTGGCAACGGTTTGACGGTAAATTATGGCAACGAAACTATTGGGAACATGTCGTCCGTGATGAATCCGAATTGGATCGTATTCGTGCATATATTTTGAATAACCCTGCTCAATGGGAATCGGATAAATTGTGTCTCCGTATGAGCGAATCGAGGTGTTCGCACCTCTATGGTAAAGGAAGCCAGCAATGAGTAACGTCGGACAAATCGAACGTGCCACCCAGCAGCGTGTGGTAAAACTGTTCCGCGAACAGTTGGGCTATGACTATCTGGGCGACTGGGGTAGTCGGGTGGGCAACCGCAATATCGACACCGACTTATTGAGCCGATTCCTCAAAAAACAAGGCTTTGACGATGCGCTCATCAGCCGTGCTATGCACCAACTTAACAAGGTGGCAGGCGACCAGACCAAAAGCCTGTATGACTGCAATAAGGCGGTGTATGAGTTGCTGCGCTATGGGGTGAAGGTCAACGCAGACATCGGCGAGAATACGCAAACGGTGTGGCTGATAGACTGGAAGCACCCGCAGAGCAACCACTTCGGCATTGCAGAGGAAGTGACCGTCAAAGGGGCGGATGCCAAGGCTAATACAAAACGCCCCGATGTCGTACTGTACGTGAACGGCATCGCACTCGGCGTACTGGAGTTGAAGCGTTCCACCGTGTCGGTATCGGAAGGCATACGCCAGAATCTGGACAATCAGAAGAAGGTGTTTATCCAGCCCTTCTTTACCACCATGCAACTGGTGATGGCGGGTAACGATACCGAAGGCGTGCGCTACGGCACGACCGAGACGCGGGAGAAATACTACCTAACGTGGAAGCAGGACAGCGACATCGAGAACCTGCTCGACCGTCACCTGACTCAGCTTTGCGATAAAACGCAACTACTTGAATTAATTCATGATTTTGTGGTTTATGACGCAGGCACAAAAAAGCTCTGCCGCCACAATCAATACTTCGGCGTGAAGGCCGCACAAGCGCATGTAAAACGCCGCGAGGGCGGCATCATCTGGCATACCCAAGGCAGCGGCAAGAGCCTGACGATGGTGTGGCTGGCGAAGTGGCTGCGCGAAAACGTCAAGGATGCGCGGGTGGTCATCATCACCGACCGCACCGAGCTGGATGAACAAATCGAGCGTGTGTTCAAGGGCGTGGATGAGGACATCTATCGCACTCAAAGCGGTTCAGACCTGATTGCCAGACTCAACGCCACCACGCCGTGGCTGATTGCGTCCTTGATACACAAGTTTGTCGGCCGTGAAGAAGGCGAATCGCTGGTTGATATTGGCGCGTTTATCGAGGAAATGAAGCGCGGCCTGCCAGCTGACTTCAAGGCGCGTGGCGATGTTTACGTGTTCGTAGATGAGTGCCACCGCACCCAGAGCGGCGAACTGCACAAGGCGATGAAAGCCATTCTGCCGAATGCGCTGTTCATCGGTTTCACCGGTACGCCGTTACTGAAAGCCGACAAACAGAAAAGTATCGAGATATTCGGTGGTTACATCCATACCTACAAGTTCGATGAGGCAGTGCGCGACAAGGTGGTGCTGGACTTGCGCTATGAGGCGCGGGACATCGACCAGAGCATCACCTCATCAGCCAAGATTGACCAGTGGTTCGATTCCAAAACCCGTGGACTGAACGACATTGCACTGGCGCAGCTCAAGCAAAAATGGGGCAGTATGCAGAAGGTGCTGAGTTCCAAGTCGCGCCTTGAAAAAATCGTCGCCGACATCCTGATGGACATGGAAACCAAAGACCGGCTGCAAAGCGGTCGCGGCAATGCCATGCTGGTGACAAGCAGCATCTATGAAGCGTGCAAGTGCTATGAGCTGTTTGAGCATTCGGAACTGGCGGGCAAGTGCGCGATTGTCACCTCGTATGCGCCATCGCCTGCCGACATCAAGGGTGAGGAAACCGGCGAAGGGTTGACCGAACGCTTAAGGAAGTACGAGATATACAACCGGATGCTGGGCGACAAGTCGGCGGAAGACTTCGAGAAAGAGGTGAAGAAGAAATTCATCGAGCAACCCGGACAGATGAAGTTGCTCATCGTGGTCGATAAGTTGCTGACAGGCTTTGATGCGCCGTCTGCCACCTACTTATACATCGACAAGCAGATGCGCGACCACGGACTGTTTCAGGCGATATGCCGCGTCAACCGGCTGGACGGCGACGATAAGGAATACGGCTACATCGTCGATTACAAAGACTTGTTCAAGAGCCTCGGCACGGCGATTGAGGACTACACCTCCGGCGCACTGGACGGCTATGACAAGGAAGACGTGGCGGGATTGCTGGTTGACCGCTTGCAAATGGCGCGGGAACGACTGGAAGAAGCGCGCGAAGCGATTAAAGCCTTGTGCGAACCGGTCGAAATGCCGAAGGATACCGCTGCCTACCTGCGTTACTTTGTCGCCGCCGATACCGCCGACAAAACACAACTCAAACTGAATGAGTCCAAGCGCATCACCTTGTATAAACTCACCGTATCGCTGATACGTGCTTATGCCGACATCGCCAACGAGATGAG
>JAPLQK010000050.1 GCA_026399735.1 Pseudomonadota bacterium
GTCAGGTAAAACCTTGACCGAGTCGCTGACCATTCTTGGGAAATTAAAGTTGGGCGGGCATATCGATCCTGACATCTTCGATGTGTTCATTCGTGAGAAAGTCTATGTCGAGTACGTCAAACAATTTCTTTCACACGAACAGATCGATGAGGTGGATTTAAGTGTCATTCCGGGTGTGAATCCGGAGGTGTAGCCTCAGGCTGCAATCGCTTTTTTTGTCCGACATGATATGCAGTGCATATATCATCCTAGAAAAAGCAGTTGTCCACGAAATGATTCTCGCAGGGATATTGGCTTTAGCCAACCACCAAATTTGATGCTTGACTGTCAAAAATAACGGAACGCACCTGTTGTGTGATTATCGTGGCGCTACGACATCAGAAAGAAGTGAGTATTAACGCTGAATATTTTATTGTTCCATTTATTCGTTACTGATTTGCATCTAACGAAATTATGGAACATACTTCAAAAACAATGCGCGAAGATACTCACACAAACCGTCTGCTCCATCTGGTACGCCAGAAGGGTGTTCTGCGTCCCTGCGATGTGAATGAAATAGGCACTCCTCGGATTTATCTGACCCGCCTCGCTGCAAGCGGTCAACTGGAGAAAATAGGTCGTGGTCTCTACCGACTTCCGGGTTTTCCCCTTTCCGAACACGAGAGCCTGGTTGCCGTGGCTACCCGCGTACCGCAAGCCGTCTTTTGCCTGCTGACGGCACTGCAGTTTCATGAACTGACCACACAGCTACCTCGCCAAATATGGATAGCCATGCCTCGGGGGAGTCACACTCCAAAAATCGACTACCCTCCGGTCAAGATGATCCAGTTTTCCGATGAAGCCTACGCTCAGGGCATCGAAGTGCATGAACGAGATCAGGTGACGCTACGCGTTTATGGTATCGCCAAAACAATCGCCGACTGTTTCAAGCACCGCAACAAAATCGGGCTTGACGTAGCCCTTGAAGCGCTGAAGGATGCTCGTTCACGCAAAAAGATCAGCGCAGATGAGCTTTGGCGCTACGCTAAAATCTGTCGTGTCGCCAATGTGATGCGCCCCTACCTTGAGGCATTGGAGTGACAAAAAATATCGCTGCATCTGTCCGAGTACGCCTGCTGGGTATCGCAAAATCTCAAAACGCAGACTTCAATCAGATACTGGTTCGCTTTGCTTTGGAGCGGATACTCTACCGACTGAGTCAATCGACGCATGCTGACCAATTTCTGCTCAAGGGATCACTGCTTTTCACCCTCTGGTATGACATGCCTCACCGGCCAACGCGTGATGCGGATCTGCTCGGCTTCGGATCAAGTGACCTGGAATCAATTGCTCAGACATTTCGTGACATCGCAGGCGTCGAAGTTGAAGACGGCATCGTCTTTGATCCAGCCACAGTCAGTGTCGAAGAGATACGTAAAGAGGCAGGGTATGCCGGTGCTCGGGTATTGATCGTTGGCGAAATTGCCAATGCTCGGTGCAAAACACAGATCGACATTGGGTTTGGTGATGCTGTCACGCCGGGCCATGTCCACGCAGTTTACCCGGTACTGATCAAAGATTTGCCAGCGCCACGACTGAAAACATACCCCGTTTACACCGTCATCTCAGAAAAGCTTCATGCCATTGTCTTGCTCGGCATGACCAATAGCCGATTGAAGGATTACTTTGATCTTTGGGTATTGCTGGATCGCGAGGCGCTTAATACTCACACGTTGGCCAGAGCAATCGCGGCAACTTTTGTCCGGCGAGGCATGTCGGTTCCGACAGAATTACCGATTGGACTGACGAATGAGTTTGCTACTGAGCGATCAAGACAGGCTATGTGGCTGTCATTTCTCAAAAAAAACCAGCTTGCCATTACGCCGTTGCTCGAAGTGGTCACAATGCTCCGGGAAAAACTTATGCCTGTGCTCAGCCAAGCTGCCACATTTGTGAGCACGGAAAGTGCAGCGGACAGGTAAGCGGTTGTGGCGGCAGTGCCGCCGGAAGCCGCGCAGCAGCGTGTGCGGCAAATCGCCGCGTATCAGTGGTGCGACAGCGCGGGAAAGACGGGTGACTTTTTGACGGAAAATGAGGTCGAAAATTTGAATATCCCTTTCGGCACGCTGACTGGCGCTGAGCGAGAAATCATCAATCGTCGGAAGGTGTGACTTGATAGGCGACAATGTAAGGAAACTCGGTTGCGATCAATTCCCGAGTGTTTTCATCCGTCCCGGTCTGCCCAGCAAGGGCGTGTTGGATAGCAACTGGGTGTCCCTGCGTATGGAAGAAACGACACGATTGGCAGCTTGCGGATTATCTTGCCGGATATGGGTATCAATCTCGGCTAAATCTAATTGGGCATTTCTGCGTCAGCTGACTTTCACGATGCGGTGTCGCTTCGGGCTGCAAAAAAAGTATCCATTTCATCTTCAGGCAGCAAATCTGACAATCTCGCCGCTTCGATTTTTTGCGAGCATCCGCTGTGCGGATTGCCTGCCAGAACCGTTTTGCGCCATCCAATTTGATGCTTGAGATCAGTTTCCGAAAATGTCTGCATGCGTTCCCATTTGTACCAGCCACAGGTTTGTCTCATCTGTCTTGTAGATAAGGAGCCAGTCCGGTTCAATATGCAAATCCCGGTAATGCTTCCAGTTGCCTTTCAGTGGATGATCTTTGTATATGGCGGGAATCGGTTCGCCCGCCAACAGCAGGCGCAATACAGTGCGAAGTGCGGCCATGTCCTTGCCGCGTTTTTCAGCTCTTTTTACATCTCGCTTAAACATGCCAGAGTAAATGGGTTCTTTCATATGCCAAGTTGCCGGAACAGGTCATTGGCATCTTTCGCGTGATACAAATCCTCGCCATTGTCGACGGACTGCATAGTCGAGATCGTTTTGGCATTGGGCATTTTCTGGCGTGCCAGAAAGCTGCGCATCAGGTCGCGCACAATCTGCGCGGCGGGTCGGTGCATAATCGCTGCTGCAGCCATAAATTCGTCGCGTAATTCGGTTTCCATCTTGATGGACATTTGCACTTCTTTGGTCATGGTGGTTTTTCCTCGATTAAGTAGTGCAAATGTAAAAGGTATCTTATAGCTAGTCAACAGGTATTCGCTTGATTTAATGCAAAGCGATGAATCTGACTGACGAAATTCGTCACCTGACTGACGAATTTCGCCTGCGAAGCTCGGATTCTGATCGTGCATGTCATTTCGTTGGTGTGACGCAGAAAGTGCGAAGTTGTCAAATAAACTTAATAAATACAACGGGTTTCAGAATCCTGCATCCTGAATCCTGTTCTTTGGCATGGTTATTGCTTTTTAACAGGCAACACACCGTGTGTTAACCAAACCAGAGCAATAAGTTTGGATGGCGTCACAAACTCAAACAGGAGCT
>JAPLQK010000024.1 GCA_026399735.1 Pseudomonadota bacterium
GGCGACACCCTGCCGGAAAAGAAACCGCATCCGATGCCGTTGCTGCATGCCGCAAAGTTCTTCGGCGTGCCGATCGATCAATTGCTGTTAATTGGCGATTCGCTGAATGACACGATTGCAGCGCGTGCCGCCGAATGCCCGGTATTCTGCGTACCTTACGGCTACAACCACGGTGAACCGGTGGAAACACTGGATCTGGATGCGGTCATCGCCAATCTTCCGGCCGCCTTACCGTTGATGAAACTGGCCTGAAAAGCAGTTGCTAGACGCTAGCGCGTAGCGGCAGTTGTCGCTACGCGAATCAGCTCAGGAGATTTCATGTTGCACCCGATGACCGAACAAGAATTTAAAGCACTGGCTGAGCAAGGCTATAACCGCATTCCACTGGTCGCAGAGACCTTCGCCGATCTCGACACGCCGTTGTCGCTGTACCTCAAACTCGCCAACAAACCGTTTTCCTATTTACTGGAATCCGTTCAGGGCGGCGAGCGCTTCGGGCGTTATTCCTTCATCGGACTGCCTGCCGATACGCGCATCACGGTGCGCGGCAAACAAGTCACGCTGACCTGTGCCTCGGGCGAAACCACGCAACAAGTAGATCATCCGCTGGATTATATCGAGGAATATCAGGCGCGCTTCAAAGTCGCCCCTTTGTCCGGCCTGCCGCGTTACACCGGCGGCCTTGCCGGATATTTCGCTTATGAAACAATACGTTATATAGAACCTCGCCTGTCCGGCGTGCAAAAGCCGGATGCCATCGGCACACCCGATATTCTGCTGATGCTCACCGAGCAACTGGCGGTAGTGGACAACTTATCCGGCAAGCTGACCTTCATCGTCTACGCAGACCCCGCGCAGGATGACGCCTACCCGCTGGCACGCGAACGTCTGCGCGAACTGATCGACATGTTGCGACGGCCGGCGGACATTCCCTTTGCGCCGCCCGCACAACGCTTCTATGCGAAATCCGAATTCGGTGAGACTGCCTTTAAGGCGGCAGTGGAGAAAGCCAAACAATACATTTTCGACGGCGACATCATGCAGGTGGTACTGTCACAACGCATGGCGCAACCCTTCCCCGCAGAACCCTTATCGCTGTACCGCGCGCTGCGCAGCATCAATCCTTCGCCCTACATGTTCTACTACGACATGGGCGATCATCACGTGGTCGGCTCATCGCCCGAAATATTGGCGCGCCTGGAAGGCGATACCGTCACCGTGCGTCCGATTGCCGGAACCCGTCCGCGCGGCAAGACGCCTGAACAGGATGCAGAACTGGCGGCGGAATTACTGGCCGATCCGAAAGAGCTGGCGGAACACCTGATGCTGATCGATCTGGGGCGTAACGACATCGGCCGCGTCGCACAGAACGGCACCGTAAAATTAACCGACAAGATGGTGATCGAGCGCTATTCGCACGTGATGCACATCGTCTCCAACGTCGATGCAAAACTAAAACCCGGACTTTCCGCGATGGACGTACTCAAAGCCACCTTCCCGGCCGGCACGGTATCGGGTGCGGCAAAGGTGCGTGCAATGGAGATCATTGACGAACTGGAACCCACCAAACGCGGCATCTACGCCGGTGCGGTCGGCTATCTGGGATTTAACGGCGACATGGATGTCGCCATCGCGTTGCGCACGGCCGTGGTGAAAAACGGCACACTGTATGTACAGGCGGGTGCTGGCATCGTTGCCGACTCGGTAGCGAGCAGCGAATGGCAGGAAACACAGAACAAGGCACGCGCCGTACTGCGCGCAGCCGAAATGGTGCTGGACGGACTGGATGCACAGGCGCACCGGTAATATTCACCGACAGCTGCTGAGCAACATGTAAAATTTTTATACATGCCTTTTTATTCGGGCCTGCGCTAATATCCAAGACGTATTTTTAATCTTGGGGAATGATCATGAGAACCGGCATCATAAAAATCCTGGCTGTTGCAGCCATGATGATAGCAGGGCTTTTTGCGTCCCTGCCTGCCGCAGCAGGACTGTTGACGACACCGGCGCAAATTCAAGCATTCAGCTTTGCCACGCCGAATAATACGACGCTGTCTTTTAACGGCTTTGACAGCACATTAGGCACGCTCAATAGCGTCCATTTCGTCTGGTCGCTGGATCAGACGCTTAACAATACCGTGATCAATACGAATGCCGGGCCATCGTCAGTGGGCAATCCGGTTCCGCTGACGGCAACCGCGACCACGACCTTCACAGGCACCGGCGTTGCCGTTCTGTTAACAGGTACGAATACGTTAACGACCGCAGGCTTTACCGGATCGGTGCCAGGCGGCATGGCAGTCACAACCGTCGGAACGGCTTCCGTGACCGGAATGACAGGCGGCGTCTGTTTGAGCAATGATCTTTCATGCGGCGCAGGCAATACCAACCTGGCCGCTTATATCGGCGGCCTGAACTTGTTCAATATCGACATTTCAGGCATCGGCAATCAGGGCGGCACCGTACCTGCCGGCGTTTTTTCAGGAAACAACAGCAACGCTTCCGGATCGCTCAGCATCACCTACGACTACACGGCACCCGTTTCTGCACCGGCCACATCCGCACTGTTGCTGATCGGACTGGTTGGCATGATCGGATTGCGCCGTAAATCCTGATCAGGTTTTGAGCATTTCAATCAAACCGCTCAAAAGAGCGGTTTTTTTATGTCTGAAATGGTACGCTTAGGCAACCTGCCAAAACCTTACTGGAGGTTAGCTTCATGCTTGCCGTCGAAATTGAAGCACCCATCGTTAATCATAGACTCAACATCTTCAGTGATCGGCTTCCGGCCCAGTCGCGCCTGGCAAAGATCATCGTAATGTATAGCGAAGAGAAATCTGACGCGCCTGCGCAAGGTGTTCTGTCACGTTTGCGCGCACATATCCCGCCCAGATCAAAGGTGAGGGCTTGTCGATCAAACGAGATGATTTATATGACCGCACCAGTGTTCGTTGATACCAACATCTGGTTCTACGCATTGAACTGACGAAAGTGGCAATATGAGGGTATTATTGTCTATGTAGATGCTGATTTATTCGTCATCTCCGCGAAAGCGGAGATCCAGCGTCTTGATTTAACTGGATTCCCGCCTGCGCGGGAATGACAAAACCGAATAAATCAGCACATCCCTAGAATCACATTAACAATGGAACACGCTGATGAAGCTTAATCTCGCTATTGCGCAACACGTGGAAAAACTCCCCCTTCCCCGCCAGAGCGAAGTATTAGATTACGTACTTTATCTGGAACAAAAAACAGCAAACCTATCCATCAGCGATAGTGAACGCAGTAAACAACTGACTGCCGCGCTGAAAAAAGTGGTGGATATGAACCCCTATGCCAAAATCGACCCGATAGCATGGCTGCAAGAACAAAGAATTGAACGTTCCCTGCCGGGACGAGATTAGCCACATGCTGGCTGACAGCAACATCCTGATTTACGCCACGAAGCCGGAACACGCGGAACTTCGCCAATGGCTGATTGAGACCCTGCCCAAAGTATCTGTCATCAGCAAAGTGGAAATTCTCGGCTACCACAAGCTACATGCCGCCGAAAAAATTGCGCTGACAGAATTACTGAACAGCTTGGAACTGATTTACCTGACAGCTTCAAGCTACGAAATCGCCATCCAATTACGCCAGCAACGCAAACTCACACTCGGCGATGCCCTTATCGCAGCCACCTGTCTTGAACGGGGATACACACTGGCAACCCGTAACACACTGGATTTCACTTGGATTGAGGAATTGAAAGTAATCAATCCGTTGGAAGCACATTGATGCCGAACGAATACAACAATTGTATGATCGAAGCAAGGGCAATCGAAATCTGTTTTTTTGTCCTGTCAGTAGACGTGTGCTATATGAGATTTTTTGCAAAAGGAATGAATATGGAGATTAGATGTACGAATTAACAAAGTCCACGCGATGGTTCATTGTCCTAGTGGCACTAGCACTCTGCCCCATTACGACTTTTGCAATCAACTTCAACCCCGCATCAGTAAAGGGGCTTGCACAGGCTTACGGATTCATCCTCGGGCAAGAGTATTCATTATCGCGCATAGAAACTGACTTCCCAGAAATGGCAACTCGCGTGGCGTTAGCTCGCGCACAGTTTGGCGCTACATTTCCCGATATCAAAACCAAGCTGGAAACACAACTCCAGAGCATCATGAGTGAAAAGCAATTTCAAGAAACAGCATCCACTCTGCAAACCAGAACGCAAGAGATTTTTGCGCGTCAGCCTATCACGAGAGAAATTGCGGCCAATTTCTTTGAGCAGGTCAAAGACAGATCAAAGGGTGAAATCGAAAGCACTGTACTTGAGTACCTGCTTGCCGTGAAATACGCAGACCACCCAGTTGACGAGTTTTCAGATGGCTTTCGGCAACGATACCAAACGGATGGGACTGGCAAATCTCAAGGCATCAAGTTAAAGCTGCAACTCCCTCGGTCTTGGCTTGGTAAGGATGGAGAACGTCCACATATAGCTCAGAAATGGATGAGCGAAAATGGGACAGGGTTAAACATTATCATGCTGATAATAGGCGATACAAAAGGCAACAATCCGACGAAAAAAGAAATTAATGAGTTGGTTCGCTCTGGTGAAGTGAAAAGTATTGCACCAGAAGGGTCTCGGTTCATAGATGCAGGGAATTTTAATTTAGAAAAACAGACTGGGTACTGGATGCAAGTATCTATGCCAATCGAACGTGCTGGAATGAAAATGTACCAAGATATTCTGATCTATCAGCTTTTCTTTCGCGGCAAGGGCATTAGCATTCAGTGTGCTGCCGCAGGACAAGCAGATGAAATAACAAAAGTGGATGATGCTTTCAAAAGAATGAAGCCGTTATGCCAGCAGGTATTAAACAGCCTCGTGCTGACTCAAGCTTACTAACGTAGACCCGCTGCAATACGAATCAATGAAAGCAAACATACCAATAAAACAAACAACAATCCCTTTGCTTGCGATTTTTCTTCTGATTCTCGCTGGATGTGATGAGCGTGTTTCCAATAAAAGCACCGAAACTGCCGCCTCGTCAGTGCCAGTTGTAACGGCGAAAGAACCCACGCTGGAAGAAAAGTTTGTAGAGACGAAAAAGAAGGCGGAAGCAGGGAACGCGGAAGCTCAATACAGCCTTGGTGAAATGTATTTCCAAGACAAAGCCCCCTCTGGCCCATGGGAAAAGTATCAAGAAAAAACAATCCTTACAAAAGAAAACATGGCTCATGCTCTTGAGTGGTTTCAGAAGGCTGCCAATCAAGGAAATGTAGATGCGCAATTCAATCTCGCGGTTATGTATATCCAAGGCAATGGGTGCGTTTCAGATAGCGCCAAAGCAGTTGAGTGGTTAGAAAAATCAGCCGTTAAAGGGCACGCAGAGGCTCAGTTGAGGCTTGGAATGATGTATGAGCATGGTGCTGGCATACCACAAAATATGGCCCAAGCAATCTTGTGGTATCAGAAAGCAGCTGCGCAGAATAATGCTGACGCGCAATTGATTATTGGCAATAGATATGAGCTGGGTTTGGGGTTGCCCTCAAGTATAGACAAAGCAAATGAGTGGTATCAAAAGGCTGCGGCTCAAGGTAATGCTTTGGCGCAATTCAGACTTGGTTTTAACTACATGAAAGGTGATGGGTTGCCGAAAGATGCAGTTAAAGCAATGGTATGGCTTCAAAAATCTGCGGCGCAGGGGGAATCAAATGCACAGGCCAATCTGGGTATTTTGTATGAATTAGGACTCGGGGTGAATAAAGATATGATTCTAGCCTACGCGTGGTCCAACCTGGCTGCGGGTCAAGGAATAAGAGCTGCTAGAGTAAATCGTGACAATTATGAATCTCAATTAACCCCAGAGCAACTAACCGAAGGTCAACGATTGGCATCAAACTGGAAAAAAGGCGATATATTACAATCGTCTAGTGACAGCGCCGCTGGTGCAACTTCGCCTGATGGCAAGCCAACTAAACAATCAACTGGTACAGCTTTCGCGGTCAGCAATGAAGGTCACGCACTTACCAATCATCACGTTATCAATGGTTGCTCCGAGGTGAAAATTGCGGGTCGTGAAGGCATAGTCAAAGTCATCACTTCCGACAGCGTGAACGACCTCGCCCTACTACAATTGCCGGGCAAAGCTAACGACATCGCCAATCTCAATCCCGACTTGGGTAAATTGCGTCAGGGTGATGACATCATCGTCTTTGGCTATCCGCTCAATTGGGTACTTTCTTCCGGTGGAAACCTAACGCCTGGCACGATTAGCGCGCTCACCGGACTGGGCAACAACACCAACCAAATTCAAATCACAGCCCCTATTCAACCCGGTTCCAGCGGCAGCCCGGTGATGGATAAAAAAGGCAACGTAGTAGGCGTGGTTTCGATGAAACTATCCGACACCAAGATGGTGAAATCAACGGGTTCTGTAGGGCAGAACGTCAACTTTGCCGTGAATGGTCAAACAGTAAAATCTTTTCTTGATGCAAACAAAGTACCCTATAAAACCGGCGGCGGATTTTTTTCGCGTGAAAAGAGCAATGCCGACATAGCTGAGGAAGCGCGTAAATCGACCATGTTGATTGAGTGCTGGAAGTAGAAAATGTCGGATATATGTACAGAGATGATCAAAGGCGCTTTTACCTTAGTAGCCGTTGCACTCGGAGCGTTCATCGCGCTACAAGTTTACTTCAGGCAGAAAGAATATGAACTCATCAAACAGCGGTATCTTGAGGGTGGTGTTGATGTTGTCGCTTCGGAGCTTGAATCAACATTAGGAGTTGTTAGCCACAATTGGGCACGATGCCTTCATGTATGCAAGTCATTCAGAGATGTCGGCGCCAACTTTGATATTAAGGAAATTGAACGCGGCTTCTTGAATATAGACAGTTCACATTTTCAGCAAATTGCTCATCATCGAATCAGTTCACTTATTAACTCAGATATCATCTGGGAATCATTTCAATTGGCAATGGCCTATGCTGATTCTGCAAACTCTATGTTCACCAAAGAGATGCCAGAGACGATACGCTTACGTTGTACCACCGATCTTATGACCCAAGATCATGAAAGTATGGCCAACGCGATGTTGGATAATTTACGCGAAACTAATGAGCGTGGTTTTAAGTACGCACTAATTACCCGTGAGCTGCATGCCTTGGGGTTAATGCTGGAAGTAGAAAAACTAAATATCAAGGCAATTACCAAGTTCTCAAAACGCCACGAGGTGCAACAACTCATTGAGAGACTACGTGCTGCTTTTCCGGAACAAGAACCCACGTAGCATGTTGAATCCGCCTCCAAATTACATAGATGCATTCGGCGGCTGGCGTTGCGCTCTTCTTCCATAGAAAAATTTAAAATATGTTACGTTTAACCGAAATCAAACTACCCATCGGCCATCAGGATGGCGAAATCAGGACAGCGATCCTGAAACGACTGGGCATAGCCGACAATGAGCTTGTCAGCCATGTCATTTTCAAGCGCGGCGTAGATGCGCGAAAAGCGCACGCCATTCTGTTCACCTACACCTTGCTGGTGGAAGTGCGGAATGAAGCCGAGGTTCTGGCGAAATTTGCGAACGATCCGCATGTCAGAATCGCACCCGACACCCGTTATCATTTCGTCGCGCAAGCGCCGCAGAGTATGACTTCCCGACCGGTCGTCGTCGGCATGGGACCTGCCGGGCTGTTTGCCGGACTGCTGTTGGCGCAGATGGGATTTCGTCCGCTGATACTGGAACGCGGCAAGGCAGTGCGTGAAAGAACCAAGGATACCTTCGGATTATGGCGCCAGGGCGTGCTGAATCCGGAATCCAACGTGCAATTCGGCGAAGGCGGTGCCGGAACTTTTTCGGACGGCAAGCTGTATAGCCAGATCAAGGATCCGCGCCATCTGAGTCGCAAAGTGCTGGACGAATTCGTCAAGGCAGGCGCGCCGGAAGAAATATTGTATGAAAGCCACCCGCATATCGGCACCTTCCGTCTGGTGGGCATGGTCGAAAAAATGCGCGAAACCATCCAGCAGCTGGGCGGCGAAATCCGTTTTGGCAGCCGCGTGGATGACATCGAGATTGAAAATGGCGCGGTAACGGCTGTCAAGTTGGCCAGCGGCGAACGCATCGCGACCTGCCATCTGGTGCTGGCGGTCGGCCACAGCGCACGCGACACCTTCGAGATGATCCACAAACGCGGCATCTATATCGAAGCCAAACCCTTTTCCATCGGCTTTCGCATCGAACATCCCCAGTCACTGATAGACCGCGCCCGTTTCGGCAAGAACGCAGGCAATGAGTTGCTAGGCGCTGCGGATTACAAGCTGGTGCATCACGCCAGCAACGGACGTTCCGTGTACAGTTTCTGCATGTGCCCCGGCGGCACGGTGGTCGCGGCAACTTCCGAAGTCGGGCGCGTCGTCACCAACGGCATGAGCCAGTATTCGCGCAATGAGCGCAACGCCAACGCCGGCATCGTTGTGGGCATTACACCCGAACAGGATTACCCCGGCGACCCGCTGGCGGGAATGGCGTTCCAGCGCCGCTGGGAATCACAAGCCTTCAAGCTGGGCGGCGAAACCTATCAGGCGCCAGGGCAACTGGTCGGCGATTTTCTGGCAGGCCGTGCATCGACCAAATTCGGCGAGGTTCAGCCGTCCTACACCCCCGGCGTACACCTGACCGACCTGTCCACCGCACTGCCCGATTACGCCATTGAGGCAATCAAAGAGGCGATTCCGGCTTTTGCCAAACAAATCAAAGGGTTCGATCTTGCCGATGCGGTGCTGACCGGCGTGGAAACGCGCACTTCCTCGCCGATCCGCATCAAGCGCAATGCCGATGACTTGCAGAGCATCAACACCCGTGGCCTGTATCCGACCGGCGAGGGTGCAGGCTATGCGGGCGGGATTTTATCGGCGGCGGTGGACGGCATCGAGGTCGCCGAAGCGGTAGCGTTAAGCCTGCTGTCAGCCGCTGCGAAATAACGGAGCGAATACCGTGGGGGAGTTGAGCGTCATCGAATTGTTGTCTCCCCCGGACGATTTTCTGCCGAATGAGCCGGAAGGCGCGGCCTTTCACAAGGCGTTTCTAGCCTCCGGCATTATCAATTTCAACTGTCGCTATTTAGCGATTTTCAGGGACGAACAGCGCATTGCGGTGATTCCCTATTTTTTGAGCACCTTCAGTCTAGGCACCCTGCTGCCGGATAGTTTGCTGAAAAGCTTGCTTGCCTGGATAAAGTTTAGCTATGTTTGCGTCGGACATCCTTCGACCGACTTTGGCATGATAGACGGGGAAGTTTCTGCAGAAGTCCTGGCATTGGTCAATACGACGCTGGGAAAAAAGGCCGCGCTGATCGCCTACAAGGGTTTTTCAGAGAAACTGCCGCTGGAAGGTTTTACCCGGGCGCGCGGTCTGCCCGTGGCAGTACTGAACATCGAGCATGATTATTATTCTGAAATTGATGGGCACAGACGCCGCGACTTCAAACATAAACTGGAAAAAGCGCAATCTCTGCGCTTCGAAACCTGCGCAAGCTTGTCCGCGCAACTTGCGCTTCAGGTATTCGAGCTCTACCTGAACACTTACAACCATGCACCGCTGAAATTCGAACGACTGACACTGGCCTATTTTCAGCAAACCGCTGCCATCAGTCGCTTCCTGCTGTTCTTCGAAGCGGACACACTGATCGGTTTTGCCCAGATCATCGGGAAAAATCAAAAGGCGCTGTTCAAGTATGTCGGCATGAATTATCTGCATAATCGCCAATACGGGCTATATTACGTGATGTGCCTGAAAGGCATCGAAGTCTGTGAGCGCAAGGGTTACCATCAACTGGAGTTGGGTGTCACTTCCTACCATTTCAAACGCCTGCTGGGCGGCCAACTGGTTGAAACCGGCCTGTATTTCCGCCACAGCCATCCTCTGATCAATTACCTGCTCGGCAAATTCAAATTTTTGATCGAGCCAACAGCAGATGAGTTGATGTAAACTCTGCGACCTGAAAATAGCCACTGCATCGGCACACAAGACTTAACCTGACCGGAACCACACATCATGCTTTTGATGATTATCCAATAGCATCCATTGCAATCAAAGAAATATGGGGGTATCGTTGGGGGTATCAATCTCACGCAAGCTCTAATACCCCCATGCCACTTACCGACATAGCAGTACGAAATGCAAAACCTAAAGAGAAACTTTATAAGCTCAGTGACATGGGAGGACTTCAGCTTCATGTAAGTCCAACCGGTGCAAGGCTATGGCGTTACAAATATAGAATTGCCGGAAAGGAGAGTAGCTTTTCCATTGGCAACTACCCCGATACAACTCTTGCAAAGGCTCGTGAAATTCACGGCAAGGCTCGTGATCTGGTTCAGCAAGGAATTCACCCAATACACCATCGCAAACAGCAAGAGCTTGAAAGATTCCTCGCGTCAGGCAATACTTTCAAGTCTATAGCCACAGATTGGATTGCCCAAAAAAAATCCAAATGGTCAGCCTATTATCAACTACAAGTTGAAAGAGGGATGCGTGTTGACGTGTATCCAGACATCGGCTCGATTCCGATCAAACAGATCACCGCAGCTCACATTTTGAAAATTGTTCGAACCGTAGAGAAGCGCGGCGCACCTACAGTTGCCATATTGATTCAACAATGGTGTTCATCAATTTTTTCCTATGCAGTGGTAAACCTTAAAGCTGACTACAACCCCGTGGCTGCGATCAAGGGCGTAATTGATCGCCCCAACGTAGAGCACAATAAATCACTTTTGATAGAGGAAATCCCAGATTTTATCCGCGCCCTTAGTGATTATGGTGGGTATCGCACCACCTGCATCGCCATTAAACTATTAATGCTCACTTTCGTCCGCACAGCGGAACTTAGAAAGGCCGAATGGAAAGAATTCGATTTTGAAAAAGCGATTTGGCTCATCCCAGCGCATAAAATGAAAATGCGACGACCACACATTGTCCCTCTCTCAAAACAATCTATTAAGTTATTGCTAGAGCTCAAAGAATGGACAGGCAGTCGCAGCGTCTTGTTCCCAAACTATCGGAATCCATCAACATGCATGACAGCAACAACTATAAACCGCGCCATTGAACGCATGGGCTACTCAGGGCGTTTCTCTGCCCATGGATTTAGATCAACTGCCTCAACCATCCTGCGTGAGACCAAGAAAATCCCGGTTGTTTACATTGAGCGACAACTAGCCCATGCACACAAAAACCAAACCGAAGCTGCATATGACCACGCTCAATACTTAGATGACAGAATAGAAATGATGCAGATTTGGGCTGATTTCATCGACACTTTACCGAATAAATCACCCATGCAAGTTGAAGCAACTTCTGCTGAAGCCATAGAGGCCCAGCTCATTTGACAAACGCAACAAACTTGATACGTAACACAATGATTATAAATAAGTTATTGACCTGAACTATCCATACATGTAAGATAATCAGGCAAGTCTAGCAACACACCACTTATGTCAAGGAGGACGGTGCTACAGATGTTTAGTAGCCGAGTGGACAGAGGCTACTGACGTTAGTAGCTGAGGTTTACACCCGCAATGGGTACTGTTTCTCCTTGACGTACCATTTCCGCTATTTGGTGCTTCAGGAATTATTCAACTATTCTGAGGAGTATCAAATGCTAGTTAAACCAGCTCATGCAAAGTCGACCGCTCACATCGTGCCGCGTCGCGTGGGTCATACCCGCCCCAAAGCCCCGCTAATATCACTCAACAGCCTAGGACGACTGCGCGTATCAAACGTCATGGCGTTACTTTCCATCTCACATTCAACGCTATACGCTGGCATTAAAACAGGACGCTATCCCCAACCTGACGGGCGTGACGGAAAATTCCCATACTGGCAAACCCACACAATTCGTGATTTCTTGAATAGCGCGTAATTTACGCCTCACCCAGAATCTTTGGTTAAATGGATAAATCCTTTTTATTCAAAAGGTAAATCATATTTTTTAAATTACTTGTTTGATTTTCAGTAATCAAGGGGGGAGTATTGTGTTGCCAACCCACGTAAAAAATGAAGTTTTAATGAACCGTCAAGAGGCTGCCCAGTATCTGGGCGTGTCCCCCTCGACGCTCGCCAACTGGGTATCTACCCGAAAATTCAAAATCCCGTACTTTAAAGTCGGGAAAGCTGTGCGCTACCGTAAGTGTGATCTAGATGCCTTTATCGAGAGAGGCAGAGTTGATTAGGCGCTCGCGTATATGCGCGCACGATTGATTAAATCCAGCATTGAAGAAAAACCTATAAAGATTAAGAAGATAGCAATGAAAATAGAGATGATGATAGAAGGCTCAATGGTGATAGTCGGGTTAGATAAAACCGTGATAGGCATCGAATATCCAAAATTGCCTAAGCCTGATGAACAGAACCCAATCACGCAAGAGCTGATAGCTCAGGTGAATGCAGACAAGAACGAGTTTGTATCAAACATGAAGCATATTGAGAGCATGATTAAAATCGGCCCCCACTACGTCAGCTACACCAAAAACAAAGATTTGAAACGTTACAAGGTGCTGTCGGAAATTGACGGGGGACTGCTCTGCATATTTTCCCTCGGCTTCAGCTTCGGGACTGCGGTAATCAACTTCGAGATCAATCCGTCCCGCCTTACCCCCGAAAAATGGGATGAGCTTCTTGGCCTACTGAGTGTTATGTTCAACGATCACTATGATGAGATTTACACTAAGGGCGTACTTGCCCACGCAGAGTTTTGCATCGACGTTTCCGGGGAGGATTTATCCGACCTTGTTCTGATTGATAAAGGCCGCCGCGCCTACACCAGATTTAAGGGGACGACCTACCTTGGACGGAGGAAGTCCCATCTCTCTACCGTCATGTATGACAAATCCAAGGAACAAAAGCAGGAAGGGAATCTTGTCCGTATCGAGGCGCGCCTGTCCGACCGCACCATACGAGTCCCCGACCTCGTTGAGACCGATCTGTTTAATCCATTCAGTAACTGCTTAGTCGTAGATGTAAACCAGCTGCACTCAGCTTCAATTGCATTAAAAAATCCGGCTCTGCCCAACATGATTCGTGAACTAGGGTTGGCGGGTGCGGTCGCAAATAAGTACGCACGGCAATCTATACTGAGCCACCTCGAAGAGAATGCCGCCCCTTGGTGGAAGCCGACCTTGTACTGGGCTGCACATCGGGAGTTGTTGCAGCAGCTCAAACCTTCACAGATAGAGAGCTTGACGCAGTAGGCTGACTCTCCTCAAGTGAGTGTTACGATGGCCGTTACGAGGTGTAAATATGTGTTCGTAACACCTCAACAATAACGCCTACGAGAAAACTGATATACCCGCAACCTACTGTCCTTAAAGGGTATTTGTCCATTTGTTGATTTCTCAAAAACCATGGTCTAAGCATAATTCCCCCTGATAACGGATCACCCGATAACCCGTTGATTTATTTGACAAACTCGACAAACCTGCTAAGATAACGTCATGTAATCAATGGGTTATCTAGCTTGCCTGAGCTACCAAACTTTGAGGGAATTTCATCAAAAATAGCGAGGGCAAAATCACAGCACGTATCACCGGCATCACTTCCAGCAGCAAGCTCCCCACATATCATTTTTAGCGCAAAGGCGATCATGGCTCATCAGTCGCCATCCGCCATAGCCGCACGATTTTCTGGTTCAATTCTAACCTCTGATAATTCCCAATTATCGGAAGCTAGAAAGGCCGATGGCACACCCGATTTTGTGCAAATTACCGCACCAGAAATTCACCACGCCAAACTGACTCAGTACCTTCAGGCATCGCTGTCAGACAACAGTAAGCGCGCTTACTTAAATGATGTTCGGCATTTCCTAGCTTGGGGAGGCAACATCCCATCTACGCCGGATCAAGTTGCAGGATACCTCGTCGCTCAGGCGGAGACACATTCCAACGCAACGCTGACGCGCCGATTGGTCAGCCTCTCTCGTGCACACACTTCACAAGGCCACGCCTCCCCGACAAAAACCGACTTGGTGAAAGCCACTCTGCACGGAATCAGGCGTGTACATGGCACCGCCCAGCATCAAGTCAGCCCGATCCTGAAAGCGGACATCATGGGGATGGTCGATAACCTCACCGGCATGATTGGTGTGCGGGACAAGGCATTACTACTGATCGGATTCGCTGGAGCTTTCCGGCGTTCTGAGCTGGTTGCCCTCACTGGTGCTGACCTCAGTTTTGTCGAGCAAGGGTTAGTCATCCATATCCGCCGTTCCAAGACCGATCAGACGGGCGAAGGCAGAAAGGTAGCCATTCCCTACGCCAGAGGTAGGCATTGCCCTGTCCTCGCACTCAAGCACTGGCTGTCCACTGCCGGAATCAGCGATGGCCTGATATTCCGCCCGATCACCCGTCATGGGCATGTTCAGCAGTCAGCCCTTTCAACAGAGGCCGTGGCCTTGATCGTCAAGAAACGGGCGCAAGCGATTGGCCTAGACCCTAGCCAGTTCTCTGGTCACTCGCTTCGCGCTGGGCTGGCGACAAGTGCCGCTCAAGCTGGCGTGTCGGCACACAAAATTCAGCAACAAACAGGACACAAGTCAATTGAGATGCTGTCTCGCTACATCCGTGACGCGAACATCTTTGTTGATAACGCCGGTTCAATTTTATGAAAGGAATCAAATGAAAATCATGTTGGAATCGTTCACCCACTCGGAAACGCACTACGAAGTCGATAAGGATGCGAAGCACTGCTCATGTCCGGCATTCACCCTGAATGGTCACTGCAAGCATCTAGCGGGAGTCGGAATATACAAGCAGCGTCATGCCACCCTGACCACCCGACCGAATTACTCTCAAGCCTTGTCAGCACTGGTGAAGAGTATCCGCCTACGGGACATCAATGAAGGCGCGTACTGGCTGAACTATTGCTGGAGTTTTAATGACCGTTTGGCGGGGTCTCAATTCAGAACGGTGCGCCGTCTACTGATTGGCTCCTCAGAAGATGGGCACAGCATTGCTGTCATGGAGAAGATGGCAGCGAACTTCCCTGCCTTGTTATCAAAACAGGTCGCACTTGAACGAGTTCTGGCAGAACTGATACGTATCTGCAAAGTGCCAAACTGGTGGAATCCCGATTCAGGCGGGCATAACTACATTCACTGCGGGATGCTGGCAATGCGCAAAGGATTCTACAGCCCCGCACAGTGCAGCCTTGCTGACTGTCTGAGCGGTTTGGTGCTGTCCATCGACCAGCAAAACAAGGTTGGCGCGCTGTACTGGACGATGGCGGCACACGGCGCGGGAAAAGGGGCTGGCCTTCAACTGGCACAAAAGCTCTACACCCTCGCCACCGAGCAGGACTGCACCCCAGCCCTGCGGCTGATGAAAAACGTCTATCTGCCTCACGCCAAGTCTTTGAGTGCTGATTCCAACTTTACGTGCCAAGCAGCATGGTTTCTGGCGGGAGGTGTCTCGCCCGTCATCGACCAGATCGAAACCGTCACCCTCGGAGAAATCCGCCAGCTTTTGGACAAGGTGCGAGACACATCACCCTATGTGGTGCCTGAGTGGTGCTGCGATGGAATTCACTGTGCTGGCAACGATCTGCGCTATGCGGGGATGTGGGATCGCATGTTTGCCGTCTGCAACCAATTCAGCCACTACGGGAGAGTGAGTCCCGTTGATGAATGGCTGGAGCCGAAGTTCTATTCAGTAGCCGGTCTGAAGCTGGAAGGAGGAATGATGTCTGAAGATAAGTAATTGCAATCAGTTGGACAAAACCGAGGTGAATAGCTCACCGGAATCGGCGGGGAGGGATGCGTCAACATCCCCACCGCCTGACCACACCAAACTAAGAAGGAGTTTGAAATGGCTACTGAGAATGTTAGCAGGACGATCTACAACCGTATATACCACAAGCTGTTTGATGTAATCCCCGATCTGCTCACGATAGAAGAAGCAGGCAAATCGGAGGTAGATGGATTTATGAAACTTAATCTCGATGTCCTGCACAAGCGGTCGAGTCGTATTGTGATCGCGCTGTCGCATTACTATCGTCACCCGTCTGGCGACATGATCCCCGATCCTGACATGGAGCTTGTCGTCTATCCCGGCAAAGAAATGGCTGAAGCCCTCGCCTATCAGGATTGTTACTGCTACCGCCGTGTGTATGGTGATGATGGCGCAACGGAGGACATCAAGGCCAAGAAGGAGTTAAACGCTTTCCTCGATCAATGGCTGTCCAACCTGATTGAGCAAGGCCACCACATCAAGGTTGTACCGGAGGCTGACGATGGAGAGTGATACGTTAGCCGGGCCGAATGACAGTGACAGCTCGGCGCAATTCAGCTTCGTCCATGATGCTGATCGACTGCACCAACCTGTCGCGCAGCATGTCGGCGGTTTCGTCTTCGGGGAAGATGAAGAACTCTTTCAGCGGGACGTGCAAGTGCTGTGCAATCAGTTCGAGGGTATCAATGCTAGGGTAATGGATGCCACGCTCAAGGCGGGACAGGTGGTGAGGGTCGATTGTCACGAGACCGGCAAGCCCTTCCTGCGTCAGGCCAGCTTTCTTGCGAAGTTCCTTGATCCGCCGCCCGATTTGTACCTTCGTATTCGCCATTCCCCAAACCCCTGTTGTATCGGGGTAATCTCCCATAGAGGGCAACGATATAACAGGGCGCAAAAAATCCATTTATTTAAGCCTTGTAGGCTTTTAAAGTTCACTTATGCAGTTTCTACCGATACAATCGCCGCCGGACATTCACTTTTTAAGTTTTTTGTGTTGCGATACATCCAAAAAGCTCCTTCCATGAAGATAGTACGAGGTCAATAAATGATTCATAAAAAAGCCAACGATGTTGAAAGATTGAGCAAGTTGTTTTGGGGTGGAGTAATTCTTCTAGTTCTAGTCATCGCTGCGGTACGCTATACCGATTATGCTGAAAGCGACCGTATAGAGCAGGGTAAAATTGATTTTGCCACGAGCATTAAGCCGGACGTTCTGAAAAAAGCAAAAGAGGCGTTCTCTCAAGGAAAATATGCAGAGGTTCGTCAACTCCTTGGAGGATATACTCAATTTGGCGACGCCGACTTTCTTCAGCTTTCCAAAAATGCGGATAAAGCCGAAGTGTTTGCATATCAGCTAGAGCAAAGCGATTTCTACAAGAAAAACCCTCCAGTTAAGGTTGATCAGTGGAGCTTAAAAACTGGTGGGATAAACTATTCCTATTCGTTTACAGATACGGCGTCCAGCTATGAACAGGTGGGCGTTGAATTCAATCATGACAAAACTGGCAAAGCACATGTGTCTGTCATGTGGCACGGTTCTAATATAAGCTCACCGGCAACACTGACAATCGAACGTGAGCAATTTATCATCGGATTGGTAAATGCCATATTTCCACAAATCGAGATTCCAAAGCTGATTGCATACATCCGAGCCAACCAGAACAAGAGCAGCGCAAAAGGATGGGATGCCCTACCAAGGGCTGAGATCAATGGCGTCAGAGTTTATGTCGGCGTGGATAGTCCGAATCTCATGGTTGGATTTGGGGGTGGAACAAGCGAGGAACTATTAAAGGTTATTGAACCCGCTCCCCAGCAAAGTACAGAGCAGAGTGGAAATTCGAGTACATTCCACAGCAATGACATTCCCGGCGGCCCCTCAGTCAATTCAAAAACAGGGGATTTAAGTGAAGAGCAGTTAGACGGCTGCTTTTTATCAGGCGAGTCTGCAGCCACGGCCTACATTTCCGACATGGCGAAATATGCCAATAGCGGACTCATGCCATCCACAGTTATGGAAAAGGGGTGTGAGCGTAAAGGGAATGAGACCGCTGATCCTAAGGCTTGCATTCAAACCTGTGAGATGGGGTTCAGAAAAGTTGCCAAAGATGTATTGAACGGGCGTTGATGCCACAACCATAAATAGGACAATTAAATGAAAAATCTACTCAGCGTTTTAATGCTTAGCTTCGCAATTGCTGGATGTGCAACCAGCCCAATTACTACGACCAGCGCGCAACCAGTTCCAGCCAGTCAGATTCTAAGTGCTGAATTGGTCACGCAGACAAGCGGCTCTGCCGAGGTCGTCGTTAAGCGTGACAGCGGGATGCGCGGCATGGGATGTATGGTGCGTATCTATGCCGATGCCAAACCTGTTGCTGACTTATGGCGGAGCGAGAAGGTCGTTATGTATCTGCCAGAAGGCGACCACATCATCAGTGCATCAACCTGCGGCGGGGGTGTTGTAGAAATCCAAACCATCGTGAAAGCAGGCAAAGCGAACACCTATCGCGTTGGGTTCGGGGTCGTTTCTGAACTTGGAATATTCCCAACGGCTTTTTAGTTGCCGGGGAGTTGCGGCAACGTGCCGTTTATTCTCCCCGTCACCTCCGAGCAAGCCAGCCTTCGCAATGAAGGCCAACCTTCTTGAACACTTGCTCGGATCACCCAAAGTTCTGCATGTCTAGTCAAAACAGCATAGGCCATTCGGTCTATCTGGCACGATAAATAGTTACAGATTTGATCCGTCCCTTGTTTTGCCGGGGCAGAAATCACACTGATGATTGAACACGAAGTATCATGCCAACATATTGGACGTAATCCCGCATCTATGGCGGCTTGGCATCATGCCTTGCCCCTGTCGGGGTTGCCCGCGAAGTGCTTAATGAAATCACAAAGAAGAATAGAAAACGATGCCATTTTTAGATTGGGTCAATAAGAATCAGGCCAAAGAAACTACCCGCGACGTGCCTTACCATCTGCTGAAACAGGAATCCGTTTATGGCGCGGGCGATGAAAACATGCTGATACAGGGTGATAACCTGCTGGCACTCAAGGCATTGATTCCATTTTATGCCGGGCAGGTGAAGTGTATTTTCATTGATCCACCGTACAACACGCAGAGCGCATTCGATCATTACGACGATAAATTGGAGCATAGCCAGTGGCTTTCTATGATGTATCCGCGCTTGGTGCTGCTGCGCGAAATGCTGGCTGAGGACGGTTGCATCTGGGTCACGATTGATGATAATGAGGCTCACTATCTGAAGGTGCTGATGGATGAGGTGTTTGGTCGCAGGAATTTTGTGTCAAATGTCCTATGGCAGAAAAGAACCTCTCCTGATGCCCGTATTCAACTTGGAGCCGCTCATGACCATGTTATGGTCTTCGCTAAGGAAATTGAGAGAGTTAAGTTTAACAAACTCTCTCTTTCCCCGGAGCAGGCTCAGAATTTCAAAAACCCTGACAATGATCGGCGAGGCCCTTGGGCATCCACAGATTTCACCGCTCAAGGCTGGCGACCCAACCAGATGTACAAGTTACAATCGCCGAGCGGCGTTGAGTTTGAACCGCCTCCTGGGCGTTGCTGGTCAAACATTGAGAGTGAGTATCGTCGGCTTCTAGCTGAAGGGCGCATGTACTTTGGTAAGAACGATACTGCGCGTCCACGGGTGAAGAACTATCTTTCTGAAAGCGATGGAATTAGCTCGTGGTCATGGTGGGGTAACTCAGAGGTCGGGCATAACCAAGAAGCGAAAAAAGAAATTAACGTGCTGTTTGGGGCTGATGATGCCTTTGGCACGCCAAAGCCAGAACGACTTTTACAGCGAATTATCAGCCTTTCAACCAAGCCCGGCGATCTTGTGCTTGATAGCTTTCTGGGTAGCGCAACCACCTCTGTCGTAGCCCATAAAATGGGTCGCCGCTATATCGGTATCGAAATGGGTGAACATGCCCGCACTCACTGCATCCCGCGTTTGCAGAAGGTTATCGACGGTGAGCAAGGTGGTATCAGTGAGGCGGTCGATTGGAAAGGCGGTGGCGGATTCCGTTTCTGCACGCTGGGCGAACCAGCGTTTGATTCGCATGGACGCATCAACACGGCTGTGCATTTCGAGACTTTGGCGGCTTACGTGTGGCACTATGAAACGAGCGTACCCGGACAGCAAACATTCGACAAGCCACTGCTGGGAATTGAAGACGGCACAGCCTATTATTTACTGTACAACGGCATACTGGGTGATCGTCGTCCAGTAAGCGGCAATGTATTGACTCATGCCGTACTGGAGACTATCAAGGAGCTATTTCCACACGACGGGCCAAAGGTGATTTACGGCGAAACAACCCGACTGGGTGCTGCCCGCCTCGCTGCTGAGAACATCACGTTCAAGCAGATTCCCTATGACGTGAAGATGCGCTGACACTATGTTTGAACTCAAAACCTACCAAAAAAATACACTGACCGCGTTAAATCAGTTCCTGCAATCCTGCCGTAGTGTGCCGATTTCGGATGCGTTCCATGCGATGCTGGCAACTCAAAATCGTAGCGGCGAACGGTATCAGCCCGTGTTCGATGATGTGCCTTGCGTATGTTTGCGCATCCCAACGGGCGGCGGAAAAACCGTGCTTGCCGCTCATGCTGTGGCACTGGCTGGCAAGGCCGTCCTTGATAGCGACTCACCTATTGCCCTGTGGCTTACGCCTTCAGACACCATTCGATCACAGACGCTGGACGCGCTGTCCAATGCCCGGCATCCGTATCGTCAGGCATTGGCGCATTACTTCGGCGACCGTGTGCAAGTGTGTGATCTGGAAAGCCTGCAAACGATCAGCCCACATGATGTCGGCAAGGCCTGTATTGTTGTGGTTGCCACGATTCAATCCTTCAATGTCACGGATACTGCCAAGCGCAATGTTTATTCGTTCTTCGAGGAACTTGCGCCACACTTCGATAATCTGCCTGCCAATCTAACCGCCAACTTGGAGAAGGTGACGGAGGCTGATTTACAAAATCAGCGGTATCTGACTGCTGCTGACATCGGGCGGGTGAAGTATTCCCTTGCGAACTGGTTGCACCTGCGTCAGCCCGTCGTCATCGTGGATGAGGCGCATAACAATCGCACTGACCGATTCTTTAAGACGCTGGGCCGACTGAATCCCAGTTGTGTGGTGGAGCTTACCGCAACGCCTGTTGCCGGAAATAATGTGCTGTATCACGTATCCGCGCAAGAACTGAAAGCCGAACAGATGATTAAGCTGCCGATTGTATTGGCAGAGCATCCCGAAGGTTGGCGCGAGTGTTTGCGAGATGCGGTACTTACCCGTGACGGACTGGAATTGACGGCGCAGAAAGAAACAGACTACATACGCCCTATCGTACTGGTGCAGGCCGCGCCCAAGGGCAACGAGGCCACTGTTGACGTGGTACGTCAGCACTTGATCGAACAGGAAAACATCCCGGAAAACCAAATCGCAGTAGCGACAGGTTCACAGAAAGAGTTGGAAGGGATCAACCTGTTTGAGCGTAGTTGCCAGATTCGTTATGTCATCACCGTGGAGGCATTGAAAGAAGGTTGGGACTGCTCGTTTGCCTATGTGCTGGCATCATTGCAATCTGTGAGGTCTGCCAAGGATGTTGAGCAGTTGCTGGGGCGTGTGCTGCGTATGCCTTACGCAAAACAACGTCAACAGGATGCGCTGAATAAAGCCTACGCCCACATCGTTGCCGAAAACTTTGCCGAAGCCGCTGCCACCCTTAAAGACCGCATGGTACAAAACATGGGCTTCGAGCGACTGGAAACGGGCGCGCTGATTATCCCTCAGCAACCTTTGCCGCTGACGGGCGGGCAAGGTGGTAGCACTCCAATTGCACCTGTTATTCCCGACTGCCATATCGAAGTGCCGCAAATGCCGGACACACAGCACTGGCCTGAAGAGATCAAGGCGGCGGTACAAATTCGCGTCACGACACAAGGTGCGACGATCCTGCTGAAAGGTAATGTCGATTCGGACACATTGGCGCAAGCAGAGGCGTTTATCAGCAAGACGTTGCCAGAGAAAGCGCGTATCGCCGTCAAAGAGCAATTCGATGCGCACCGCGCTGTCCGTCAGGCACTACGCGCCCCGGCACAGTTGGGATTGAACTTCGCACTGATTCCGCAGCTTTGTTTGCAGTTGGATGGTTATCTTGAAATCGTGGAGAAGGAAACGCTGTCCAGCATTGGTGATTGGGATTTGCTCGATCAGCCCGTGCAACTTGCCGGATTTACCATCCGCGAGAGTATCAATTCGTTTGAGATTGATGTGAATGGTCAACAGGTCAAATATCGCCACATTGACGCGCAACAACTTAAACTGAACGATGTTGTCAGTCATGTTTCTGAACAAGACCTCGTGCGTTGGCTGGATTTGGAGGTGCGCAAGCCCTATGTCTCGCAGCTACAGTTGCAAGCATATTTGCTGAAGATGCTGTCGCACCTGATCCATGATCGTGGACTGACTTTAACCACATTGGTTCGGGCGCGATTCCAGCTTGCTCAAGCCGTTAGCCGCGAGATTGAGCGGTTGCGACAACTCGCAATGGAGAAGGGATTCCAAGGGCGACTGTTTGAAATGTCCGTGCCACCTGCTGATAGTTCCGTGTATTACAGCTTTGAGTTTCAGGCGGGTATGTATCCTGCTCGGCAGTGCTATCAAGGCAGCTACGAATTCAGCAAGCATTTCTACCCAGTGATTCACGACCTGCGCGAGAAAACGGGCGCGGGCAAGACTGCGGAAGAGTTCCAATGCGCGCAGGCCATTGATGCTCACCCGATGGTCAAGCAGTGGGTGCGTAACATCGAGAGGCAGGAAAAGTTTTCCTTCTGGCTGCCGACTTCCAGCGACTATTTCTATCCCGATTTTGTGGCGGAACTCACCGATGGTCGTGTGTTAGCTGTCGAGTACAAAGGCGAACCCTACAAAACCAATGATGACTCACGCGAGAAAAAGCAGGTCGGTGATCGTTGGGAGAAATCCAGCGATGGCCGTTGCTTATTCATGTTTGCCGTGGCAGAAGATGAGTCTGGGCGAACGGTATTCCAGCAACTTGCGGAAAAGCTGATTTGATCAATGCGTTATAGGTTATGAAATAGCAGGGAGCTACATCTATGGCGATTCAGATTATGGAAATTCTTGGGCGTTCTATTCAAGGTGTAACCCGCCCATTTCAATGCCGATGTGAAAACGGTGAACTTTATTATGTTAAAGGTCGCGGAGCTGGCAGAAAGAGCTTGATCGCTGAATATGTATGCGGCAGATTGGCACGTAGTTTTGGATTGCCTGTTGCGGAATTTGAGGTTGTGGAGGTTCCACAAGAACTGATTGCATGGGGAAATGTTTCTGATTTACATGAGCTGGGGGCTGGACTGGCCTTCGGATCAAAGGCATTGCCTCATGTCCTAGAGTTTTCTCTTTCCAATTTGCCGGATGTGCCTCAGGAGCTGCGGAAAGATGTAGTGCTATTTGACTGGTGGATACATAATGCAGACCGGACACTGTCCAAGCTGGGCGGCAATCCCAATCTTCTTTGGGATCAAGAAGCTCGTGGTTTGGCGGTGATCGACCATAATCAGGCATTTGATGATTCGTTCAATCCCACCAACTTTGCAGAACTGCATGTATTTCATGCAGATTTGCCAGTAATTTTTGATGACTGGGTGGAACGGCAGGCTTATGCTGATCGTCTGGCTGCTACGATTGCTGAATTCGACTTAGCTTGCGATAATGTTCCACCTGAATGGTGGTGGGTGGATAATGGTGTCCCCGCTAGTTTTGACAGGGATTCTGCACGGGAAATTCTGGGGCGGTTTAATGATGATAACTTTTGGAGGGTAGCGTGATGAAAAAATATGCATGTCAGTACGCTATCGTCCGTTTCCTGCCGTATCTGGAAACAGGCGAATTTGCCAACGTGGGCATTGTTATGGCTTGTCCCGCTACAGGCTATTTCGACTTCAAGTTGATGACACGAATTCGACGAATCTCAGCCTTTTTTGAGGAGCTTGATACTGGGATTTACCGTAGTGCCAAAAGTGACTTTCAGCAAGAGTTGAAGCGTGTTCATAATTGGCTTGACCCTCAAAAGGGTGGCATCCATACGCCAGAATTTTTACGTCTCTTTTTTGCCGAACTGACTCGTCCACGCGAGGCAATGATGCGTTTCGAGGGTGCTCGGGTATTGATGACCGATGATCCGGCACAACAACTTGATGAGTTGTTTGGATACTACGTGGAGCGGAATTTTTCTACCAAGGCATATCAAGAGCAATTACTCGACAAGACGGTTCGTAAGGTTTTGCTTAATGCGCAACTGAATAAGCAGTTCCAAGCTAACACCATCGGAAACACCGATTCTTATCATGCCAAATTTCCATTTGTGCAGTTTGATAATGGACGAGCCCTTAAAGCGATTAAGCCGCTGCATCTCGCACAGACCGATCCTGCTGCAATTTTCGATCACGGCTGGGCGTGGTTAGGTAAGGTACAAAAACTCAGAGCATTGCGCGTCTTACCTGAAGGCGTACTGTTTCCAGTGCAAGGACCAACAGAGGCTGAAGGTGAGCGATTCGAGATGTTTCAAGACATCACTGCACAACTCGCAGCAAACGACGTGCAGGTTGTAGCAACTACTGAAATAGAAAAGATAGTTGCCTTCGCACGAAACTAGCACAAGCTAGGGATAACGATCTATTTGCAAAAAACTCCACGCATTACCAAGTGCAGAAAAGCCTACGAGAGGCTTCTCAATGGTGTTACCAGCCCCAACCATTAAATCGCGCAGACAACTGCACTATCAGGCGTCTAACAAGCCACAAAAGTGAATTATGTAGAACAAGACTGCACGAAACTGTGTTGGCTAATCTGCTGGTTATCTTCCAAGGCATCCTGCACAGTGCGATAATAGCAAGGTTGGCATGTTCATCTAATGCATAGGGTTCGTTACGCCCCCTATTTGCCCAATTACACCTAAAGCACAGGAAATGAAATTGGGGGTATCCTTGGGGGTATCATCAGTAGATTGAAGGCGGCCACTCTTTTATAATCAAATGGATACAGTCACTATGCTGCTGATGATCGACAACTACGACTCTTTCACCTACAACCTGGTACAGTATTTCAGTGAACTGGGCGCGGACGTCGAAGTGCATCGCAACGACGAAATCACCGTCGGACAAATTGAGAAAATGAACCCGCAGCATATCGTGGTATCGCCCGGCTGTCTTAGGCGTGTGCCTGGGACATCAGAGTATCGGACAGGCTTTCGGCGGCAAGATTGTCCACGCCAAACAACTGATGCACGGCAAGACTTCCTTGATCCATCACCACAGCAACAGCGTATTCACCGGCCTGCCCAATCCGTTCACCGCGACGCGCTATCACTCGCTGGTCATCGAACGCGAAAGCCTGCCGGACTGCCTGGAGATCACCGCATGGACTGATGACGGCGAAATCATGGGCGTGCGCCATAAGCGGCTTTCGGTACACGGCGTGCAGTTTCATCCCGAATCCATCCTCACCGAACACGGCCACGACATGCTGAAAAATTTTCTGGAAGGCAAACCATGATCACGCCGCAACAAGCGCTGACCCGGCTGATCGAACAGCGGGAAATTTTCTACGACGAGATGTTGTCGCTGATGCGGCAGATCATGAGCGGCGAAGTCTCGAGCGCCCAGATCGCGGGAATACTGGTCGGCTTGCGCGTCAAGAAGGAAACGGTCGGTGAAATCGCAGCCGCCGCGTTTGTGATGCGCGAATTCGCCACCAAAGTGCCTGTCGCAAATCGTGAATATCTGGTGGATACCTGCGGCACGGGAGGAGACGGCATCAGCACCTTCAACGTCTCCACCACCAGCGCATTCGTCGCAGCGGCGGCCGGGGCGCGCGTCGCCAAGCACGGCGGGCGCTCGGTATCCTCAACCTGCGGCAGCGCAGATGTGCTGGAAAAGCTGGGCGTAAATCTCAACCTGACACCCGAACAAGTCGCGCGTTGCGTGGATACCATCGGCATCGGTTTCATGTTCGCGCCCAATTTTCACGGTGCGATGAAATACGCTGCCCCGGTGCGAAAAGAGCTCGGCGTGCGTACAATGTTCAACGTGCTGGGGCCGCTGACCAATCCGGCGGGCGCAGACAATCAGGTGCTGGGCGTATTCCATCCCGATCTGGTCGGCATCATGGCGCGCGTGCTGCAGCGCTTGGGCAGCCACCATGTGCTGGTCGTACACGGCGCTGACGGCATGGATGAAATATCAATAAATTCAAATAGTTACATTGCAGAACTAAAAAACGGCGAAATCAGCGAATACACGGTGAGTCCGGAACAGTTCGGCATGAACTGCGCTTCCAACGATCTGCTCCGCGTGGAAAATGCCAGGGATGCCTGCGCAATGCTGACCAGCGTTCTGGACAACCAACCCGGCGCACCCCGAGACATCGTGCAACTGAATGCGGGCGCGGCAATTTATGTGGCGGGATTGAGTAACTCATTGAGCAATGGCATCGCCCGCGCCGGAGAAGTAATCGCCAGCGGCGCAGCCAAAGCAAAACTGGAGCAACTGATCGAATTCAGCGGGAAGCTTTCAATGAACAATTAAACAATTAGGGTCAGAGTCGATTTTTTCAGGCATTTTTTCTTAATGAGAAAAATCGACTCTGACCCTAATTGCCAAAGATCTCAAGATGGCTGATGTCAACCTCTTGAAATTCCGCATTCCCACCCCATCTACCACGCACTTTACTCACACATCAAAGGGACTGGCATGACTGCAAGCACGAATCGCGAAACGATGGGATTTCAAACCGAAGTCAAACAACTTCTGCAATTGATGATTCACTCCTTGTACTCCAACCGCGAAATTTTCCTGCGCGAACTGGTATCCAATGCATCGGACGCATGCGACAAACTGCGTTTCGAAGCGCTGCACAATGACTCGATGTTCGAGAGCGATTCCGAACTGAAAATCAGCTTAAGTTACGACAAGGAAGCGCGCACGCTGACGATTAGTGACAACGGCATCGGCATGAACCGCGACGAAGTCATCAACAATCTGGGCACCATCGCAAAATCAGGTACCCGCGAATTCTTCTCGCGTTTGAGCGGCGATCAACAAAAAGATGCCGGACTGATCGGCCAGTTCGGCGTCGGTTTCTATTCCGCATTTATCGTGGCCGACAAGGTCGTGGTCACCACACGCCGTGCCGGTGAAAATACCGATCAGGGCGTGTCCTGGGAATCGGACGGCGGCGGCGAATTCTCCATCGAAATGGTTGAAAAAGCCAGTCGCGGCACCACCATCACGCTGCATCTGCGCGAAGAACAGGATGACCTGCTCTCCGGCCACAAGATTCGCTCCATCGTTCACAAGTATTCCGACCACATCGTTCAGCCGATCGTGATGAAAAAGGAAGAATGGAAAGACGGCGCGCAGATCACCACCGATGAAGACGAAACGGTCAATCAGGCGTCCGCCTTGTGGGCACGTTCCAAGAACGAAATTTCAGACGACGAATACAAGGCGTTCTACCGTCATGTCGGCCACGACTACGAAGACCCGCTGGCATGGACCCATGCGCGCGTGGAAGGCCGTCAGGAATACACGCAACTGCTGTACATTCCGGGTCATGCACCGCTCGACATGTGGGATCACAACGCGCAGCACGGCATCAAGCTGTATGTGAAACGCGTGTTCATCATGGACGATGCGGAGCAGCTGCTGCCGCCCTATCTGCGCTTCGTGCGCGGCGTGGTCGATTCCAACAATCTGCCGCTGAACGTGTCGCGTGAAATCCTTCAGGAATCCAAAGACATCAAGGCGATCCGCGAAGGCTGCACCAAGAAAGTGCTCGGCCTGCTCGAAGACATGGCTGCCAATGACACCGAAAAATATACCGAATTCTGGAGTCAGTTCGGCCAGGTGATCAAGGAAGGCGCGGGGCAGGACTTTGCCAACAAGGATCGGATCGCCGGCCTGTTGCGCTTCGCGTCCACTCACAATGACACCAGTGCTGAAAACGTCTCGTTTGCCGACTACATCGGCCGGATGAAGGAAGGTCAGGACAAGATTTATTACATCACCGCCGACACCTTCAATGCGGCAAAAAATAGCCCGCATCTGGAAGTATTCCGCAAGAAGGGTATCGAAGTGCTGCTGCTCTCAGCCCGCGTGGATGAATGGGTGGTCGGTTCACTGACTGAATTCAAGGAAAAGACGCTGGTCTCCGTTGCCAAGGGCGGACTGGATCTGGGTACGCTCGAAGATGAAGCGGAAAAACAGGATCAGGAAAAGCAAGCCTCTGATTATAAGGAACTGACTGACAAGATCAAAACCAGTCTGGACGGACGCGTCAAAGAAGTTCGCGTCACGCACCGTTTGACCGATTCTCCGGCCTGCCTGGTTGCAGACGAAGACGACATGAGCGGCAACATGGCGCGCATGCTGAAAGCGGCAGGCCAGAAAATACCGGAAACCGTACCGTTCCTGGAAATCAATCCGCAGCATCCCGTTGTGATCCGCCTGAAGGAAGAAACGTTGCACTTCGATGATTGGGCAGCGGTGTTGTTTGACCAGGCCTTGCTGGCTGAAGGCGGCCAGCTCGACGATCCGGCAGGCTTCGTCAAGCGCATCAACCATCTGATGCTGGAAATGCGCGCCGGCTGATGTGTCACCCCCGCGCTTGCGGGGATTCAGTCATCAACAAAGCCGGAGCTAATCCGGCTTTGTTGTTTGTGCAAAGAAATTAGCCAGCGTCGGATAACGTAACTTAACCTTCAACTCATCCTTCATCCGCCCGTTGATCAGCCTTCTGGATTCGTTCATGAACGAGTACATCATAGGCGAAACTGCGCGTTGTACTTCGATTCGCGACAGGCGCGGCGGTCGCGGCAAGTGATATGCATCGGCCACTGCATCAAAATAACCGCCCATTCTCATTTCATCGTCATCCGTCGCATGATAAATGCGGCACGGTTTTCCATGTTGCAGCGCCGCCACCGCGATGCGCGCCAGATCGTCTGCATGGATATGATTGCTGTAGCCGTCCTCGCTCTCAATGATGACGGGCAAACCCGCACGCAGTCGTTCAAGCGGCAATCGTTCGGCGGCATAAATCCCCGGTACGCGCAAGATGCTGGCATTCACCCGGTTTCGCTTTGCCCAGTCGCGAATTTGCAGCTCGGCATCCAGCCGTCGTTGCCCACGCGCAGACCCTGCGTTCACAGGTCGGGTTTCGTTCACAATCTCCCCGCCACAATCGCCATACACGCCGCTGGTACTGATATAAACCAGACGGCTGGGTTTAGCACCTTGCGACAGCGCGCTTAACAGGTTTTGTGTTCTTGTATCCGTCTTACCTGTCTGAGAAGGCGGCGCGAAATGCAGCACCGCATCGGCCAGTCCCTTGATTCGAGCCAGACTTGCACGGTCATCCAGATCGCCGATAACCGGTATCGCGCCGATACCACGCAATTTTTCACAGTAAGCCGGATTACGCACCAAAGCATAGACACGATGGCGCGGCACAAGCAAAGGAATGGTGCGCAGAGCAATGTCACCACATCCGATAATCAGTATTCGTTCCATAGGCGAATTATGCGTTAAAATTCGGTTTTCGCGTAAAGCACCCTACACCTGCACAGATCATGACCTTCCAGACCACAATCCAACCCAGCGGCCACCAGTTCCTCATCGAAGAGCACGAAACTATCCTTGAAGCCGCACTCAAACACGGCTATACCCTGCCCTACAGCTGCCGCGACGGCGTGTGCGGCGTATGCAAGGGAAAAGTACTGCAAGGACAGGTGGACCATGGCAAGGCACAGGCATTGCCTGACGCCGAAAAAAATGACGGCATGGCCTTGTTCTGCTGCGCAAAGCCGCTCTCCGACTTAATCATCGAGTGCAAGGAAGTCAGTGCCGTCAAGGATATTCAGGTGAAAACCATGCCATGCCGCGTACACAGCATGGAAAAACCAGCTGAAGATGTGATGGTGCTCAAACTCAAGCTGCCGGCCAATGAACGCCTGCAATTTCTGGCAGGTCAGTACATCGACATCCTGCTCAAGGATCAGAAGCCGCGCAGTTTTTCGCTGGCCAATGCACCGCACACCGACGAATTTCTGGAACTGCATATCCGCAATATCGCGGGCGGCGCATTCACCCAACACGTCTTTAACGAAATGAAGGAGCGTGACATCCTGCGCTTCAAGGGTCCGCTCGGCACTTTTTTCCTGCGCGAAGATTCCGACAAACCGATCATTTTAGTAGCATCAGGCACCGGTTTTGCGCCGATCAAGGCCATCATCGAACACGCACTGTATATCGGTATCAAGCGGACTATGCATTTTTACTGGGGCGCACGCAAACTGTCCGACCTGTACATGCTGGACATGGCAAAACAATGGGAAGCGCAAGGCATTGTATTCACTCCGGTTCTCTCGGATGCATTGCCTGAAGACAACTGGCAGGGCCGCACCGGCTTCGTGCACCGCGCTGTACTGGAAGACTACAGCGACCTGTCAGCTCATGAAGTTTACGCCTGCGGTGCACCCGTCGTCGTCGAAGCCGCGCATACCGACTTCACCACCACGCGCGGCCTGCCGAACGAATCGTTCTTCTCTGACGCCTTCACTTTCGCACCCAAGACCCCGACAGTCTAGTGTTGCCGGCGGCAGACCGGCATAGTTATCCTGCCACTCTCAGCACCAACCCCTTCAGATAAGCGCCTTCCGGGAAGCTGAGCAGCACCGGATGGTCGGCGCTGGCATGCAGATGATGGACGATCTGCGCATCGACGCCGGCATCGAGTGCGGCACCGGCGATGATCTTCTGGAACAGTTCTTCACTGATGCCGCCCGAGCAGGAGTAGGTGAACAGCAGACCGCCCGGACGCAGCAGCTTGAAGCCCAACAGGTTGATGTCCTTGTAGCCGCGCGCGGCTTTTTCGGCGAAGGCGGCGGTCGGCGCAAACTTGGGCGGATCGAGGATAATCATGTCAAAACTGCGCCCCTGGTCGCGCAGTTTGCGCAACGCTAAAAATACATCGGCATCCTGCCATTCGGCACGCGATTCATCCAGTCCATTGCGCGTCAGGTTTTCTGCCGCTATGTGCAATGCTTCAGCGGATGCATCCATCGACAGCACCGATTTCGCACCGCCACGCAGCGCATATAGCGAGAAGCCGCCTGTGTAGCAGAAACAATTCAACACATCGCGATCCAAAGCCAGCGTTTCGGTAAGCTTACGGTTGTCGCGCTGGTCCAGATAAAACCCGGTCTTCTGGCCTTCCGCCACATCCACACCGAAACGCAGGCCGTGTTCCACCACTTCCACAGCCTCAGGCAAGATGCCGCGCAGCACGCCGCAGCGCAACTCAAGACCTTCCAGCGTGCGCGAATCGGAGTCCGAGCGCTCGTAAATACATGCCGGCCTGCAAAGCTCCTGCAAAATATCCGCGATCGCCTCGCGCCAGTGTTCCGCACCCGCGCTGCCGACCTGCATCACCAGCACGTCGCCGTATTGATCCACAATCAGCCCCGGCAGCCCGTCAGATTCGGCATGAATCAGGCGCATGCCGCTGCTGTTTTTCGCCAGATTGAGTCCGGTTCGCGCGGCGATCGCCGTGCTAATTTTGCGGCGGAAAAAGGCGGCATCAATCGCTTCATCCGGATTCCATGACCAGACCCGCGCAGTGATTTGCGAGGCGGCGTTGTAGGCGGCCCAGGCAATGAACTTTCCGGTTGAATCCATAACCTGCAAGGTATCGCCGCTGGCAGGCGCACCATCGATGCGCTCGATTGCACCGGAAAACACCCACGGGTGACGACGCAGCAACGATTTTTCACGTCCCTCTCTGAGGATAATCGCAACCTGCGCACCAGCATCACCGACGACAGGCATGCTTCGTACTTGGGGTGCCTCGGATGGACGCTCATCCCGCCGCGTGCGTTTGCGAAAATCGCGATTGCCCTGGGATGCACGGTGCGGCGTAGAGGGTGAGCGATTTTTGTTAGTATTTGATTTACTTGAATTTTTTCCGGTCATGGTTTTCTCTTGGCGCGCGGATGCACGGCGTCGTAAATTTTGCTCAGATATTGAAAATCAAGGTGGGTATAAACCTGCGTGGTGGAAATACTGGCGTGCCCGAGCATTTCCTGTACCGCACGCAGATCGCCCGAAGATTGCAGCACATGGGTGGCAAACGAGTGACGCAACACATGCGGGTGCACGTTGCTGGCGATCCCTTGCCTGACTCCCCATTGCTTCATGCGTAGTTGCACTACGCGCGGCGAAATTCGCGCCCCTCGCGCACCAACGAACAGTGCAGTCTCGCCCGCATTGGCCAGCTGCGGCCTCACAGCCAGCCACTCATTTAACGCGCTGACAGCAAAGCTGCCCAGCGGCACGATACGCGTCTTGTTGCCCTTGCCGGTCACGCGCACTTCGCCTGCGCCGATGTCCGCTCGCATAGACTCAAGTTCGAGACCGAGCAATTCAGCCAGCCGCAGTCCTGATGAATAAAACAGTTCGAACATCGCCTTGTCGCGTATCGAATCAGGCGCATCGCACGGCAAGTCCACCATGCGTATCGCCTGGTCGGGCGACAGCACTTGCGGCAAAGCTTTGGCTGATTTTGGCGCACGCAAGCCGACACAAGGATTGTCGGTAAAACCGTGATTGCGCAGCAGATAATTATAAAAACCGCGCCAGGCCGATAACAGACGCGACAGCGAACGTCCGCCCAAACCTGAACTATGCAGTTGCGCAATGTAGCGGCGGATATGATAAACCTTGAGCTCGTTTAGCTGCGTATTGCCACTCAGTTCAAACAGATGTTGCAAATCGCGCGCGTAATTTTCGGCGGTCAGCTTCGAATAACGCTTCTCACCTAGCAGCCACGCCAGATAGCCCTGTAAATACTCATTGTTAAGGCCTGTGCTCATACCGGCCTCACGCTGATTAGTGATCGAGATACGGATGCAGCGCGCTGCTGGCGGCGTCGCTGATACGTTGCAGGAACACCGTGCCCATTTCCGGATAGAAGCGCTGCTTATCCTCGGAAGCCAGCACCAGCAGGCCGATGGAAACGCTGCCAGCATGCAACGGCAGATACGCAAAAGAATGCAGCTGCTTCGCGCTTTCACCGAACCAGCTCGCCGTATCGTGCGCTGCCTGATGCAGACAAACTGGTTTAGCTTGCGCATCGGTAAACATCAGCACTTCCATACTGGGAGGACTGGTCTGCCAGAGGTGCATCGCCACATGCGGCACAGAAAAAATCTCGCGCAACAAATGAGGAAGCATTTCCTGCAAAGTGGCCAGATCGCGAGCGGCAAACAGCATCGTTGTAAATTCATGCACTTTATACTGCAGCGCGTCATTTTCTTTGGCGAATTCGAGCATCTCGTACAGTTGCTTTTCCAGCACCTTGTTCTTCTCGCGCAAGGCAAACAACTGACGCTCACTCAGCGAAATCGTACGCCCGCCATGCGGGTGCGGCAGTGTGATTTGCGCCAGCGTCTCGACATGCTCCTCAAAAAACTCCGGCGTATTCAACAAATAATGTGCAACATCTTCTGAATTCATGCTCATACCTTATAAATTAATTTCGCCCGAGAATACACTGATTGCAGGCCCTGTCATCAATACCGGCGTATCTTCGCCGCCCCAGGCAATAATCAACGTGCCGCCATGTGTCGCAACCGTCACAGGGCTGTCCAGCAAACCAAGTCTGATACCTGCCACCACCGCAGCACAAGCGCCCGTCCCGCAAGACAGCGTCTCGCCGGAACCACGTTCATACACGCGCAGCCGCACACTTTGCCTGTCCATCACCTGCATGAAGCCTGCATTGACACGTTTCGGAAAGCGCGGGTGTCGCTCGATCAAGGGGCCAATTTCCCCGACGGCTGCAGACTCAATATCCTCAACGACCAGTACGGCATGCGGATTGCCCATGGATAACGCACTGATGGTCAGCATCCGGCCTGACACATCCAGCGGTTCACTTGCCGCCCCCGTACCGTCGGTAAAGGGCAGGCGTGCCGCATCAAACACCGGCGCACCCATATTCACCGTCACCCGACCATCTTCTTCCAGGCGCGGCCTGATTAAACCATTTTTCGTTTCGACCACGATCTCCGGTTTGCCGGTTAATTTCTGGTCATGCACAAAATGCACAAAGCAGCGCGCACCGTTGCCGCATTGCTCAACTTCGCCGCCATCGGCATTGAAGATGCGGTAACGAAAATCTGCACTTGCATCATGTGCTTTTTCAACCAGCAATATCTGATCGCAACCCACACCGAAATGCCGGTCAGCCAGCAAGCGCATCTGTTCCTGACTTAGCGAAATGCGCTGTCGTATGCCATCCAGCACCACGAAATCATTGCCGGCACCGTGCATCTTGGTAAATTTCAATAACATCCTATTGATTCCTTTGTACTTTTATTATAGCTACACATTCAAACGACAGGAAAGCATTTGAGTTCTGCATGCCGAAAGCAATCCTGCGTATGGTCATTGACCATGCCGGTCGCCTGCATCAGAGCGTAGCAAATCGTCGTCCCGACAAATTTGAAACCCCTGCGCTTTAACTCGCGACTCATCGCATCCGATTGGGGCGTACTCGCCGGCACCTCAGCCGGACTACACCAGTTGTTTTGCACCGGTTTGCCGCCAACAAACTGCCATAAAAAATTCGCGAAACTGCCAAACTCATGCTGCACACGCAGGTATTGTTGCGCATTGACAACCGTTGATTGCAGTTTGAGCCGGTTGCGCACAATGCCCGCATTGAGCATCAGCGCCGCTATTTTATCAGTGTCGTAAGCCGCAATGCGCACAGCATCAAAATTATCAAAGGCCGCGCGATAATTTTCGCGTTTCCGCAAGATGGTAATCCAGTTCAAACCGGCCTGTGCACCCTCCAGAATCAGAAATTCGAACAGGCGCTGATCGTTGCGGAGCGGCACGCCCCATTCTGTATCATGATATTGCCGGTACAAGGCATCATTGTCCGCCCATACGCAACGCGGCTTTTCCTGAAGCGTCATTGAGCGCAAAGCTGCATGCAGTCGCGCCACACACAGCGATCCATGACCACGATGATACCTGCCTGCTGTGCGCGTATCGCTGCCGCTTCGTGAATAACGCCATCTTGCAGCCAGAGCCGTTTAATGCCTAAATTAATGCAGATCTCCACGATGGCAGGAACATGCTCGGCGGCACGAAATACATCCACCATATCCGGTATTTCCGGCAGGCTTTCCAGATCCGGCCAGGCTTTTTCACCCAATACTTCGTTAATCATGGGGCGTACGGGAATAATACGATATCCCAGACTTTGCAGTCCTTTTGCCACCCGAAAACTCGGACGGGATTCGTTGGAGGACAAGCCGACCACCGCAACAGTGTGTATTTGTTGCAGCATCAGGCGGATGGCTTCAGTATCTGGATTGGTAAACATGTGGATATGGTATTACAAACAGACAAGAATAGCTGTGCGCATTTTCCACAATATTCCCGCCGCTATCAAGGCTAGTCATGGACGAACACACTAAAAACCGCTATGCTTCGCCCGCTTTTGCAATGTAATAAATAATTTTTCTGTAAGTTCGGGTTGTAACAATTGCAATTTTCACCATACGCGCCCGTAGCTCATTTGGATAGAGTATTGGTTTCCGAAGCTTACGGTCATTCGGGCGTTATAGTGTAAAATGACCGTTGGTTCAATTTGTAGTATTCGTGCCTTTTCAAAATACGCGCTCGTAGCTCAGCTGGATAGAGTATCGGTTTCCGAAGCCGAGGGTCGTGGGTTCGACTCCCGCCGAGCGCACCAAATTCAGACTTATGGTCATGTGACTTGAGGTCATCGAAATCTTCCAAAAAGTCTTGGTGACCTTTTGGTGACTACGTAAAATCCAACTTGTTCACTTATTAAAAATTATGACAGCGTGCTAATCGAAGGCGTTCATTACTTCCGTCCATTTGGCGGTAGGAAGATTCTGTATATATGGAAAGTCATTAAACGCGACATGAAAAATTCATTCACCCATTTTGGAATTCCAATGGCAAACGGGGAGGTGTGTAATGGCTAGCATTCAAACACGAAAAAGGGATAACACCCTGATTATCGGTTTCTATAATAAAGGTGCTCGCTGTCGCGAACAAACTGCCCTCACTGACAACGCAGCTAAGTGCGGAAATATTACGCGAAATGGTCAATATCGTTTCCACCTCTCCCAGCGTCCCGAATTCCGGCACAACACTTGTGTGGTAGTGCTTAACAGTGCCATCTGCATCCACAATTTCGGATTCAAATAGTCCTGGTGCGCCGGTCAAAAGCGCCTGTCTTAGTACTTCGGTGGCATCCTTTATTGGCTTCGGAAAGTCTTGGTCTTGCACGGCCTTGCCCAATAAAGAAGAAACATCTATACCGGTCAATTGCGTCAATGCCTGGTTGGCATAAACCAGCTCAATGTGGCAGACTTTTCCTGCGTTGATAACTGGATAGGCCACTCCATTTCATCAAGTTCGACATGAGCGCGGCAACCAACGGCAGTCGGCATATTAACAAACGCATCCAGCGAAAGTCGAGCCACATGGTCAGCCATTAGATATTTTGATTAATCAGTTGCTCAGATCAAGTTGTCATGTTGCTTCAATAACATCGGCAAAATCAGGCACCTCTCCAAAAACCATTCCCGACATCGCTTGATAATCTCGCTTGAGCGCGTTCTCCATAGCTGATGTAGTTTTCGAGCCATTTCCGTTATCTGACCTCCCAGATAGCTGAATCAGCTTTGTTCTAACAATACCTCAAACTGCTCAATTGGAACCGGTTTGCTAAAAAAGTATCCCTGATAAGCCATGCAGTCATATTTTTTAAGCATAACCAGTTGCGCTTCAACCTCGACTCCTTCGGCAATCACATTCAGTCGGAAGTTTATCGCCAAATCGATGATGGTTTTTACCATAACCGCATCATTTGGATCGGTGGTCATGTCACGGACAAAGCTCTGATCTATCTTAATCTGGTCCAGCGGCAATTGCTTCAAGTACGACAAGGACGAATAGCCCGTGCCGAAATCATCCATCGACAGCATGACACCGAGCGCTTTTAAAGCATGCATCTTAGTCACTATGTCGGCAACATCATTCAGCACCACGCTCTCGGTTAACTCAAGTTTTAAACTGGACGGCAACACTTCATGCATGCGCAGCACGGAAGATACTTTTTCCACAAAGTCATGCTGCTTGAATTGTTGAGCACTCACATTCACAGCAAGTGTCAGGTGACGAGTCTTCTCGGAAGATGCCCAAACGCCAAGTTGGCTGCAAGCAGTATCCAGCACCCAATCTCCCAGTTCGAGGATTAACGAGCTTTCCTCTGCAATCGGAATGAATTTAATCGGGGAAATCATCCCGCGCGTCGGATGTATCCAACGTATCAATGCCTCTGCCCCAATCGGACGAAGTTCGTTATCTACCTGTATCTGATAGTGCAATTGCAGTTGCCGATCAGGGACAGCATGACGCAAGTCAGCTTCCAGCGCAGCCCGGGTTTCAACTGCCAACTGCATCGCAGGATCAAAGAAACGCACTGCATTTCGCCCGTTATCTTTGACTTGGTACATTGCCATGTCGGCATGTTTTAGAAGTGTATCAGCGGACTCTTTATTGCCGAGGTACAAACACACTCCGATACTGGGTGAGCTGTGCTGTTCATTACCATTTAGCTGGTATGGCAGCGTTAGCGCGACACGTATTTTCTCGGCAATCATCGCAACTTTGCGTGACGCTTCCTCCGTGTTTTCATCAATTTCTTCAAGCAAAACAACAAACTCATCACCGCCCAAACGAGCTACGGTATCTACTTCACGTATGCAAGACTGGATGCGCTGAGCTACTTCAATCAATAACAAATCACCATAATCATGACCTAGAGTATCGTTAATGGTTTTGAATCTATCCAGATCAAGAAACAGGATCGCGCCATATTGATGGTTGCGCGCAGTCGTTGATAGTGCCGAGCGCAGACGATCTATCAGTAAGCGTCGATTGGGTAGGTGGGTCAACGCATCATAGAACGCAAGATTATGAATTTCTTCATCGGCTTTTTTTCGTTCGGTAATGTCGCTAAAAATGGCAACGTAGGCGGTGATTTTTTCAGTATTATCCTTTACAGCAGTAATGGTCAGCCACTTTGGATAAATCTGTCCGCTCTTGCGTTTATCCCATATCTCGCCGCTCCAAGTGCCGTGGGTCAACAGTTGCTGCCACATGTCCTCATAAAATTTTCTATCCTGACGTCCGGAGCCGAAAATACGCGGATTCTTGCCCAATACGTCTTCCGAGCTATAACCGGTAATGTCCTGAAACGCTTTGTTGACGCGAATAATGTTGGCGTTAACATCGGTGATCACGATGGCTTCGTGAGTTTCAAATGCAACAGACGATTCCCGCAGGCGATCTTCAATCAATTTTCGTTCAGTGATATCGTCACACATCGTGGCGAAAAAACGTCCCTCCAGCGCAAAAGCTTGAATATGAAATTGTCTTTGCTTTGGCGCAAAGTAATATTCGAATTCTTCAGGCTTACCGGTTTCGATGACACGCACAAAAGTGTTGAGCAGCAAGGAATCAATCGAGCCATAGATTTCGCCGGACAGCTTACCGAGAACCTGATTTACAGTAAGTCCGGTATGTTTTTCAAAGAAAGGATTTACTTTGATTGTCCGGAAATCCACGGGAAATCCGTCTGCACCATAGATCATTTCGTACATCGCTATCGCTTCGGTCGAATTGACAAATAAGGCTTCAAAACGGGAATCGCTACGAGCCAATTCTTCATTATGGTGTTGTTGCAGGTCAAATTCGACCTTGGCAAGAAGACGACGATTTTCCAGCAGAGATGATATGCGCACCAACAGTTCGTTCTCCGCTATTGGCTTTAGGATGTAGTCAGTCACGCCCAGATTGTATAATTCGAGGCGACGCGTAGGATCGTTAAAAGCCGTCACAGCTATAATAGGAATATCTCCTTTAGAATCTGTCCGGCGGCGAATTTGATTTGCCAGTGCAACCCCGCTCATCGTGCCCTCAAGTACGATGTCCGTCAGCACTAAGTCGTAGTCATTTTCATGAAATTGCAATAAAGCTGCTTCTGCTGATGAAAATGCATCGACTACAAGCCCACGATTCTCAAGTATTGCCTTGAGAATAAGACGCTGGCTTCTTTCGTCTTCAACGTACAGCACGCGCCCGAAGATTCTTGTATGCGCTGAGGGAAAGCGCTTTATAAAGGCCAGAAGCTGATCAATATCCTTTCTGCGAAAAACATCTGTCACACCAGCGGGAAGTGCATCAACAAGGTCATTCGTACTGTCACCGGAAGCTATCAGTACAAAGGGCTTCGGGGCATGTTGTGTTAGGTCGCGCACTCTACGGCATAGCTCGATGCCGCCTATGTCAGGCAAATAATAACTGGCACAAACGAAATCAACGTATTGGCTGCTAATTAGTTTTAGTGCGTCTTCGCCATTGCTGCAAACAAACAGCTCACAGTCATCCTCACTTAGCGTTGCTTTGAAAATATTCTGAAAAGTTCTACTATCTTCAACTAACAAAATCTTCCGGCGAAGAAATGGAATTTTTTTCTTGATGTTATTTTTAGCTGCGGTTTGCATTGTAATTGATACTCAAGTAAATTCAGATTGTCAGATATTGCCCTTACCCTAGTCCATCGACCCGTATTATTGCGCGGCAAAAAAGCGGACGTTCGAGTTTTCGCCTAAGTGGTTTTTTCAGTCTACCAGAAACCTACTTTTCGCCAATTAACGCTGTCGAGAGGAGATGCTGGCATTTTATTACATATCTCAATCCTGCCGCAGTAACGCATCAAACTGTTCAATCTATCGGGCGGGACGAGGGTTGGATCATAGTGAGGTCGCATCGTTGGCATTGTGCGACTGGATCAGAAACGGCATCAATCTGATCATCACGGGACCTACGGGCTGCGGCAAGACGTGGCTGGGTTGCGCGCTGGGAAATCAGGCATGCCGTCAAGGATTGACGGTGCTGTTCCAGCGGTTGCCGCTGTTGCTGGAAGATCTGGCGGTTTCGCATGGGGACGGCAGTTTTCGCAAGCGGCTCGCTCAGCTGGCCAAGGTCGATCTTTTAATTTTGGATGACTTTGGGATGGCGACGCTCAATGCGGTGGGCCGGAATGATTTGCTGGAGGTGATTGAGCAGCGTTGCGGCAATCGTTCGACCTTGCTGACCAGTCAATTGCCGGTGAACCGTTGGCACGATTATTTGAGTGGCGGCAACCCGACGGTGGCGGATGCGATTCTGGACCGTCTGGTCGGCGGATCGAACCGGATCGAGCTCAAAGGGGAGTCGATGCGCAAGATGCGCGCCAAGAATAAAACTTCTATCACTTAAAAGCGTTCCCTGACAAAATCACCAAGAGGTTTGATATGCCCGATACTTCCAAAATGCATCCGCTGTTGCCATCGGATTTGCCACATCTATCTGACGAAGCTGCCGTTGAAGTGCTCGACTTTCTGCACGAGTTGGTCTTTCGCTTCGAGGCGCATTACTGCGGGCAGATTCACCGACATTACGATCAGCAAGAACAGGCGCAACGATTGTCGAAAATTGCAGCAGGTGTGAGATTTAGCGATCCGCCTTTCTGATATAACTAAATAGTAATGGCAATTTAGACTCGCCCGAGTGGCGGGTTTATGTCGGAACGGGTGGCGGGTTTGGGTTCGGAATCAGTGGCGGGTTTGGGATTGGAATGAGTGGCGGAGTTCATCGGAATACACAGTCAACACTGGTTGAGCCGGGTTATTGCCGTTGCATGTTATTATCACAGCCATGAAATCTCATCCTGACTCTCTGCGCCGCTTCTTGTTCGAACATGCACCGATCCGCGGTGAACGTGTGCATCTGGACACCTCATGGCGCAGCGTGCTGAAACGCCACGACTACCCGCCACTGTTACGCCAGATGATGGGGGAGTTGACTGCGGCCGCTGTGCTGCTGGCTGCCACGCTCAAACTGGACGGCTCGCTCCTGTTGCAAATACAGGGAACTGGCCAGATCAAATTGCTGGTAGTGGAATGCAGCGGAAACCTGAAACTGCGTGCAACCGCGAAGTGGGAGGGCTTGTTGCAAGGCAGTTTATCTGAACTTTTCGGGGACGGGCGCTTCGTCATCACGCTCGTCCAAAAGGATGGCAAACCGGCTTATCAGGGTATCGTAGAACTGGAAGGGGAGAGTGTTGCAGAAATTTTGCAGAACTACCTGTCCCGTTCCGAACAATTGGAGACCCGGTTGTGGCTGGCGGCCGACGAAAACTCGGCTTCAGGGATGCTGCTGCAGAAGCTGCCTGATCAGGCTGAAAGTGATGCCGATGCCTGGTCGCGCTTCACACAACTGGCTGACACATTGCGTCCTGATGAGCTGATGCAGTTGCCGACTGAGGCGTTGCTGCACAGGCTCTTCCACGAGGAAGATGTGCGCTTATTTGAAGAGCAGCCTGTTTCGTTCCATTGCACCTGTACCCGCGACAACGTCGCGCAGATGCTGCAAATGTTCGGCATTGAGGAAGTCGAGGCTATCCTGACCGAACGACAAACCATCGAGGTGCATTGTGAATTCTGCAATCACCGCTACGAATTCGACAAGGTCGATGCGGCACAGATATTTTCTGTGACCGCAGCAGTGGCGACCAGCGAAATTCGCCATTAGCGCTTTCCGCCCGTTCAGCAGCGGAATTTATTCGGAAAGCGGGCCTGAACTTTCCATCTTGTATCTTACAAGTTAGAATTGAATTCGCCATAAATCTGGCGAAATTGCAACAATCCATCACTCTACCGTGACGGACTTCGCAAGATTACGAGGCTTGTCTACATCGGTACCTTTTTGCAGCGCCACGTAATATGCCAGCATTTGCAGCGGAATCGTGTGCAGGATGGGACTCAGGTAACCTGCGTGTTCGGGCATTTGCATGATGTGAACGCCATCTTCCGCACGAATATGCGTATTCGCATCGGCGAATACATACAACTCGCCACCACGTGCGCGGACTTCATGCAGATTTGATTTCAATTTTTCCAGCAGCACATCATTCGGTGCGACCGAGATCACCGGCATATCCTTGTCAACCAGTGCCAGCGGCCCGTGTTTGAGCTCTCCGGCAGGATAAGCTTCAGCATGAATATACGAAATCTCCTTGAGCTTGAGCGCACCTTCCAGCGCGATCGGATAATGCAGGCCGCGTCCCAGGAACAAGGCATGCTGCTTATTGGCAAACTGCTCGGCCAATTTTGCGATCTGCGGTTCCAGATCCAGTACCTTTTGTGTGGCGGCCGGCAAATGACGCAACGCCTGCAAATGCTGCTGTTCGGCCTCAAACGTCAAACGATTTCGCTGCTTGGCCAACACCAGCGTCAACAGGAACAGCGCTACCAGCTGCGTGGTAAACGCCTTGGTTGAAGCCACGCCGATCTCCGGGCCCGCGCGCGTCAGGAAACGCAACTTGGCCAGCCTGACCAGCGCACTTTCCGGCACGTTACAGATTGCAAGTGTGTGAATATGGCCCAATGCAATCGCGTGATTGAGTGCTGCCTGCGTATCGGCTGTTTCACCCGATTGTGAAAGCACCACAACCAGCGTTTTCGGATCCGGAACACTGGTTCGGTAACGATATTCACTGGCGATTTCCACCGTGCATCGAATACCGGCAATTTCCTCCAGCCAGTAGCGCGCGACCAGTCCTGCGTGATAGCTGGTGCCGCAAGCCAGAATTAAAATACTGTCAATTGCCAAAAAAGATGCGGCGGCTTCGGCACCAAATATTCCCGGAACGATGGATTGACTGTTGCAGACGGCTTCGAGAGTATCTGCTATCGCCTGAGGTTGTTCGTGAATTTCCTTCTGCATGTAGTGGCGATAATTCCCCAGCGACACGCTTTCGTTGCTGATTTCGCTGATCTGAACAGGGCGCACAATCAGATTGCCGGCAGCATTGTAAATGCGATAACTCAGCCGCTCGATTTCAACCACATCCCCTTCTTCAAGATAGATGACCCGACTTGTCACGGGCAATAATGCCGACACATCCGACGCGATGAAATTTTCACCGATACCGATTCCCATCAGCAAGGGACTACCGCGTCGCGAGCAAATCAGCTGATCCGGATTATCTGCAGCAATAACCCCGATGGCATAGGCGCCAATCAGTTCAGTCAGCGCCGCACGGGTCGCATCCAGCAAAGACTTGCCGGTCACATAATGACTGTGAACAAGATGTGCAATGACTTCCGTATCCGTGTCTGAGGTGAATTCGTATCCGTCTGCCGTCAGGCGGGTACGCAACATTTCGTAGTTTTCAATAATGCCGTTATGCACAACCGAAATCAAATCGCAGCTCATGTGTGGATGCGCATTGCGTTCGCTCGGTATGCCATGCGTCGCCCATCGGGTATGCGCGATACCGATCAATCCGCGGGTATCTGCACTCTTGATCACGAGCTCGGCGACACGCCCGGTGCTTCTGACCCGCTCCAGACGACCGTCATGTACCACGACCAGTCCTGCTGAGTCATAGCCCCGATATTCCAGTCGCTGCAATCCTTCCAAAAGGATAGGAACAACATTGCGTTGTGCTACTGCGCCTACGATTCCACACATGATAGATAACCTAAAAAGTTGTTAGTGGTAAGTGGTAAGTGGTAAGTGGTAAGTGGTAAGTGGTAAGTCAATGCAAGCTACTTACGACTCCCCACTCACTACTTACTAATCGCTTTCTTGACCGGCCTTGACCATCCGCTGATCGTCATCTGTTTGCTGCGCGACAAGGTAAGTTCACCTTCAGGCGTATTGCGCGTTATAGTCGATCCGGCACCAATGGTGGAACCCTTTGCGACGGTCACAGGCGCGACGAGTTGTGTATCAGAACCGATAAACACGTCGTCTTCGATGATCGTCCTGAATTTGTTGGCACCGTCGTAATTACAGGTGATGGTTCCCGCGCCGATATTTACCCTGCTGCCTATCGTCGTGTCACCAATATAACTCAAATGATTGGCCTTGCTTCCCTTGTCGATTTCACTGTTCTTGATTTCGACAAAATTGCCGACATGAACATCATCGTGTAGTTTTGATCCCGGCCTCAGGCGCGCATAGGGACCGATACGGCAGTTTTCACCGACATCGCTCGAATCGATATGGCTATACGGTGCAATCTGCGTGCCGTCGGCGATGGAGGCATTTCTGATGATGCAATACGCGCCGATTTGCACCCTGTTTCCCAGTGTAACGTTGCCTTCAAAGATGCAACCAACGTCAATTTCCACATCGCGCCCGCAACCAAGCGCCCCGCGCACATCAATACGATCAGGGTCAGCCAGTGTCACTCCTTGTGACAGTAGCCGTTGAGCTTCAACTTGCTGCCAGGTACGTTCCAGAACTGCCAACTGCGACTTGCTGTTTATGCCGTGAATTTCCCATTCCTGGCCGGGCTGTGCGGTGTGAACCGCGATGCCGTCAGCAACGGCCATCCCAACGATATCGGTCAGATAATATTCGCCCTGGCTGTTATTGGTACGCAATTTGGCCAGCCATGTTCTCAGCTGTCGGGTCGGAGCCAGCATAATGCCGGTGTTTACTTCCCTGATCAGCAACTCATCCTCTGTGGCGTCCTTTTGCTCCACAATCCCCGTCACATCACCCTGTCCGTTTCGCACGATGCGACCATAACCGGCAGGATTGTCCATATTGACCGTAAGCAAGGTCAGACCGCTGCCCGCTTGCTGCATCTGATGCAAGGTTGCATGTTGTATCAGCGGCACATCGCCATACAGCACCAGCGTCTGTCCCTCGTCATCAAGGTGTGACATGGCCTGCTGAACGGCGTGGCCTGTGCCAAGTTGCGGCTCCTGGATCGCAAACAATACATCAGATGTTTTTAATGCGAGAGGAACTGCGTCACCGCCATGACCATACACAACGACGATTTGCTGCGGATCAAGCTTTTTCGCGCAATCCACCACATGCTGAACCATCGCTTTGCCTGCCAGTGCATGCAAAACTTTGGGTTTATCGGAGTACATGCGTGTGCCCTTGCCGGCCGCGAGAATAACCACGTCGAGAAGATTCATAATCACCCGTTTTCTGTTTACAGTTCCCTGTTTAAGTGCGTAGTTTACCTGAAACTGAAAACAGGATACCGGCAACTGAAAACTGTTTTTTTGGCACAAAAAAAGCAGCCTAGGCTGCTTTCTCTGAACTGATACTTGATACTAATGACCGACCTGCTTGCGAATTTGCGCAATCAGTCGCAATTGTGCAATCGCTTGCGCCAATTCCGATTCTGCCTGTGCGTAATCGAGATCAGAAGTACGGTTCTTCATCGCTTCTTCGGCTGCCTGTTTGGCTTCCATTGCACGCGCTTCATCCAGATCTTTGCCACGAATGGCGGTGTCTGAAAGAATCGTCACGACATCGGGCTGCACTTCAAGCATGCCACCGGAAACATAGATCAACTCTTCACCAGCCTGATCCGGACGTCGAATTCTGACTGAACCCGGCTTGATGCGAGTCAACAAGGGTGTATGCCGGGGATAAATCCCCAGTTCACCCATTTCTCCCGGAACGATGACTATTTCTGCAAGTCCGGAGAAAATCAATTCCTCCGCACTTACTACATCGACGTGTACTGTCATTGCCATGGCTGTCCCCTTTATTAGAGTGTCTTGGCTTTTTCGACTGCTTCTTCTATGGTGCCAACCATGTAGAACGCTTGCTCAGGCAAGTGATCGTAATCGCCGTCAACGATGCCCTTGAAACCCTTGATCGTTTCTTTCAATGTCACATACTTGCCCGGGCTGCCGGTAAATACTTCAGCAACGTGGAAAGGTTGAGACAGGAAACGCTGGATCTTACGGGCGCGTGCAACAGCCAATTTATCTTCCGGTGCCAGTTCGTCCATACCCAGAATCGCGATGATGTCACGCAACTCTTTGTATCTTTGCAGATTTTGCTGAACGCGACGTGCAACTGAATAATGTTCTTCGCCGACAACCAACGGATCCAGCTGACGTGAAGAAGAATCCAGCGGATCAACGGCCGGGTAGATACCCAATGATGCGATGTCGCGAGACAACACAACGGTCGAATCCAGATGCAAGAAGGTAGTCGCAGGAGCAGGATCGGTCAAGTCATCCGCTGGCACGTAAACAGCCTGAACCGACGTGATCGAACCTACCTTGGTTGAAGTGATACGCTCTTGCAAGCGGCCCATTTCTTCAGCCAGCGTTGGCTGGTAACCTACAGCGGATGGCATACGACCCAGCAGCGCAGATACTTCAGTACCGGCCAGTGTGTAACGGTAGATGTTGTCAACGAAGAACAAGATGTCACGGCCTTCGTCACGGAACTTTTCAGCCATAGTCAAGCCAGTTAAGGCTACGCGCAGACGGTTGCCAGGCGGTTCATTCATCTGACCGAACACCATGGATACTTTGTCCAGAACGTTTGAGTCCTTCATTTCGTGGTAGAAGTCGTTACCTTCACGGGTACGCTCACCAACACCAGCAAATACGGACAAACCGCTATGCTGCTTAGCGATATTGTTGATCAGTTCCATCATGTTAACGGTCTTGCCCACACCCGCACCACCAAACAGACCAACCTTACCACCCTTAGCGAACGGGCAAACCAGATCAATCACCTTGATACCGGTTTCCAGCAGATCCACTGAAGGAGACAATTCGTCAAACTTTGGCGCTTTAGCATGAATCGGACGACGTTCTTCGCAAGGAATTTCACCTGCGTCATCGATTGGACGACCCAACACGTCCATGATACGGCCCAGCGTGCCTGCACCGACCGGAACGGAGATCGGGCTATGGGTGTTGGATACAGCCATACCGCGCTGCAGACCATCTGAAGAACCCATGGCAATGGTACGAACAACACCATCACCCAACTGCTGTTGAACTTCAAAAGTCAAACCGACTTCTGCAATAGAACCCGCAGCAATTTGCAGCGTGAGCGCATCGTAAACTTTAGGCATGTGGTCGCGTGGAAATTCAATATCCACCACCGCACCAATACACTGAACAATCTTACCTTGAGTCATTTTAAAATTCCCCATCTAAATTAAATTTGGTTACCGCTGTATTCAAATATACAGTCACGCAATTAGCCAACCGCCGCCGCTCCGCTGCAAATCTCGGAAATCTCGCGGGTAATTGCTGCCTGACGCGCCTTGTTGTATACCAGCTTGAGATCAGCGATAACGCTTTTGGCATTGTCAGATGCGGATTTCATCGCCACCATACGCGAACTCTGTTCGGAAGCCATATTTTCTACAACGCCCTGGTAAACCAGAGATTCGATGTAGCGCAACAACAATTCATCGATAACGACTTTGGCTTCAGGCTCGTAAAGATAATCCCAATTGCCTCGCGGTGCGCCCAGCTGCTCGCTACTTAACGGCAGCAACTGCTCAACACAAGGCTCCTGCTTCATGGTGTTCACAAAATGGTTGTAGCAAATGTGAATGGCATCGATTTCGCCGTCCACATAAGCATCAAGCATAACCTTAACCGCGCCAATCAGGCTCTCCACATGCGGTGCATCGCCCAAACCGATCAGGTTTGACTTGATTTCCGCACCCATTCGATTCATGAAGCCCAAACCCTTGTTGCCGATGGCACAAACTGCAATTTTCTTGCCCTCTGAATCCCAGTTCTTCATTCGGCTTACGACCAGACGAAGCAAGTTGCTGTTCAAACCACCGCACAACCCCTTGTCCGAGGTAATCAGAATAATGCCAACCTTCTTGATGCTTTCCCGTTTTACCAGAAAAGCATGCTTGTATTCAGGATGTGCTTGAGACAAGTGAGCCGCCACTACGCGAATCTTCTCCGCGTAAGGACGGGCAGCGCGCATGCGCTCTTGTGCCTTGCGCATCTTGGCAGCGGCAACCATTTCCATGGCGCGTGTAATCTTGCGTGTATTTTCTACACTCTTGATTTTCGTGCGGATTTCTTTACTGCCAGCCATTTCTCACCCCGCCTTAATAAACTGCAGTTGCTTTGAATTCCTCAATCGCAGCAGACAACAGCTTTTCATTATCCGCACTCAGGTCTTTTTTGGATTCAATCGTATCCATCAATTCCTTGTTTTTGGACTTCAGGTAAGCATGTACCGCAGATTCGAATGCCAGCGCTTTAGGCACTGCAACGTCATCAAAGTATCCTTTGTTCACGCAGAACAACGTAACAGCCATTTCAGCAACAGACAACGGGCAATATTGCAATTGCTTCATCAGTTCTGTTACCAGCTTGCCGCGCTCAAGTTGTTTGCGTGTTGCTTCATCCAGATCAGATGCGAACTGAGCGAAAGCTGCCAATTCACGATACTGAGCCAGCGCCAGACGCACACCGCCACCCAGCTTCTTGATAACCTTGGTCTGTGCAGCACCACCGACGCGAGATACCGAAACACCGGCATTGATCGCAGGACGGATACCGGCGTTGAACAAGTCTGTTTCAAGGAAGATCTGACCGTCGGTAATCGAAATTACGTTGGTTGGAACGAACGCAGAAACGTCGCCAGCCTGAGTTTCAATGATAGGCAAAGCGGTCAGTGAACCAGTGCGACCCTTAACTTCGCCCTTGGTAAACTTTTCTACGTAGTCAGCATTGACGCGCGCTGCGCGTTCCAGCAAACGGGAATGCAGGTAGAACACGTCGCCAGGATAAGCTTCGCGACCTGGTGGACGGCGCAGCAACAATGAAATCTGACGATAGGCCCAAGCTTGCTTGGTCAAATCATCGTATACGATCAGTGCATCTTCACCGCGATCGCGGAAGTATTCACCCATGGTGCAACCGGCGTATGGCGCCAGGAATTGCATCGCTGCGGAATCGGAAGCGGTCGCAGCAACCACGATGGTGTAACCCAGTGCGCCGTGCTCTTCAAGTTTACGTACCACGTTAACGACGGTCGATGCCTTTTGACCAACAGCAACATAGATACAGGTAATTCCCTGACCCTTTTGGTTGATGATCGCATCAATCGCTACCGCTGTCTTGCCGGTTTGGCGATCGCCGATGATCAGTTCGCGTTGTCCGCGACCAACCGGCACCATCGAATCAATTGACTTCAGACCGGTTTGCACAGGCTGATCAACTGATTGACGCTCGATAACGCCAGGAGCGACCTTTTCGATCTTATCGGTCAGCTTCGCGTTGATCGGGCCTTTGCCGTCGATAGGCTGTCCCAACGCGTTCACAACGCGACCGCACAATTCAGGACCAACAGGTACTTCCAGAATACGTCCGGTACACTTTACAGTATCGCCTTCGGTAATGTGCTCGTATTCACCGAGAATAACCGCACCTACGGAATCACGTTCCAGGTTCAATGCCAAACCGAACGTATTGCCCGGGAATTCCAACATTTCACCTTGCATTACATCGGACAAACCATACACACGTACGATACCGTCAGTCACACTGACAACAGTACCTTCGGTGCGCGCCTGGGTCAGCGCTTCGAAATTATCGATGCGGCTGCGAATCAAATTGCTTATTTCAGAAGGGTCAAGCTTCATCTGGATTTCCTTATCTTGATAAATCTATTATCAGGCCAGGGCGGTTGCCATTTCGCCCAGACGTGTGCGCACTGAACCATCTATTACGCTGTCTCCTGTACGAATGACGACACCACCTAGCAAATCTTTATTGATACTACAGACCAGCTTAATGTCACGACCCAGGCGTTTCTTCATCGAGACGCTGATCGTTTCCTGCTGCTTGGGCGTCAAATCAAAAGCTGATTCCACCACAACGTGAGCGGTCTTTTCTGCTTCTGCGCGCAATGCTTCAAAGATTTCCGAAATTTCCGGCAGTTCGCTTAAACGGCGTTTTTCAACCAGAACCCGAACGAAATTTTGCAGCGCAAGCGATGCTTTACCGCCCAGCAAACCGAGCAACAAGTTTTCAAGTTGAGCCTTCGGAACTTTCGGGCTGTCTATGATAGCTTGCACATCAGGATGGCTGATTGAACCAGCCAGCGATGAAATGGCATCAGACCAACTCTTTAAATCTGACGCACTCTGTGCTACGTCAAATGCGGCTTGTGCATAGGGTCGTGCTGTTGTTATGGCTTCAGACATGATGATTACATTTCCGCAACAAGTTTATCGAGCAGGTCGTTATGCGCCTTGGAATCAACTTCACGACCCAGAATCTTGGCAGCACCCGCCAGGGCGATTGCAGATACCTGAGAACGCAATTGCTCTTTGGCGCGGAAAGCTTCCTGTTCGATTTCAGCCGTAGCACCAGCGATGATGCGATCAGCTTCAACTTTTGCCTGAAGCTTGGCAGCCTCAATGATTTCACTGGCACGCTTATCTCCGGCAGCAAGAATATCAGCCGCCTTTTCTTTCGCTTCACGCAACAGTTCCGCAGAACGCTTTGCAGCCAGGTCAAGATCATGCTTCCCACGCTCAGCAGCAGCCAAGCCATCAGCTATGGTTTTTTGGCGATTTTCAATCGCCGACATCACTGGCGGCCAGACGAACTTTGCCGTAAACCATATCAAAATGGCAAACGTCAAAGCTTGTGCAATCAGTGTAAAAGTAATATCCATTTCAGCTCCTTACGTCGGCCAAGACAATGTTGGCCAAGCTCAAATTACTTAGCGATTACGCTCAACAGCGGGTTAGCAAATGCGAACATCATTGCCAGACCAACACCGATAATGAAAGACGCGTCGATCAGACCGAGCAACAGGAATACTTTACCTTGCAATACTGGCATCATTTCCGGTTGACGGGCTGCGCCATCCAAAAAGCTGCTACACATAATACCGATACCGATACAAGCACCAAGTGCACCCAGACCGATAATCAGGCCGATGCCAATGCCGGTGAACGCTTGAATCTGTGCCAAAGCTGCCAAGTTTTCCATAGTGTTTCCTTTCGATTTACTAAGTTATAAAATTTACTGCGACTACATTGCTACTACTAGTGACTTTCATGTGCCATTGCGAGATACACAACGGTCAACATCATGAAAATAAATGCTTGCAATACAACAATCAGGATATGGAAAATGGACCATCCAACACCCAACAGCGCGCCAAAAATGGTGCCGACCAAACCGGTTGCCGCCCACATTCCCAACAACAGGAAGATGATTTCTCCGGCATACATATTACCGAACAGACGCAGCGAGTGTGACAGCGGCTTGGAAACATATTCAATCAGGTTGAACAGGAAGTTTGCCGGCCAGACTAACGGATTTGAACCGAACGGTGAGCAGAACAATTCATGTATCCAGCCACCCAGGCCCTTGACCTTGATACTGAAGAAAATCATCAGGAACCATACCGACAGCGCCAGCGCGAATGTCGCGTTAATATCTGAAGTCGGTACCGCACGGAAATGCTCCTGCCCGAATACGTGCTCATAGACCCACGCCATCACGTCGATAGGCAGGAAATCCATTGCATTCATCATCAATACCCAGACGAATACAGTCAGCGCCAGCGGTGCAATAAACTTGCTCCTGTCGCCATGAAAAATTCCCTTTACCTGATCATCGACAAACTCCACCAGCAATTCGATCGCCGCCTGACGCTTGCCCGGCACACCCGAAGTGGCGCCACGAACAATCCACCACATCAGACCGAATGTAACTAAACCGAGCAGACCGGATACGACCAGTGTATCCATATGCAGGGACCAGAATCCGCCATTACCGATAGACTGGGAATTGAAGGTTAAATGATGAGTGATATAGCTAGATGGTGTTAGTACGTGTTCGGTTGACATTCAGTAATCCAGTTATTTTTTATTATTCCCTACAGCCCCTAATCCTGCACCTGAAACAAGCACAGAAGCAGCCAGCCCGCCTATCAGAGCTATTGGTACCAGCCCGTTATAAAGTTTAAATATCATCAGCAATTGCAAACAGATCACCATTATTTTGGTGGCTTCTGCCTTGAGCAAAGCAACCAGCACACTGCCTGCCGACTGATCGACGCGTCTGCGCGTCATCAGTACTCCAGCATAACCGCCTGTTAGTGCCGCCGCACCACCCAAAAATGAGGAAATTGCCGCATTTACACTACTAAACAGCAGATATATGGCGCAGAAAGCCAGCGTTACGATTATTTGCCAGCGCGCAGCCTTCTTGAAGGCTTGATTTATTGTTATTTTTGTATCGTCCATACTAAAGATTATATTTACCTTTCAATCCCTAGCGTTTCCGAATGGGCGGCATTGTCATTGATTTCAGCAACAAAAGTCAAGCCAAATTTTTGAAATTCTTTAGATTAACAATGAGTTCTTCAAGGTGCTCGTGGCTGACATAGTCAATTATCATTTGCCCCGCTCCCTTGCTTTTTTCCCTTATTGTCACGTTTGCAGCCATATATTCAGACAATTCTTCCTGCAAATTGAGCAGGTCACGGCTCTTGACCGTTTTTTCATGCGGCGGTTTAGGGTTCAACCAGCCTTGTATCAGTTTTTCCGTTTCGCGCACGGACAATCCATCAATACTTATCTTAGTCGCAGCCGCTATTTGCTGCGCACCCTCCAGCGCCAGCAAAGCGCGCGCATGCCCCATATCCAGCTTATTTTCCATCAACATCGACTGCACTACTGCCGGTAGTTTGAGCAGGCGCAACAAATTACTGGCTGCGCTGCGCGAACGCCCTACCGCATCCGCTGCCGTCTGATGAGTCATCTCAAATTCATCGATCAGTCGCTGTATCCCGACCGCTTCTTCCAACGGATTAAGATTTTCCCGTTGAATATTTTCGATCAACGCCATCGCCAGCGCAGCTTTATCAGCCACGCTGCGCACCAGAACCGGCACATGAGTCAAGCCCGCAATTTGTGCAGCGCGCCAGCGTCGTTCGCCCGCAATGATTTCGTAACTGTCATCCATCAACTGACGCACCAGGATGGGCTGAATCACGCCCTGAACCCGGATCGAAGAAGCCAGTTCCTGCAGCGACGCTTCGTCCATATTGGTACGCGGCTGGTACTTCCCCGGTTTGAGCAGGGTGACACTCAAATCGCGCAGCACATCGTCCTTCTCGCTTTTACCGCCGGACAGCAGTGCTTCCAGTCCGCGTCCCAGGCCTTTTTGTGGTTTTGTCATACTTCAATCCTTTATCTAGAAACGGCTTTTATCCACGAAAAGCACGAAATAAAACACAAAAAAATTCTTACCTGTGAATTGCACATCAGATATTTGCTTTTTTCGTATTTTTTGTGTCTTTCGTGGACATGTCGTTTTAAGGTTTATAGCGTCGCTGCGGATTTCGCCGCAATATTCAACAGCTCATTGGCCAGCGCCAGATAAGCCTGAGTCCCTTTGGAAGCCTTGTCGTGATACAGCACGGGAACACCATAACTGGGCGCCTCCGCCAGACGGACATTACGGGGAATCACGGTGCAATAGACTTTATTGCCAAAATGCTCCTGCAACTGATTGGATACCTGCTGCGCCAGCGTGTTGCGCGGATCAAACATGGTGCGCAGCAGGCCTTCAATTTCCAGAACCGGATTCAAACTGGCGCGCACACGGCGTATGGTATTCACCAGATCGCTCAAGCCCTCCAGTGCATAGTATTCGCATTGCATCGGAATCATCACCGACTTGGCCGCACATAAACCATTTAAAGTCAACAAGTTAAGTGCAGGTGGGCAATCGATCAGCACGTAATCGTATTCGGTTTCGACCAGTTTCAGCGCATCCCGCAATCGCGTTTCGCGATGCGAGAAATCGACCAGCTCAATTTCCGCGCCTGCCAGATCCCGGTTGGCCGGCAACACATCGTATTTGCCCAGCTCGGATCTTTTCCGAGCCTCGGAGATGGTTTTGCGACCCAGCAGCACATGATAAACCGTGATCTCCAGATCCCGCTTCTCTATCCCGCTGCCCATCGTCGCATTGCCTTGCGGATCCAGGTCAATCAGCAGCACGCGCATATTCGAGGCGGCAAGACTGGCGGCCAGATTCACGGTCGTAGTGGTTTTTCCCACACCGCCCTTCTGATTCGTGATGGCCAGTATTTTAGTCATGTTTTTCTCCGGGTGTTGCAATGACCAGACAGCGCGCCGCATTCAGCCCCGGCACGACAAGAGGGACGATCTGTTCAACAGCACAATCTTCCGGCACGCCGGGTAATTCTTTTTCCGGCAGGCCTTTCATGGCCACCCAGCGACCGTCATCCGCGATCAGATGGCGAGTTATGCACAGAAAATCTCCCAACTCAGTAAAGGCGCGGGAAATAATTCCCTGAAACTTTTCTGTCGCCTGGAAATCCTCCACCCTGGCGCAGCACACCTGAGCATTGCGCAGCCCGAGTTCGATGATGACCTGTTGCACAAAACCGGTTTTCTTGCTGTTGCTGTCCAGCAAGGTGATGTGCCAGTCCGGCTGACAAATTGCCAGCACCAGCCCCGGCAAACCCGCACCACACCCGACATCCAGCCAGCGCCCGGCATTCAGATGCGGCATCACAGCCAGACTGTCCAGTAAATGATGACAGACCATTTGTTGCGGGTCGCGGATAGCAGTCAGGTTATAAACCTTGTTCCATTTCACCAGCAAGGCCAGATAGGCCAGCAACCTTTCCTGAGCCTCCCGGCTGACGGACAGCCCAAGTTGCAGAATCCCGCGCTGCAACGCTTCGGCCAAAGCGTTATTATTCTGGTTTGGCATCACGAAATCCGCGCTTTAAATGCACCAGTAACAAGGAGATAGCCGCCGGCGTGATGCCGGAAATTCTTGCCGCCTGACCTACTGTTTCAGGTTTATGCCCATTTAGTTTTTGCTGAACCTCGATGGACAAACCGCGCACCTCTCGATAATCCAGATTATCCGGCAACAACAACGTTTCGTTCTTTTCGCCGCTTTTGATTTCTGCGTGCTGCCGGTCGATATAGCCCTGATATTTGGCCTGAATTTCCACCTGCTCGGACACACTGGGATCTGCTGTTGCGGCTCCCGCACCCGGCAAGGTTATCAGAGCGGCATAGTTCACATCCGGGCGCAGCAGCAATTCGTGCAGCGAATATTCGTGATCGATATTTTTTCCCAGCACGCGCTCTGCCTCCTCTGCAGGCAGATTGCGCGGACTCAGCCAGGTGCTGCGCAGACGCTGCTGTTCGATGGCAATCGCCTCGCGCTTGATCTCAAAAGCCTGCCAGCGCGCGTCATCAACGATGCCCAGTTTCCGGCCGATCTCGGTCAGGCGCAAATCGGCATTGTCTTCACGCAATTGCAACCGGTATTCGGCGCGGCTGGTAAACATGCGATACGGCTCGGAGACGCCCTGCGTGATCAGATCATCGACCAGCACCCCGAGATAGGCTTCATCCCGGCGCGGGCACCAGGCGTCCATTTCACGCACCTGTAATGATGCATTCAGCCCGGCGAGCAACCCTTGCGCTGCTGCCTCTTCATAACCGGTCGTGCCGTTGATTTGCCCGGCGAAGAATAATCCACCTATTGCCTTTGTTTCTAAAGAACTTTTCAGGCCGCAAGGATTAAAATAATCGTATTCGATTGCATAGCCGGGACGCAAAATATGCGCATTTTCCATGCCTTTGATGGAACGCACCAGTTCCAGCTGCACATCAAAAGGCAGGCTGGTCGAAATACCGTTCGGATAAACCTCATGTGTCGTCAATCCTTCCGGCTCCAGAAAAATCTGGTGCGAAGTCTTGCCGGCAAAGCGGGTGATTTTATCTTCGATGGACGGGCAATAACGCGGCCCTACCCCTTCGATCACGCCGGTGAACAAGGGCGATCTGTCCAGACCGCCACGTATGATGTCGTGCGTACGTTCGCTGGTTTCCGTGATCCAGCAAGGTAATTGGCGCGGATGCTGCGCCGCATTGCCCATAAAGGAAAATACCGGCACCGGATCGTCTCCTGCCTGCTCCTGCAACACGGAATAATCGATGGTGCGCCCGTCGATGCGTGGCGGCGTGCCCGTTTTCAAACGCCCTGCCGGCAAACTTAACTCGCGCAGGCGATGCGCCAAACTGAGCGAGGGGGGATCACCTGCACGGCCTGCCTGATAATTTGCCTGCCCCACGTGAATCAGTCCGCCCAGAAAAGTCCCCGCTGTCAACACCACCGTTTTTGCACCAAAACGCAGGCCGAGTTGTGTCACCACGCCGGTGACTCTGTCCTGCTCTACAATCAGATCATCCACCGCCTGCTGGAATAACCACAGATCGGGCTGATTTTCCAGCATGGTGCGGATGGCCTGCTTGTACAACATGCGATCAGCCTGCGCACGGGTGGCGCGCACAGCATAGCCCTTGCTCGAATTCAGGATACGGAACTGAATGCCGCCGATATCGGTGGCCATCGCCATGGCACCGCCCAGCGCGTCCACTTCCTTGACCAGGTGACCTTTGCCGATACCGCCGATGGAAGGATTGCACGACATTTGTCCCAGCGTCTCGATATTGTGGCTCAGCAGCAAGGTTTTACAACCCGCGCGCGCGCTGGCCAGTGCCGCCTCAGTTCCGGCATGCCCTCCACCCACCACAATTACATCGAATACATCAGGAAATTTCATGTCGCTACAGATTTTTAGAAGTGCCGCATCATACAATAGACCGGCCTTAATCTGAAATGAGCTATTGCAACGTGTACGAAAACAGGCGCCTCCTGACGCTTTATTTCATTTCTCCTGTATACAACAAGAATCCCCCTGCTGATGATTAAACTGTGGATAATGGGACATTTTAAGCAACTGCAGGCAGGGACTTAACTCGCTACATATTGGTTGGCCCGGGCACTGACGTGAAACGCCTGCATTAATCTCTGTATCAATGAGGGCCAAATGAAAAACGGTTCGGGTTGTCTGCAAAAAAAATATCACTTCGGTACCGGCGGCCCATCCCCGCGTTTCGTCAGCGGCCTCACCAAAAATACTTATGCGATGGTTTTGGCAGGCGGCCATAACAACCGGCTGTATCAACTCACCGATCACTGCGCCAAAGCCGCCGTTCCTTTCGGCGGCAAATTTCGCATCATCGATTTTGTACTGTCCAATTGCATCAATTCGGGGGTACGCCATATCGGTGTGGCAACACAATACAAATCACATCAGCTGATTCAGCACCTTAAACGCGGCTGGTCATTTTTGAATGGTCACTTCAGCGAATTTGTAAATTTGCTGCCCGCCCAACAACGCCCCGGCGATTCACACCGTTATCAGGGCACAGCCAATGCTGTTTACCAGAATCTCGATATTTTGCATGAGCACAACCCTGAGTTTGTATTGATCCTGTCCGGCGACCATGTTTATAAAATGGATTACAGCAAATTGCTGGCTTTTCATGCTGAGAATCAGGCTGACATGACGATTGCCTGTGTGGAAGTCCCGATCGCCGACGCGACTGCGTATGGCGTAATCGGGGTAAACGATAACTCAAGGGTAGTCGAATTCGCCGAGAAGCCCGTCAGGCCTGCAGCCATTCCGGACCAGCCCGGCAAGTCATTGGTCAGCATGGGCATCTATGTATTTAACACGAAATTTCTGTTCGAGCAGCTGATACTTGATGCGGAAGATCCCTGTTCCAGCCATGACTTCGGCAAGGATTTAATCCCGCGTCTGGTTGAAAACTATCGCGTATTTGCACAAAATTTTGAACACAGTTGCGTGGGCATTCACAATTTGCCCTATTGGCGCGATATAAGATCTATCGACTCCTACTGGGAAGCCAATCTGGGACTTTCCAACGTGACCCCGGACTTGAATATCTACGATCATGAGTGGCCGATCTGGACGCGGCATGAACAATCACCGCCGGCGAAATTTGTCTATGATGAAGAGGGTATGCGCGGAATGGCGGTTGATTCGCTGGTGTCAGGCGGCTGTATTGTCTGCGGTTCGGCGGTACGCCGCTCGTTGCTGTTTTATGACGTGCGCGTGGACTGTTTTTCCAATATTGAAGATTCAGTATTGCTGCCAGACGTGAATGTCGGTCGTCATGTGACCTTGAAGAAGGTCATCGTTGACAGGAATTGCCGCATTCCGGATGGGCTGGAAGTCGGCATCAATCCGGATGAGGATCGCAAGCATTTTTATGTCAGCCCGAAAGGGGTTACGCTCATCACATCTGAAGCGCTTGGACAAAACGCGCTTAGTTTTTATTAAGTCAAACCCAGATCTTGAAGCACCCGCGCAGGAACGGAGACAAAATGGATTATCTGCTGTTGGATTTATCGTTTTCCGAAGCACCCGCCGGCACTGAAATCCTGGCCACCGTGCCCAGCACCAGTTTTACCGGCACATCGCGCCCGCCAGCCGCCACTTTTTCGACGGCCAGCATCGCCAGTTGATCGGTCGGCGCACCGGCCTCCTTCAGCGCTGCCGCTGTCGCATCCCCACGTGCTGCGGCCAAGACCAGTAGTTGCTTGTCGTCAACAACCACGGTACTGCGCAAACGCTCGAACAAAACTGCATAAAAATCAACATCTTTCAGACTGGCGACTTCTGGCTCACTCAAGATTCGCTTTGCACGGAACAGTCCCGTCAGACCGGACAGCACTTTACCCGTCGTACTCTCTTCGAGTTTGCCGGGGTTGGCACGGCGAAATCCTTCCTTGAGCGCCGCCAATTCCCCGCCGCCCAGTGTGTCCGAACACATCGATTCCAGTGCTTTCTGAACCTTGATCTGATGCAGAGCCACAGGCCCCGGATCCTCGCCCGCTTCCAGATGCTGACCGATCATCTTTGCCAGCGTGCTGCGCAACTGTAAATCCTGAAGTGCCACACGATCCGTATCGGCATATACACCATGCACCGAGATGGCAAGCGAGGGACGTTTTACAAGAATACCCGCCAGCCGCACCAGTTTTTCGCGCTCAGGTGGCGTCAGCTGTGCGTTGCCGGCCTCAAACACGATATTCTCGAACTTTTCGTCACCTCCGAACAGCGCACCGAGCGCCCTGAAAGGTGCAGTGGCGATCCTGGAAAGAATATTAGTAATTGCCTTCCAGACAAGGCCACCATAACTGAATTTAGGATCGTCCAGACTGCCTGAGATAGGCAGTCCAAGATCAATTCGCCCGTCAGAATCCTGCAAAATCCCGATGGCCAAATCCAGCGGCAGGCTCCTGGCTTCCGGACTGTCCACCTTTTCGCCCAGGATCAACTGATCCATGACCACCTGGTTCTTGCCCTCCAGCTGACGCTGTTTGATCTTGTATTCCAGATCCAGAGACAATTTTCCGGAAGCAATCTTGCGCCCGGCGAAAGTGGCCGAATAAGGGGTCAGGCGGGACATTTCGATATTACGGAATACGACCTTGATATCCGTGAAGTCGGTGGGATTCATCAAATCGATCTTGCCAACCGCGCGCGCGACGCCATATTCATCCACCTGGCCGTCCAGTTCCAGTTGGCCCAGCGCATCAGGTCGTGTGGAGAGCCCCGTAATCGCGCCCTTGAGATCGTGAATCCGGGTACCGAATGGCAAGGCCAGCGAGTAATCAGCGAAGTCCATTTCGCCACGAATAAAGCGCAACCGGTCTATGTTGACAAGGAAGGCATGCGCCGAATCTGTGGGCGTAACCGGCTGCGTGGCAGGTGCGGCATCAGGCTGCCTCAGGATGCGCTTGAAGCTGACCGATTTATCCTTATTGATGATCAGTTTGGTGTCGAGCCCGTTGACGGCGAGTTCGCCAATATCCAGTTTTGACGGTGAGACTTCAAAGGCACTGCTGCCAAGCGACTTCCAGGCCAGAAAAAGCTCGCCGGTATCGGCCTCGTTGAGCAGCAGATCGCGCAACGCGAAACTACCCTTGAAGTGAGCGCCCTGTGCGTCGAAGCTCGCGCGCCCCTCTGTGGACAGCCGTCCGTTTACCAGCTTCAGTCTGGCAACGCCCGACAAGTAAGGTTGTGCAGGCTTAAGACTCAGTTCCGAGAGCTTGAGCTGAATATCCGCCGCCGGCACGGCGGGAACGACATTACCCGCCGCCTCAAAGCTACCCCCGTCCGGCACCGTGAAAGAAGCCTTGAGCGGTACGGCCACATTCCAGTCTTCGCTGATGCCATTGAGCTCAAGCGCGATATCTGTTGCTGCCAGCTGCGCCGCCGGTGTGACGGTTTCGTCGCTGAATGCGGCATCGAAGCAGGTCAGCTCCAGCTTTCCCAGCTTGTAACGCCAGGATGAACCCAGGTTTGCGGCTTTAGCGTTTACAGTTTTCGGTTTGGCCGTTTCCAGTTTGGCTGTCTCGGATTTGACCGTTTTCAGTTGAGCCGTTTTCGGGGCGTGCGTTCGTGTTTTCAACGCTTCCAGAATATCGATGTGACCACGCGCATCCCGAGCGACCCGGATGTGCCCGTCACTCAGCGCAATGCGTCCCATTGTCGCCTGGTGCGCGTTCAGGTTGACCCGTACATCTTCAACGGCGAGATGGCCAAGTTCCAGGGGGTGCGGCGCTTTATCACGCTGCAAAGCCAGCTTGCTGCCCGAGATATTAAGCCTGCCAAGCGCAATGCTGTTCTTTGCCAGATCGAAGCTGCCGTCATGGGCTTCAATGGCGTCTACCGTAACGGCAGGTCCTGCGGTTTGTTCAATTTTGAGGCCGGTCAATTTTGCGGCCACGCGTTCCAGATTAATTTCCAGCTTGCCGCTGTTGAAACCCACCCGGTAGTTGGCCGACAAGCCGGCCATACCCGCAGGCGGTGCAACCGGTAACACTTCCTTGAAATAAGTCGAAAGAGAAGCAAGGTTCACCTCCTCAACCTTGAAACTGCCCGATGCGGCCAGAGGCAACAGACTGACGCCACCCTGCCACGCCAAGCGGGCGCCGAATGAGGTGCGGGCTGAAAACTTGTACTGCCCCTTATCGCCCGGCAATGAGGAAAATTCGGTAAGATCCAGATCGACCGGTTCTATTCGGGTAATAAATGCAGGCACCATACGATGGTCAGCAAAATCGAGCCTGGTGCCGGATAAAGTGAAGCGATGAATATCGAAGCGTGGCAAGGGCGAGTCCGGTGTCTGCTCGCGGCTTTGCAGCCCGGCTATCAGGGCCGACCAGTTCAAATTGCCGTTTGCCAGCAGTACCGCTGTCGCTTCAAGCCCGTCGAGACGAATGCCGTCAAAAACCAGTGCGCCGCGATACAGGCTGGCGGCAGACAGATCAACCACCAGCTCACGAAAAGCCAGCAGAGGCTTGCCGTCGGGTTCTGTAAGGCGCAATCCTGACAGACGCAGGCTAAGCTCGAAAGGATTGAACTCGGGCCGGTTCATGGCCAGGTGATGACCGGTCTTTTCGGCGATGAACTTTTCTGCCTGTGACTGCAAGATTCGCGGCAATGCAAGCCAGCTGAACAGCAGACAGGAAACGATGATGCCGGCGAGCATCAGCGCTAATTTTTTACTTAATGAAAATCGAAGAGTCATACCCGTTTTTGAAATAGCGAATGTGTGGCGATTTTAGTCCCTGACCATGCGATTGCATAGCGTCGTTGCGATACACACCAAAACCGATACATCAATCGTCATCGCACTGTCATATTTTTGTCACACCATCGCGCTAGTGTGCGGCCCTCAAGACAGATTAAGGAATTCAATCATGTTAGCCACCCTGCCAGTCGAAAACTATCATTCCAACGGACGCTCACTGCACGTTGAATTCCCGGACAATTTTGATCTGGCACAGGGCAGCGTCATGACGCCGCTTCAGGAAATCATTGCACACCGCAAACTGAGCGCCCTGTTCCAGCCCATTATCGATCTGAAGAGCGGTGAATTTTTAGGCTTTGAGGGTCTGATACGCGGTCCGGCGGACAGCACGCTGCATTCGCCGGTCAACCTGTTTGGCGCGGCACAGCAGCAGAACCTGTCGCTGGAAGTCGAAATGTTGTCGCGCCAGATTGTGCTGGAAACATTTGCCAGACTGAAATTGCCGGGCAATCTGTTCCTCAACATCAGCCCGGAAACGATGGCTCATCCCAGCTTCAAAAACGGTCAGACGCTGGAATTCATGCAAAAGCTGGGTATTGATCCTGCACGCGTCGTGATGGAGATCACCGAAAATCAACCCACCTACGATTTCGAAGAAATGCGCGCTGCGCTGCTGCATTATCGCCAAATGGGTTTCCGGACAGCCATCGACGATCTGGGCGAAGGCTTTTCCAGTTTGCGCTTATGGTCGGAACTGCGCCCGGAATATATCAAGATCGATATGCATTTCGTCCAGGGCGTGGATCACGACCCGATCAAACTGCAATTCTTGAAATCCATACAGCAGATTGCCGAAAGTTGCGGCACACGCGTCATCGCTGAAGGCATTGAAACCGAAGGCGAGTTGCGCGTGGTCAAGGATATCGGCATCGCACTCGGCCAGGGATATTTTATTGCACGCCCGAGCCCCACACCGCCCTTGCTGGCATCCAAAGAAACCAGCCACATTATCAACTCAAACAATATTTCAATATTTCCTGCCAGCGCGTCGAGCCACCGCTCGCAAATGACAGCGCGAAAGTTATTGAGTTATGTTGAACCGGTTCAGCCTGAAACATCAAACGACCAGGTTTTTGAACGCTTTTCCGGCAACCCGGCATTACACATCATCCCGGTAGTCAAGAACGGACTGCCGGTCGGACTCATCAACCGTTATCAGTTCATCGACGCCTTCGCCAAGCCGTTCCAGCGCGAATTGATCGGTAAAAAGTCCTGCTATAAATTGATTCAGTCCGAACCGCTGCTGGTAGAAAAAAACATGCCGATCGAGGAACTGAGCCATTTTCTGGCGGAAGCGGATACCCGTCATTTCGCCGATGGTTTCATCATCACCGAAAATGGCCGCTATATCGGCGTCGCCTCCGGACAGGATTTGTTGCGTGAGTTAACGAAAATGCAGCTGGAGTCCGCACGTTATGCCAATCCACTCAGCCTGCTGCCGGGCAACGTGCCGATCAACGAACATATTGAACGCCTGCTGCAGGCTAACACCTCGTTCATCGCCTGCTATTGCGACCTCGATCATTTCAAGCCTTTCAATGACGCCTACAGCTATCGCAAAGGCGATGAAATGATCCAGCTCACCGCACGCCTGCTGGGCTGGGCATGCGATCACAATCAGGATTTCATCGGTCATATCGGTGGCGATGATTTCATCCTGTTAATGCAAAGCCGCGACTGGAAGACGCGTTGCGAGCAGGCCTTGCGCTCGTTCGAGCAAGCCGCCTCCTTGCTTTTCAAGGAAGAACACCTGATCGACGGCGGCTATTCCAGCGAAGGCCGCGACGGCCAGATTCATTTTCATCCGCTGACCAGCCTGTCGATCGGCGCAATTTCTGTCTCACCCGGACAATTCATGTCGCATCACGAAGTATCTGCTGCGATGAGCTGCGCCAAAAAAATGGCGAAGAAAATACCGGGCAACAGCCTGTTCATCGAACAACGTACGATCGGGAGCTCACTTTGACGCTGCAAGCCCAATTACGCCTGATCGCCATCATCACGCTGATCAGTCTGTCCGGCGTCGTCATTTTTGCCGTGATACAACTTTCCATGTTACGCAACACGTTCGACCAGTATCAAAATCAACAGGTATATGCCGCCAATTTGTCAGCAATCAAAAGCGAAGCCCTGGCCATTTCACGGGCAGACCCGATTCTTCAGGAAACAGCACAGGAACTGGCATTGGCAGACAAGAAAATTCACACCCTGCATCAAAGCACGCTGCTTGCGGCCCAACCAGGCGTGGATCAAGCCAAACTAAAACAACTGCTCAATGCCTGGGAAGCCTATGCCAAGGGACTGGCACTGGCCACCCGCATTGCCAGTACCAGCCCGGCGGATGCGGTGACCGCGCAGGATATGCTGTACGGCATGCATACCGGACCGATGATTACCGACATCAACGCGCTGCTGGAGGCCAACAAATCAGCATGGGCTGACTCTAACGCCTCTATCAACAGCGCCGTCGATCGAATTATCTGGATTATCGTATTGCCGCTGGTTTTTGCCGGGATCGTCATCATTGCTTTTCAGGCGCGCTTCAACCGTCATTTGAAAAAGCGCGTGGATGATGTCATCCGCGCCATGGATCATCTGATCAACGGGGATCTCACTCACCGCCTGCCCACCAGCCATGCCGACGAAATCGGTGTCATGGCGTGCACCGTTAATTCCTTCATCGCAAACTTCGAAAGCATCCTGCGCGAAGTCAACTTGTCCTCTGAACAGGCATCCAAGGCATCCGGCAAAGTGCTGCAGATGACGCATGCCGTCAGCACCAATGCAAATGCACAATCCGCCAAGGCATCCAATGCCAACGACTCTATTCAGGAAATGCGCAGCACCATTTTTGCCATTGCCGAAAACGCCAATTTTGCAGCCGATGCCGCAAACCGGACCCGCGAGCAGGTCAGAGAGGGCAGCGAGGCTGGCCGTCAAACCCTTGATGCCATCTCGAATCTGGACATCACCATGAACGAATCGGTTCAGACCATGGACGGTCTCAATCAGACGCTGAATCGGGTCAACGACATCAGCAAAATCATCAAAGACATCGCAGGTCAGACCAACCTGCTGGCGCTGAATGCCGCCATCGAAGCCGCCAGAGCCGGTGAACATGGTCGCGGTTTCGCCGTGGTGGCGGATGAGGTAAGAATCCTGTCCGACCGGACAGCCAATTCGGCCAGGGACATTACTGAACTGCTCAACGAAGTACAAATCTCCGCCCAGAATGCCGTCAGCGTGATGCAGTCTGCACGCGAAACGGCCAAAGTCGGTGTGACGCGCGGCAAGAAGACCGATGCCGTGCTGGCTGAAATCGGAGATTCCATGCAACTGGTTGCGCTGCGCATGCAACAAATCGCTCAAGCCACGCAGGAGCAATCCACGTCCGGAGAATTGATTGCCGCTCACATGGCCGAAGTGCACAGCATCAGCGCCAACACCAGCGATGATCTTGACAATACACGCGACGAAATGGAAGGTCTCGCCCGTGCCTCCGAAGTGCTGCATCGCAGCGTCTCCCGCTTTCGCTTCAGTGAAATCGGGTCTGGCAGCGGGGCGGGCGGTGTCGAGTTGTTTGCCTGACAATGACTGTAAAAATTTTACAACTATCTGATTATTAATAATAATTATGCGCAAACTCATCGCGCTGTTCCGGGCTTCACGCTTCGCACTGCATCTGGCCTATGGTTTGATGATTGCGCTCATATTTCCAAGACTCAATCAGGCATTCCGACGCCGTATCCTGCAACAATGGTGCGCCCAGTTACTGACGATACTTAACGTCCGCATCAGAATCGCCGTTGATGAGGCGCTGCCGCAGTCGGGCATCCTTGTCACCAACCACATCTCCTGGCTGGATGTATTCGCGTTGAATGCCGTGCTTCCGATGCGCTTCGTCGCCAAATCGGACGTCAGAAGCTGGCCGGCAATCGGCTGGTTGTGCATCAGGGCGCAAACGCTGTTCATTGAACGTGGCCGCGCGCGCGATGCCGCGCGCCTCAACAAACAAATCGTCGAATTACTGCAGGGCGGAGAATGTCTGGCCGTGTTTCCCGAGGGCACCACCACCGACGGCACGCATGTTGGCGCTTTTCATGCCTCACTGTTGCAGCCCGCCATTGATGCCGGCACACCAATACATCCGCTCGCCATCCGCTATCAGGATGCAGCAGGGACACACAGCACTGTTGCCGCGTACATCGACGACTTATCATTCGGCACATCGCTGTGGAACATCCTCAATTGCCAAAATCTGCACGTACAACTGGTCAGTACACCGTCGCTCGATGCATCCGGCAGCGACCGGCGCACCCTCGCACAGAGTGCACATCGGCAGATCAGCGACACAGTCCAATTGATGCACGCTGCACGCCCGTTAATTTAATTTTTTGTTCATATTACCTTAACCACGCCGCAATACCCGTCTCATATCCTGATCGCATCTACCCGACAGGAGAACGACCATGCTTGACCTGATTCGCCAACCCGCCGCCCAACCCGTCCGCCGCTTAAGTTGCGATCTGGCCAGAACCCATACCGAAATGGAAGAGGCCCAACGCATCCGCTACCGGGTGTTCGGCGAAGAAATGGGCGCCAAACTTCCCAGCGCCGCAACCGGCCTCGATATTGACCGCTTCGATATGTTTTGCGACCACCTGCTGGTGCGCGATCAAAGTGAAAACAAGGTCGTCGGCACTTACCGCATTCTGCCGCCGGAACAGGCGCGCATGGCCGGCGGCTATTATTCGGAAACCGAATTTGACATGTCCAGCCTTGCCCATTTGCGCGAGTCCATGGCAGAAGTCGGGCGTTCATGCGTCGATGCCAATTACCGCGATGGCGCAACAATCACCCAATTGTGGAGCGGGCTGGCAGACTACATCATGAAAAACGGCCATGAATATCTGATCGGCTGCGCCAGCATGAGTATGACTGACGGCGGACACTACGCCGCCAGCGTGTTCAACAAGGTTTATAAACTGCACGCTGCGCCTGACGAATTTCGCGTCATTCCGCACAACCGACTGCCGCTTGAATCGCTTAACCAGGAACTGGAGGTCATCATTCCGCCGCTGATCAAGGGCTATTTGCGCATGGGCGCCTACATCGCCGGCGAACCTGCCTGGGATCCAGAATTCAATTGCGCCGACCTGTTTATCCTGTTACCGGTGTCACGCATCAATGCGCGTTTTGCCAAACACTTCATGCGCCAGGCATCATAGCGGCGTCAAGCAGTACGCAACACTTTCAAGATCAGGAGTAAAAACGGCAGACTATTCCTCAGCGCTCACGATGGATACCGCTTCAAGGTACAACGCATCGAGCTCATTTTCCTTCAAATCCAGGATTTGCAAACAGGCTTCCCCCAATTTGCTCCACTCCTGCGTCATGCTCAGGCCAAGTTGCTGTTGCAGGATATGCTCGGCGAGTTGTGCGGTTGCAATAAGTCTGCGGCTCAAAACGGGCAATTGAGAACTGAGCGATCCCAGCGCCATAAGATCGTGGTGATTGCGAATAGCCAGACAGATCTCCTCGGGCAACCACCAGCTTTGCGCCAGAATGCAGCCCACCATGGCGTGATTGGTCGGAAGTGCCGTTTCCTCCACCGCAGTAAAGCTGTGTTCCGTATCGGCGTTTGCCGCATTAAGCACATTCTCGTATTGCGGAAAACGTCCCAGCAGCACCGGAATGCCGCAATCACGGAACAAGCCGAAGGTGTACGTGTCTTCGGCCCGCAGACCTCTGATCTCCAAATGCTGTGCCAGCCAGCCGGACACATGTGCAACGCGCGCCGATGCATCCCAGAATCTTTCCAGATTATGCACATTCGGAAAGGCCTTGCGCAGGATGATACCTGCCACTGCACGGCTGGCAGCCTTCAGTCCGAGTATCGAGAGCGCTTCATTCACAGAACGCACCCGCTGGCGCATGCCGAAAAAAGGGGAATTGGCCGTTTTAATCAGCCCGGCGGAGAGACCGACATCGGTGCCGATAATGATCGCCAGGCGGCCAAAATCCGGTTCAGCCCGGCGTGCTTCCGTCATGAAACGGTCCAGTATGATCGGGCAGGGAGGAATGCCGACGTCGAGTATGGATCGTTCAATCAGATTATCGACTTCCGTTTGAGAAGTCGGATTTTGCATTGCTTCATTCATTTGGTATCCCTTGTTTTCAGCCAGTCAAGAAGCGCATTTTCCGGCATCGGTCTTGCATAGAAGAACCCCTGAATTGCGTCGACGCCGGCATCGAGCAGCGCATCAATTTCCTCCTGCCTTTCGCATCCTTCGGCAACGACGGTCATACCCAGTTCATGCCCTAACTGGGTCATCGCCCTGACGACGGCCAGGGCGCGGCGATCTTCAGGCAACACGGTGACAAAGGCGCGGTCAAGCTTAAGCTTCTTTGCGGGTATGTCCTTCAGGTTCGCAAGGCAGGAATAACCGGTACCAAAATCATCGATGGACAGGCTCACACCTGCGGAAATTGCATTTCTAAGATTGGCCTGCACCGTATCGGAAATGTCCATAAACAAAGACTCAGTCAATTCCAGTTCCACCAGTTCAGGCTTTACATTCGAACAAATCAGTGCCGCATGCAGTGCCTGGGTAAATTTTGGAGAAATGAGCTGCGCACGCGAGACGTTAATAGCCACCTTGGTCTGGTAGCCCGCATCCTGGAGCAGGCGCGCCTGCAACGCGCCCTGTAATAAGCTCCATTCCCCTAGACGGACAACGAGTCCGGTTTTTTCCGCGACCGGAATAAATTTTCCGGGCGGGATATTTCCGCCATTGACCGAACAACGCATCAGCGCTTCGACCGCTTCGATTTGTCCGTTCGCAAGTATGATCGGCTGATAGTGCAGGCATAATCCCCCGGTCTCAAGTGCGATATGCAGGTTGCTTTCAATGGCAAGTTCTTCGCGTGCAAGCGTAATGCCAAGCCGTCCGGGGACAGGTTCGTCGCCTGAGAAAACGATACTGTTGCCCCCGCTGGCTTTAGCTGCGTACATCGCGCGATCGGCTCGTTCCACCAGCGCCAGAGAAGTCTCATCGCTGTCCTGAATTGCAATTCCGATGCTCGCAGTCGGACACAAGGTCAGATCGCCAATGGGTATCAGTTCCCCCACGGTACTGGCCATCTCGCGCGCAAACAGTTCTGCACGATTGCGATCACATCCGGGAATAAGAAACACAAACTCGTCCCCGCCCATTCGGGCGATCTCGGCACGACCCGCTGCACGGTTACGGAAGCGTATCGCGAGATCCTTAATGACTTCGTCACCTCCCTGATGACCAAACGAGTCATTGATTTTCTTGAATCGATCCAGGTCAATCCAGATGACAGCTAACGGTTTTACCTGACTTGTGATGGTGAGATTCTCGGCCGTATACAGGCAACCGAATCGATCCAGAAGACCTGTGAGTGCGTCTATGCTATCCATCTCGTCAGTGGAGGGCATAATAAAAAAGGCATTTTGAGAAATGCCGTCTGGACGGTCTGAGCAATATGATTTCACGCGTGAACTCCTCCTAACGGGCATGGCAAAAAGGCCACCCCTAATAATGAAACTCGCCATGCCCGTTCCCCCTTTCCAACTTTCCCCCGCGTGCAGGGGAAAGTGCAAACGAAACGCTGTGCGTGTTTCACGTTAATGTTTCGCCCAGTAACATTGCCGAAGTTCACAGGCCAGCTAACGAACAGGCGCTAATCTACTCAAAACGAAATGGGTATTCAAGCCCGTTCAGCCATATCTCTGAAACAGGAATAAGCGGTGTATTTAGCCCGACGAATGGTATGAAATTAACGACGAACGGTACAGGCCGCAATCAGCCTCATGTACATGAATAAAAGTTTGGCGGCCGTTTAACCCTGCTGACAAGTGCTTTCACATTGATGCAAAGTACTCCGGCACAAACCGGCAAGCGACAGCTGGTGAAAATCTGATGCAAGAGCACGTCGGCAGACCATTGTTTCGTGAGTGAAATCTTGTTGTCACTTTCTTTCCCTATACTTAATTATTTTCCTTCTGAGGTTATGCAATGGAAAGTCCCTACAAAGGTAAAACCGGGCTGCGGCGTTTATGGAATGCGTTCGGCTATTCGCTGGCCGGATTTCGCGCCGCCTACAAACACGAAGATGCGTTTCGACAGGAGGCGCTGCTTGCCCTCATCCTGATTCCGCTCGCAATCTGGTTACACGTCAGTCTCATCGGCAAAGCTCTGATGATAGCCAGCGTATTGCTGGTAATCATCGTCGAGCTGCTCAACTCCGCGGTCGAAGCCACGGTAGACCGCATCTCGCTGGATAGCCACGATCTGGCCAAACGCGCAAAAGATATCGGCAGCGCAGCGGTACTGGTCAGCCTCGTCAATGCTGCCGTGATCTGGGGACTGGTTCTGACGGCGTCATAAAATATTCAAGAAAATATCATTAAAGCGTCATGCAAGTGCTACACGATGCGTTCCATGAAAAAATTAAATGAAATCATTGATTTATCGACAGCGATGCAGATTGCGCTGGTCACTGAAACTTACCTGCCCGAGGTAAACGGCGTCGCCATCACCCTCGGTCGCATGGTACATGGCCTTTGCCGGCGCGGACATGGGATTCACCTGATCAGACCGCGCCAGCATAAACAGGATGTCGCCGCTTGCGAACAAAACTACCGCGAAACGCTGGTAGCCGGCATGCCGATCCCGGGTTATTCCGGACTCAAATCCGGCCTGCCCGCGAAAGGCTTGCTGCTGCGTTTGTGGCAACAGCAACGCCCGGATGTCGTACATATCGCCACCGAAGGTCCGCTGGGCTGGTCGGCCTTATCTGCCGCACGAAAATTGAACATTCCGGTCAGCACGGATTTTCACACCAACTTTCACAGCTACACCCGGCACTACGGTATCGGCCTGTTGCAATGGCCGATCGCCGCCTACCTGCGCCACTTTCACAACAAGGCAGCCTGCACGCTGGTCCCCACCCATCAGTTGCAATTGCAACTCGAACAGCAAGGCTACCGGAACGTGAAAGTCGTCTCGCGCGGCGTGGACACCGGGTTGTTTAATCCGGAAAAACGCAGTGCAGCGTTGCGCGCCTCTTGGGGTGCTGATGATGCCACACCGGTGGTGATGCTGGTGAGCCGCATTGCAGCGGAAAAAAATCTGGCTGTTGCACTGCTGGCCTTTGAGCAAATGCGCATCGTGAATCCACAGGCGAAGATGGTGATGGTCGGCGACGGCCCCGCGCGCGCCGGATTGCAAAAACAGTATCCGGACATCATTTTCGCCGGCATGCAGACGGGCGAAGCGCTGGCCGAACACTACGCTTCCGGCGACATTTTCGTCTATCCCAGTCTGACCGAAACCTACGGCAATGTCACCGTAGAGGCGATGGCCAGCGGTCTGGCAACCGTCGCCTACGATTACGCCGCCGCCCGCCAGCATATCATCCATGACGCAAACGGACTACTGGCGCCGTTCAGCGACACGCAGGCGTTTATCGCACAAGCCAAAACGCTGATCGCCGACAGGGAACAGGTGCAGCGTTTGCGCCAGGCGGCACGTCATACCGTAAAAACGCTGACCTGGGATCACATCATGGGTCAGATGGAATCGGTGCTGCTCGAAACTGCGCGCACGCGGAGAGTAAAACATGACCAACCTGAATTCGCCGCTGCAACGGATTAGCAATTACGAGGTAACAAACTTCGCCTGATTGCTGCGATTCACTTCAACACCGGGCGATTGTTCATCAGAGCAGTATTGACGCATAAGGAATATGATCTGGGAGGCTGGAAATGAACGCACGACTCGAAACCGCAATGCAACACTGGCGCTTTGTCGCACCGTTGCTGCAACCCGCACGCAATGCGCAAGAATATGACGATCTGGTCGAAGCGCTCGATGCGGCTCTGGATGCGGGGGAGCAGATGAAACGCATCCACTCGCCCAGCTGACGGATTATCTGGGCGAGCTGGGCAGCCAGGGTGTCGTATCCGAATTACTGTCCGGGCGACGCGATTTCAATGCCCGCCAGGCCAAAGTCATGGCGGCGCGGTTTGGCGTTTCGGCGGTGATGTTTTTGTAAATATCATTTTTCCGTTGCCGGACAAACTGGCGCGACTTTCGACCCGCGACCTGCGTATCGTTGAGGGAATGGTGCAATTGATG
>JAPLQK010000022.1 GCA_026399735.1 Pseudomonadota bacterium
ACGGCGATGTATGGTGATGCCTCTGTCGCGCGTGACATAGGCAGTGATCACATCCGGCGGTGCGGGATTGCAGCATTTGGCTGATCTGGTCACCAGATTTCCCATGCCTTCGATCAGGATGCCGGTTGAGGAACTGCGTTCCGCTGACGGCTTAAAGACGGGTTTTGTGATCGCAATGACCCTGGTCGGCAACTCTTCCTGGAGGGCGACGGCGATGCGTCGCTGGGTGATTTTATTGCGCCCGATGGCAGCGAGCAAATCATCCAGTTTGTTATAGTGCAGTCTTTGCGCGAGCTTTTCCTGGTTGACCGAGGTGACGCCGTGCCGGTGCAATTCGCGATCCAGTTGTATTCTGCCCTGTGCCACGGACTCATCCAGATTCTGGTTGTTGAACCAGGCGCGCACCTTGGCCCGTGCACGCACGCCTTGTAAAAAACCCAATGCAGGGTTCAGCCAGTCACGACTGGGCCCGCCAATTTTAGTGGTGAGGATTTCCACGCGCTGGCCGCTCTGTAATTTGTAGTTGAGCGGAACGATGGCGCCGTTCACTTTTGCGCCGCGCGTGCGGTGTCCGAGATCGGTGTGCAGCAGGTAGGCGAAATCGACCGGCGTCGCGCCTTTAGGCAGGTCGATAACACGGCCTTGCGGCGTGAGCACGTAAACCTGATCGTGGAATAACGGGTTTTTAAACTGCGTACCGATTTCTGATGTAAGCTCTTGCTTCCATTCAAGTATTTGTCTTAGCCAGACAATTTTTTCATCAAGTTTGGCGTCCGTCTTGCCGCCTTCCTTGTAGCGCCAGTGCGCAGCGACGCCCAATTCGGAATGCTGGTGCATCTCATGGGTGCGGATCTGCACTTCGAAGACTTGTCCGCGCGGGCCGGTCACAGCCGTGTGCAGCGAACGGTAGTCGTTGCTCTTGGGGCGTGCGATATAGTCGTCATATTCGCTGGCAATCGGCTGCCACAGTTCATGCACCAGGCTCAGGGCCGCATAACAACGCTGCACGTCTTCAACCAGAATCCGTACCGCGCGCACGTCGTATAACTCGTCGAACGCCAGATGCTTGCGTTTCATCTTGTTGATGATGCTGTAGATATGTTTGGGGCGGCCCGTCACGGAGGCCTCAATGCCGGCTTTGCGCAATGCCTGTTTTAATTGTTGTACCACGTTGTCGATGTAGCGTTCCCGATCGATACGGCGCTCATCGAGCAGCTTTGCAACCTTCTTGTACAGATCGGGATCCAGATAACGCACGGACAAATCTTCAAGTTCCCATTTGATTTGCCACACGCCAAGACGGTTGGCCAGCGGTGCGAACAGACTTTGGGTTTCCTGCGCGATTATTTTTTGCAGTTCTTCGCCGGCACCGGATAAGCAGCGCAGGGTCTGGGTTCGTTCCGCCAGTTTGATGAGTACCACGCGAATGTCGTTCACCATCGCCAGCAGCATTTTGCGCAATACTTCAATTTGCTGGTTGTCTTCGCTGTTCAGACTGCGAATTTCGCGAAATTGCCTGATTTGCTCCAGACGTGAAATGCCTTCAACCAAACCTTTGATATTGCTGCCAAAACCGGATTCGATAAGCTCGCGCCAGTCATTTTGATATTCAGGAACCGCATGCAAAATGGTGGCGGCAAGGGTTTCGAAGTCCATGTTCATGCCGACCAGGATGGCTGCTGCGCCGATCGCATGCTGTATCAGCGGCGTGCCGGTCAGCTCAAACTGTCCTGCGTAAAGCGGTTCGGCAAGTTCGCAGGCGCGGCGTATCACGCCGATTTCGTCGGAAGTGTAGGCGGGCGCCAGCGTGGCAAGCCAGGCTGCGGTGTCTTCAGTTTGTGGTGAGCTGTGGATGGAAACCATTTAGCCTAATACCTTGAATAACAATTTGGTGGCGAGGGAGAGCAGCAGCACGGCGAACAATTTGCGCAGCACGTTTATATTTATCCGGTGTGCGGCCCTGGCGCCCAGCGGGGCGGTGATCACGCTGGCCAGTGCCGTAAAGAGCAGGCAAGGCAAATAGACGTAACCCAGTGTGAACGGCGGGAGTCCCGTCGCGTTCAGGCCGGTTGCGACATAACCTGCCGTGCCGCCGATGGCGACCGGGAAGCTGATCGCGGCCGAGGTGCCGATCGCCTGACGTATCGTCAGATTGCTCCACAACAGGTAGGGAATCACCAATGTTCCGCCGCCGATGGAGACCAGACTGCTCAACGATCCGGTGAATACGCCGAACAATCCGACAGCGAATTTGCCGGGCAGTTGACGAGAGGCGTGCGGACGCAGGTCGAGCAGGATTTGTGCGGCGGCAAAATACACGAACAGCGCGAAGAACAGGCCTAAAAAATGCGTCGGGACGCCGGCGGCCAGCAGTGTGCCCAACGCCGTGCCAATCAGGATGCCCGGGGTGATGGTGCGCACCACATGCCAATTTACGGCGTTGTGCTGATGGTGTTTGTACAGGCTGGCCGTCGCTGTGAAGATGATGGTCGCCATCGAGGTGCCCAGCGCCAGATGCATCAAATGTTCAGGCGGGAAATGTTGTGCGTCAAAAAGGAATAACAACACCGGTACCAGCACCGTGCCGCCGCCGATGCCGAAAAGTCCGCCCAGCAGCCCTGCAACCGCGCCCAGCAACAGGTAGGCAGCCATCCATTCCATGTCAGTCTTGTACCAGTTTGCCGGTGATGAAGTTCCACTCAGCCGGGTCGAGCGGGGTGATGGACAGACGGTTGCCCTGCTGCAAGGTGCGCATGCGCGCAAGTTCCGGGTGCAGGCGCAATTCGGCCAGCGGAATCAGCACGATTTTTTTGACCAGTTGCACATCGACATTGAACCAGCGCGGCTGCGCTTCGGTGGCTTTTTCGTCAAAATACTTGCTGCTCTTGTCGAATTGTTTGGCGTCGGGATAGGCCGTGCTGGCAACCCGTGCGATGCCGGCGATGCCGGGTATTTTGCAATTGGAATGATAAAACAGCACGCCATCCCCTACGGTCATCTGGTCGCGCATGAAATTGCGCGCCTGGTAATTGCGCACGCCGTACCAGGCCACGCTTTGATCGGGGAAGGTCGCCAGATCGTCAATGCTGACGTCGGCTGGTTCGGATTTCATCAGCCAGTAACGCATATATATTCCATTACAAGATATTATCTTTAAAATATTAAAATTAATCAATGTGTTGCAAATTCATGATGCGGCAATAACGCCACCGTGCACTCATGGTACCCGAACATCGTAAATTGATTCTACTTTCAATGGCGCAAGACGGGAAGTTGCGCTACCCTTCGCGGCGGGAAAATGATCTTTGCATTACAACACGACAGAAAATAAACGATGACAAATCTTGCAGAACGCGCCATTGCGGCCGAAAACACCCTCAGGCAACAGGATCTTGCCAGAATGAAATGGATCGCCGCCGGATTGCTGGGGCTTGCCGCCTGTCTGTATATTTTAGGCAAAGTGCTGGCCTGGGGCTATCTGGCTGCTTTTGCCGAAGCGTCGATGATAGGCGCGCTGGCGGACTGGTTCGCCGTGGTCGCGCTGTTCCGTCATCCGCTGGGTATTCCCATTCCTCATACCGCGATTGTGACCCGGAACAAGCGCACGATCGCAAACAGTCTGGCGGATTTTGTGGTAGGGCAGTTTTTGAGTGCACAGGTCATCGGGCAACGACTCAAGCGCTACGATGCTGCGCGCCACCTGTCGCAATGGTTGCCCGCGAATCGGGAAAAGGTGGCGGGTTATCTTGGCCGTGCCATCGCATATGGCGTGAAATCGCTGGATGACAGGCGTATCCATGATTTTATTGCCGAAGCTGCCCGCAACAAGTTGCAAAGCATCGATCTGTCGGGTTTCATGGCGAGCGGACTCGAACTGGTCACGCGTGGCGGGCGGCATCATAAAATTCTGCACGGCGGGCTGAACCGTTTCGCCGACTATGTGGAGAGCACCGATAATACGGAAAAAATTTCCGCATTTATCAAAGGCTGGAGCGATAACGCCTTCGTGCAAAGCATGATTGAGCCGTTCGTGCCGACGATACGCACGGCGGTCGTCAACAAGCTGCGCGAAGTGGCGGAGGATGAAACCAACGGCCTGTATCTGGAGTTCGACGAACAGGTGAAAAGCTATCTGTTGCGGTTGCAGCAGGATGCCCAATTGCAGGAGTGGGTGACGGTGCAAAAAAATACCTGGCTTAATCATCCCGGGTTCGGTCATCAGATTGAATCGTTGTGGAATCAGCTGCGCGACTGGGTGGTGCTCGATCTGTCGCATCCTGAATCGGCGATTGACGCAAAAATTATGAATCTGCTCGGTGAACTGGAGCAGCATCTTGCCGGCAACATTGAGATACGCGCGTGGATCAACGAGCAAATTCAGGCCGCGCTGATCCAGGCGGCGAATGCCAACAAGGGGATGGTCGGGGACCTGATCCGCGAGGAGTTCGGCAACTGGGACGATCGCTACATGGTCGATAAACTGGAACTTTATCTGGGTCGTGACCTCCAGTACATCCGCATCAACGGCACGCTGGTCGGCGGACTGTTCGGGTTGCTGATTTATACGGTAACGATGCTGCTGGCAGGTTAGCACCTGCTGGAAATAGTGGATAGCAACCTATGGAATCGTGGAAATTCGAAAGCAATTCCGGCAAGCAGACCGCGCTGGCGCTGGCTTGTATTGCGGCGGGCATCATCCTGGCAATGGGTTTTCGCCACTTCGATGCATCGGGCATGACTAACAGTCTGGCGGGGTTTTTGTTGGGGATGATGTTGCTTCTTATCGGTATCTCTGCGTTTTTGGCGGGGGGAAAACAAACCATCGTCGTCGATCCGAAATCTCGCCGTATTGTTGTCGAAGACACGAACCGGTTCGGGGTGAAAAAACGATTTATTTTATTCGGCGACATCGTTGATACCGGTATAGGCTATTTCGGCAAGCGGTCGAATGATGTCAATTTCTATTACATCGTCCTTAAACTCAGAAGCGGCGAGAAATATCCGCTGTTCGCACCAGGGCGTTTCTATGAGGGCGGGTCGGACAGGCAAGTCATGGAAAACCGACGGCAGCGTCTTGAAGAGTGCATCAGGCAGTAGCCGTTGATGTGTAAGCGCCAATTTCTCCCCGCCTTCCAATTAGCCTGGTAATCAACGAACATCCCTCATAACTTAAATTCGGGGTGTCAGATGGAACGTGATCAACGAACAGCAAAGTGGTTGGAACATTTAAGAGTTTGGCATAAAAGTGGAGCAACGCAAGCAGCTTATTGCAAAAAAAATAGTTTGCACGAAAAAACCTTCTCCAACTGGAAACGACGACTCCGCGATCACTTTCCCAGTCTTCCTAAACTGACCAATTCAACAATTGTTTCACCAAATCCAGTTGCCCCCTTCGTGGCCGTAAACCTAATCGACGATCTTATTCCTCAAACGGCAAAGCGGTTGGAACAGGAAGTTCAGACGGCAGACTGCGCTGGAAAAGCATCAGGCATAAACTTATCAGTGGGCGGCAAATATCACATTTGTGTCTCGACTGATTTCGATAGCGCAGCACTTGGGCGTGTATTGGCGGTTTTAGCTGACGCCTCATAATGTTCGACATTATCGCACAGCAGGTTTGGCTCGCTTCGGGGGCAACCGACATGCGCAAATCCATCGACGGACTGGCCGCCATCAGCAGCTACGTGCTCAAGCAGAATCCTATGTCACAGCACCTGTTCGTATTTTGCAGCAAAGATCAGACAAAAATCAAAATTCTTTATTGGGATCGCAACGGCTTTTGGCTGTTCTACAAACGATTAGAAAAAGGCCGTTTCCGCTGGCCGGTCGCCAGCGGTGCTGCGTTGAGTATCAGTCGTCGCCAATTGGCATGGCTTTTGGATGGGCTTGCTGTCGAGCAGAAACAGGCACACTGCCCTGTAAATGTCGAAATTGCGATTTAATCAGCGTCATTCAAGATTACACCCATGCCGGGCATATATTACGATTTCAAGTCAGCGGAAATATTTGGATGTGCAACACCGCTATGCTGCTTGCTATCTAAATCAATTTTAATTACACTTTAGTATAACTTTATTTCGGAGGTGTATTATGCACACCACAAATCTGCGCAGGGTCGGCGGCTCAGTCATGCTGGCTGTCCCTCCAGCATTCCTTGATCAGCTGCACTTACAAGCCGGGAACACCGTAGGCATGGTCGTCACTGATGGTCGTCTGGTCGTTAATCCCAAGCCACGGACGCGCTATACGCTCGCCGAGTTGCTTGCCGCTTCCGACTATTCACAGCCGCAATCGGCTGAAGAACGCGAATGGGTCGATGCGCCTGCCGTGGGTGGTGAGTTGATATGAATCGGGGTGATATTTATCTGGTTTCGCTTGATCCAACCGAAGGGCACGAACAGCACGGAAGCCGCCCTGTTCTGATCGTATCTCCGGGCGAGTTCAACGAAGCCACCAAATTGCCGGTAATCTGCCCGATCACGAGCGGCGGGGATTTCGCACGTCGCATTGGGTTTGCTGTTCCTATTACCGGCATCAAAACAACAGGTGTTGTTCGTTGCGACCAGCCGCGCGTGCTTGATCTTGCTGCTCGCAATGCGCGCAAGGTGGATACTTTACCAACGTCCATTATGGACGAAGTATTGGCAAAACTTGCTCCAATTTTTGAGTGAATTGCCGCTGTAATCCTTCCCAATGATGTGGAATATTTGAAGTGAAAATTCATTGAAATACGCACTTGACTCAATGCTGTCTTGGTTTATATTCGTGGTATGACCTCCGTAGACATACCTCAGCCCACAGTATCTTATTCGGTTAGCGAAGAGACGCGTGCGGCTTTTGCAGCGGAATTTATAACAGATGCGCCAGATGGCTACTATGTCGAATCCGGCCCTAATATGGATCAGATCACGCTCATCAATGTTTCCAAGGGGTTTCGTTTCTCGGTTATTTTCGACAAGGACGACGGCACCTGTTTTTACCCGATGCTGATTAATGCCGTGATGGACATGGGTAGAAATGCCGGACAAGTAAGTTTGCTTGAGCAGGAAAACAAGCTGCTCAAGGAGCAACTGGCAATCGCTCGCCAGAATCAGTTTGGCACCAGCTCTGAACAACAGCGCTTACCGGAAAATATTGAACCCGTCGATGTTCAACAGGCTGAACCAGCAGCCCAGCCTGACTCACCAAAACTGAGGCTGGTGAGCAATGCAGGACGAAAACCTTTACCACCGCATCTGCCACGGGAAGAAGTAAAGCACACGCTGCCTGAATCGGAATGCACCTGCGCCTGTTGCAATGGCCGGATGTCCAAGATTGGCGAGGACATAACTGAGCGAGTGAAATATATCCCTGCGCGCGTCGTTGTGACAAAGCACCTGAACGCCAAGTACGTTTGCCGAAAATGTGACCGCTTTATCACCGCCTCCGTACCAAAATCAATGGTGCCCGGCAGCAACTATGGCAGCCCGGAATTCCTGGCTCAAATCGCCTGCTCAAAATATCAATTCGGCTTGCCCTTCTATCGTCAGGAAACGTTATTCGCTCAGGCTGACTTGTCTATCAATCGCACAACGTTATCCAATTTGATGATCACGTGTGCTGACAGGCTGACGGCGCTTCATCTGGCCTTGAAAGACGAACTGTTGTCGCAACGCATCATTCACGCTGATGAAACAACATTTCAGGTATTGAAAGAAACGGATCGCAAGGCAGAATCGAAATCTTATGCTTGGCTGTTCCGTAGCGCCGCCAGCGCTTCACATCAGGTGGTCCAGTTTGAATATCAGCCAACGCGCGCAGGTGAACACCCCAGAACATATTTGCAGGGTTTTAAGGGGTATCTGCATGTTGATGGATATGCAGGGTATAACAACATTCCAGATACGTTGCGTGTCGGCTGCATGGCGCATGTACGCCGCAAATTTGTGGAAGCCGCCAAGGTTATTCCTGAAAAATATACGGAGCATGCCCATGCACAACAAGCCATCAAGCTGATAGGCCAACTATATGGCATCGAAGAAAAGCTGAAGGGCGAACACCACAAAATCAAATTCGAAGTACGACACAAGGACAGTATGCCGATCCTGCTAAACCTCAAGAAATGGCTGGATGATATGAAACCCAAAGTATTGCCGAAGAGCGCACTGGGCAAAGCCATTGGTTATGCAACCGAGCAGTGGCCTACGGTACTCCGCTATGTTGACGACGGCGAGCTTGCCATCGACAACAATATTGCCGAGCGTTCGATTAAGTCATTCGTCATCGGGCGCAAGAACTGGCTATTTGCTGACAGTGTGGACGGCGCTTATGCCAATACCGTTATGTACAGCCTGATCCAGACGGCAGTAGCGAACAAACTCGACCCATACAAATATTTGATTCACGTTTTTGAAACCATGCCAAACTTGCATGCTCCCGAAGCTATCAAGCTGCTACTACCGTGGAATGTCAGGCTGGACGAAACATTGGAGCTGCTTGCGGCATAGTTTTTTGCCCTCGCGTTGGCCGTTTGCACACTGGCAACCTGAACTGCCTTCCGCTCCCTATTGGTAAATGGCTTCCCATCCTGTTTCTGTTTTAACAAATCTAATGCTATAAATATGAGGTTTCTGAACAGTCTTTGTCGTATCGAATATCCTGGGATCTGCTCTTGATTCTGTCACTTTAACGTCACATGAAAAACCTGGTTTATCTTTAGCCGTAACGCATGCAATTTTTTCAGCCGATATTAGCTCGGCCCATCGAGAACCTTGCTTGATATATTGAGCCTTTAAAGTATCACTAACCTCGGTGGCAGTGGGTTCTGAAGAACCCAAACAACCCGTCAAAAGCACGGCAATAGATAAAAGGCAAAGCGATCTTTTCTTAAAATCTCCTTTGAATGGACTGGTGGTTGAGGTGGGTTTTGTTACTTTACCCAAGCGCTTTTTCCTTGATCGCATCAAACTCTTTCTGGTTTATTGCGCCGGCTTCAAGCAAATCTTTGGCATTTTTGAGGTCTGTAAGCGAGTGTCCGGCTTCGCTGCCTTTTTTGTAAGATTTGTAGGCCAGCCACCAAAAAAAAGGGAGTGTTATCGGCCATAGGGGAATAATCAGCCCAAGGGCAAAGTACATAATTGTTGAAAACTTTATGGTATTGGTTTGCTCTTTTGCCATTTTGAAATCTCTCCGGGGTTATCTTGAAATGTCGTATGCTGATTACTTACCTATGGACGCCAGAATTTTGCCGCCGATCCCGGCACCGATCATTTCAGCGTACTCAGCCTGACTTTTTTGGCTATTGATCCCAACGTCATATTCCAATGCGCCATCAAAAGACTGGAATGTTTTCGCGCGACAAGAGAGCATTTCGATTGTCCAATTTTCCTTGAAGGTTACTCGACCAGCTAAAGTCCCAATGAAGCCGCTTTTGCTACTGTCGGTCTTAGTGATGCGCCCCAACAGTGCCAAATCGGTTTGACGTGAACTGCACAGTTTTTGCAGGTGATTGCGACGTTCAGAACCTGTCATCTCACCGGCAGTAACCCGGTCGAGCTTGACGATGTAGCCGCCTCGCTTTTCAAATACGTCAGCCACTTTTATGGCAGTCGGGTCGGCTGCCACGATGCCCATGTATTTGGCATTCAAAAAGGCGTTGCGCACATCACTGGTAAAAGTTTTATCGTCAATTGTGGTCTGGATCGTACTTTCGCGTGCGCCATTAAGGTTGGTTGCGGCTGGTATGGCAAGACTGGCAACCGCACAGCCGCTCAATATTACCGCCGAGGCGCAGACGCCAATGGTTCTTATATATCCCGGAATCGAGAATCTGTTTTGAACCGTTTTCCTTTGTGGCTGCATTTACTCATCCCCTTATAAGTCAAACACACAACATGGTATCTTTATACATCACATATACATCATATCACGTCATAATATAACCCTGTGCATCATTCTTGAAATCACCTAATCGCACGACACTTTGCGTCATTAAATGATGCAGGGGTGGTTGTGTGAAAAACGAAACTGAAGCCGGCAATAAAAAACTATCCAAGGCAGTCGGTGCTTTGATTGCCACGCGCAGAAAAGCGCTTGGTCTGACGCAAAGCGAACTTGCCGAGCAGGTCAATATTGAACAGGAAAGCATGTCCAGAATTGAAACCGGGACAATTACCCCTTCGCTTAGCCGATTGGTGTCGCTGGCCGATGCGCTGGATTGTCCAGTGGAAACCTTATTACGCCCTGCATCGCACAGAAAGCAGGATCAGGCCTTGGTGATGGCGGAGTTGCTTGATGAGTTGAGCAGTGCGGAGCGAGCCTTTGCGCTCGGTGTGATTAAAGATTTCGTGAGCTTGGTCAAAGCAAAGAAATGACTATGAGTAAATGGCTGCTAAAAATACGCTGGATACTTTTGGTATTAGCACTGACTGTACCGCTGTCGTCATTTTCAGGCGAAAATAAAAATCATCATTCCCAAGATGCTCAGCACGCCTCCAATACCGAGAAGCGCGGCACTGATGCTGATCCTATTGCGATAAAGATACTCCCCGGCCCAGATGCCGAAACCAAGGCCGCAAAAGATGAGAAGTGGCGCGATGAAAAATCGCAAGAAGATCGTGTACTTACTAGGGCAATGATAATACTGGCAGGCTTTACCGCTCTCCTCACTGTTTTTACTGGTTGTTTGTGGTGGGTAACTAAAAAGCTTGCTACTGATGCTAGTGTTACCGCTCAGCGACAAGCTGAAGATATGAAAATGTCCCTCAAACTCGCTGAACAGCAAATGACTTTGGCTGGGCGTCAAGCTGATCTTGCCGAAAAACAACATGGACTTCAGCGATGGCAATATCTCGCTACGCACAGACCAAAGCTGATTATTCGTAGAATATGGCTTGATGAGGGGGATGGGGATTACTTCAGCCAAGGAAGCAGGTGCCCGCAAATCCAATTTAATATCGCGAACATCGGCGGTAGTCTTGCAACAATAATCGAAAGCAATGCAACATTTGCCAAAATAGAAGGGACTTTCCCTGCCATTCCTCCCTATAGCGTGGACACCAATACAATTAAATGCACAATTCGAGAAGCGGGGCAGTCCGACCCCACGGAAATTCTGGACATTGAAGACGTTGAGGTTAGTCGTGACGTAAGAAGTTGGCGTGGCAAAACCATTACTGGCGGTGACAGCAGCCCGTATTATTTTTTGGGCTACATTCAATATCGTGACGGCATTGACATTGTAAGACGAATGGCTTTCTGTCGAAGATATAATCCCGCAACCAAACGCTTTGTTGAAATAGACGATCCAGAATATGAATATGCCGATTAATACCTTTCTGGCATCAATTCGCGCATTGCCTCGGACGGGAATGCTTTGGATAATTCTATCGCTGGTATTCATTGGGAATATTTCATATTCAATAGCTCAACAACAAAGTCCACAGGGTACAAATACCGTCGAGAAAGAGCAGATAGCAAGTGCAGATCCAAGACAAGCCACAAAGAACATACCAAGCAGCCCCCCGAAACTGAAGGTTGTAGCGCAAAGCGTCATTTCCGCACCCAGCAGTCCAGTTGATGCAAGTCAGACAAAGTGCCCCGAAAAAAAGCCAGATGAAAATTGGGTGGATAAAATCCGGACAGACCCTGTGGCTACTTTTACAGGACTGTTGTTTTTCGCCACCTTCGCTTTGTGGTGGTCTACCAGAAGTTTGGTATTGGGGGCTGAGGAAACTTCCCGCAAGGAGTTGCGTGCCTACGTTGCCACTGATGATATTTTCTTTGATAGTTATGAGAGCATCAGTCCACTTTCGGCTAGGTTTGGCGGGCCAAGCACTATTACCAAACACACGAACCAACTCAAAATCGCGATCAAAAACTATGGGCGTACCCCGGCCCATAGACTGACGATCCGCTGCGAGTGCAGCTTTAACATTCATGATCTCCGATATAAGCATGGTATTACTGAATTGCTTGAAGCTGAACAGATGCTGCATCCTAGCCAGTGTCTCAATTTTTCCATCCCAACGGTCGGAGAGTTTCAAGCTATTACCAGCCGCTTTTACGTGATCGGCAACATCCACTACTGCGATATTTACAACCAATGGTGGGTTACTGAGTTTTGTTACAGGTACGAAGGCGACGGCAGATTCACTCCATACGGAAATCAGAATTGCGAAAGCGGACCATTTAAACAGAGTCCCGATCAGTGTGACGCACAACTTACACAGTATGGAAATTTGTCTCTCAAGACAGAACCGCCCAATTTGATTTAGGAGTGGCATGCTAGTGTCAGGTTTTCGTAATCGTTACGAATTGTGGCGCCGCGAGCGCCTTGTGACCACGAGGGTAGAAATTGGCGCTTACGTTGATGTGGGAGAAATTAGGAAATTAGGGAAATTAGGGTCAGACTCGATTTAATTTTATTTGTATAAAAATCAATATATTGCAATTTTTTGAATAAATCGAGTCTGACCCTAATTTCTCTGAGGGCAATAAAAAGTGCGACCTTCCGGTCGCACTGAAATTAAAGCCCCCCGCCTGTGCCGTTGACCCAGCATCTCGAACCTAAAGGTTCAAGAGGGTCACTTCCCTGCCATATCAGGATCATCCGCAAGGGACATTCACAACAACGGCGTATGAGTCGCGACCTGTAAAGTTACTTGGTTCAAAGAATATATGAGTCTGTCGAACACCGCAGGGGACAACTCGAATTTTCTGGTCAGCTTTGACTAAAACAGATTGTCTTGTTCGGCAAGTGACTGATCGATTGCTGCCTGCATGGAACTCATTCTACGCGTTAAGTCGGCGAGGTCAACCCCGCGGCCCACCTTTGTTGAAAGTAATTCATGTGCAATATTGAGTGCGGCCATGATCGCGATGCGCTCGACATTTACGATCTTTCCGGCATCGCGAATTTCAGTCATTTTTTTGTTCAGATATGTGACTGCAGACAGCAGCGCCTCTTGTTCTTCTTCCGGACAGGCGACCCGCAGTTCACGATCGAGAATCTTGACATCCAGCGTATTTTTGCTCATGACAGATCCTCGGGGAAGGTGGGCAGCAATTTCTCCAGTCGCGCTCTCGCGCTTTCTATTTTGTCATTGCACAGCCGGTTGTGACTCAGGGCATGCGCCAGCTCCTGGCGTAGCCGGTGATTTTCTGTGCGCAACTGACTGCTGACCTGTATCAGTTGAGTCAGTTTTTGCTCCAGTGCGTTTAGTTCGTTTTCCATGCGCTAATATAGTTTGGAAAGTGCTGAAAAGTCAAATGCTAAGACGCGCTTTCGCAGGTATTTTATAAATCCGGGTTTTGCACTGCGTGGTGCGCGTGTTAAAGTGTGCGCGCTTTGAGGTGCTTTACTGCATTGCAGTCAAGTTAAACGGGAAGCAGGTGCGTTGTCAGAGCCGAAAAACAAGTGAATTTTCGGCGTCTTCAACAAAGCCTGAGCTGCCCCCGCAACGGTAAGTGAGTGCGGATTTGTCATCATGCCACTGTGAGTCATCATGGGAAGGCGACAAATCAAGACTTGCGAGCCCGGATACCGGCCCCACAGCATACGAACAGAAGAAGGCGCGGGAGGCGACTTCGTGGCGGCAACACGCATCGCTGTTGTTCGCCGCCCGCATTTCTTCTGATTTTTAATGCTCCAGCGGGGTCGCTGGATCCTTGATCGGAAAACTTAAATGAATCAAAAGCTTGTCTCTATTGCACTGTTCGGTGTGATCGCATTCCCGTTTGTTGCCTCTGCTGAAATCGCCAGTCTGGATGAAATTGTCGTGACCGCCACGCGTATGCCGCAGGCGTTGAATAAATCCATCGCCGACACCAGCGTTTTGAACGAACAGGATATCAAGAAATCCGGCGCGCCGGATGTTTCAACCTTGCTGCGTTCTGTGCCCGGAGTCGAAATTGCACAAAATGGTGGGCTGGGTACGATCTCCGCTATCTACATGCGCGGCACCAATTCGAATCAGGTGCTGGTATTGCTCGACGGCGTACGTATCAACTCCGCCACGTTGGGTTCGACGGCGCTTGAACATATCATGCTGGATAGTATCGAACGCATCGAAGTGGTGCGCGGCAATGTCAGCAGTCTGTATGGTTCGGAAGCGATCGGCGGCGTAATTCAGCTGTTCAGCAAACAGGGACATGGCGCTCCGGCATTCAATGTCAGTGCAGGCGCGGGTAATCAGGGTGCGCAGCATATGGCGGCGGGGTTCTCGGGTGCGATGAATGACACCTCGTTCAGCGTGAATGCAGGACGTATCAAAACAGATGGCATATCCACAATGAATCCGCTGCTCCTGACAGGTGCGAATCCTGATAAGAATGGCTACGACAATACGACTGTTAACGCACAAATCAAACAGTTCATCAATTCAGATCATGCCTTGACAGCTTCGGTATTCAGCACGCGCGGCAATAGCTCTTATGATATTTCAGGTTTGCCAACAGCCATCAATAACATCATTGCAAACATCGACAAATTTTCGCTGGCATCCGATGATCAGATAAATGAAATATGGCACAGTCAACTGCGTCTGTCGCAAGGAACTGACGACAGTCAGACTTTCGGTACCTATCCCGGGCGTTTCCAGACACGGAGCAATCAGATCGCCTGGCAAAACAATCTAAAGATTGCCCCAGGGCAGCAGCTGAGTTTTTCGGTGGAGAATCTTGGTCAGGCGGTCACTTCCAGCACGCTTTTCTCGCAAACCAGCCGCAATGTGAACAGCCTGTTGGGCGGCTATGTGGGTGAATATGGCGTTCAGCAAGTGCAATTGAATCTGCGTCAGGATCGTTATTCCGATTTCGGTACGGCGAACACGGCTCTGTTGGGTTATGGCGTGTCTTTTGCGGACAACTGGCGTGCGACTGCCAGTATCAGCAATGCCTTCAAGGCGCCGACCTTTGACGATATGTATTGGCCGTTCGCCGATTACGGCTTTGGCTATACTTATGCGGGTAATCCAAACCTGAAGCCGGAACGTTCGGTAAATAAGGAAGCCGGGCTGCATTATGCGGCGAATGGACAGCGTGTCGATGCGGTGTACTTTGACAATCGCATTGGCGATCTGATTGTGGGTAACGGCTTGCCTGCGTTGACTTATATCAACATCAGTCAGGCGAAAATCAACGGTCAGGAATTGAGCTATGCGGGCGATTTCGGTGATACGCATTTAAGGGCCAGTGCAACTTTCCAGAATCCTTGCGATGCGACGACAGGTCAGATTCTGGCGCGCAGAGCCAGGGCGTTTGGCAGATTCGGTGTGAATCAGGACATTGGCGCGGTGAATCTGGGCGCTGAAGTGCGTTACAGCGGCGTGCGTCAGGATGCCTACTACAATATAAATACATTTGCGAATACTGCGGTCACCTTGCCAGGTTATCAGTTGATGAGCCTGACAGCCCGTTATCAGATCGACAAGAGTTTGAGTTTGTCGGCGCGTGCGGGCAACCTGTTCAATCGCAGTTACTCCGAAGTGTATGGTTATAACACGCCGGGCCGGACACTGTTTGTGGGTTTGAATTACCAGCAGTAATCGGGTCTCGCCCACCTTTGAAACACGAGTTGTGATAAGGTGGGTGCGTTTTATTTTCAATGAATGAGGAGTTGCAAAATGAATATTACAAAGAATAAATCACTCGTACTGGGCGCGCTCTTAGCTGCGTTGATGGCAGCGACGCGCATGCACCATTTCGGCAGCGCACTACACTTGCCCGATGCCTCGCTTGCGGTATTCTTGCTGGCGGGGTTTTTTATCGTCAGTCCGTTATTGTTCGGAATGTTGATGCTGGAGGCGGTTGCACTCGATTACGTGGCGATTACCCAACTGGGTGTCGACAATTATTGCGTGACCCCGGCTTACTGGTTTCTGGTTCCGACCTATGCGGTGCTGTGGTTTGCGGGCCGCAGCTATGCAAGAGTTCATCAGGACAGTTTGCGTAGTATGGGCATTTTTTCAGCGATTTCGTTTGCGGCTGTCAATGTGGCGTTCGTCATTTCCAACGGTTCGTTCTACCTGTTGTCGGGGAATTTCGCCAAAATGAATATCGCTGAATATGCTGCTCGTGTTGCGCAATACTATGTACCCTATGTTTCCGGCGCGGTCGTCTATCTCGTTCCTGCCGTGATGTTGTACGTGCTAATCACCCGCCGCAGCGCCGTTGTTCAGGCGAGCCATGCCGGATAACAGCGAACAACACAGCCGTCGCATGGGGCGCAAGAAGGCCGTGATCGATGCGGCGATTGCGAAAGCAGATGGGGATAAGGGGCTTTTGTTGGTGCTGACCGGCAACGGCAAGGGCAAGTCCAGTTCCGCGTTCGGTATGGTCGCGCGCACACTGGGTTACGGTTACAAGGCGGGCGTTGCGCAATTTCTCAAGAGCCGTCGCGACACCGGTGAAGAGCGTTTTTTAGGCGATCAACCGGGCGTGCAATGGCATGTACTGGGCGATGGTTTTACCTGGGATACACAGAATCGCGACGCGGATATTGCCACGGCGCAACGCGGTTGGGCGATCGCTCAAAGTCTGTTGACGGACGTCTCGCTGCATCTGGTGGTGCTCGATGAACTGACTTATCTGCTCAATTACGGCTATCTGGATGAGGCGCAGGTTTGCAAGGATTTGGCGGCGCGTCCGCCTATGCAACATGTGGTGATCACCGGCCGCGCCGCGCCCGACGCTTTGCTGGAAATGGCCGACACCGTCAGTGAAATTCAGGACATCAAACACGCCTTCCGCGCAGGTGTGCGCGCCCAAGCCGGCATCGACCTTTAACTTCCTCATGAATTCTCCACACCGTTATTCCGACGCTGAGCGCGACGCTATTTATCGCGTGATCGCCGAGCGGCGCGACATGCGCCATTTTAATCGTGACCCTGTGCCAATAGACGTTTTGCAGCGCGTGCTGCACGCCGCACATCAGGCGCCCTCGGTCGGCTTGATGCAACCGTGGCGCTTTATCCGCGTAAGCGATGCCGCGTTGCGTGAGCAAGTCCACGCGCTGGTGGAGACGGAACGGCATTTGACGGCGCAGGCATTGGGCGAACGCGACACGGAATTTTTGCGGCTGAAGGTGGAGGGGGTGCGTGATTGCGCCGAATTGTGGGTCGCCGCTTTGATGGATCAGCGCGAATCGCATGTTTTTGGCCGTCGCACCTTGCCGGAAATGGACTTGGCATCGGTCGCCTGTGCGATCCAGAACATGTGGCTGGCGGCGCGCGCCGAGGGGCTGGGTATGGGCTGGGTGTCGCTGTTCGACCCGGTGGCACTGGCAAAACTGTTGAACATTCCGGCGGGCGGCAAACCCGTCGCGATCCTGTGTCTGGGGCAGGTCGAGGAATTCTATTCGGCACCGATGCTGCAACTGGAGGGCTGGCGCACACCGCAGCCGTTGGGCGAGATGTTGTTCGAGAACAGTTGGGGATGTATGGATGCCGCCGTCTGAACTGATTGTACCCATGCTGGCAGCGGTATTGCTCGACCGTCTGCTTGGCGAGCCTGCGCGTTTTCATCCTCTGGCAGGGTTCGGTTATCTGGCCAAGTTTATCGAAAAGTACGGCTATCGCGCAAACTACCTGAATGGCGTGCTGTCTGTTTGTATTATATTGATTCCAATGGGTTTTTTTGCTTTTATGCCGCATGGCGTTTTCGGAGCGCTGTTTTCGGTTGTGGTGCTGTATTTTGCGATTGCGCCGCGCAGTCTTGCCGAACATGCGCAGCGCGTGTCGGCGGCTTTTACTGACAACGATCTGCCTGCGGCCAGAGTGGCTGTGGGCAGGATGGTCAGCCGCGACACCACGCAACTGGACGAGGCGGGCGTATCACGCGCCACGGTGGAATCGGTGCTGGAAAACGGCAACGATGCGATCTTTGCCGCGTTGTTCTGGTTCGTTTTGGCAGGTGCGCCGGGCGTGTTGCTGTACCGGCTCACCAATACGCTGGATGCGATGTGGGGCTACCGCAATCAACGCTACAACGAATTCGGCTGGACGGCGGCGCGGTTGGACGATGTGCTCAATTACATCCCCGCCCGACTGACGGCCTTGAGTTATACCTTATTGGGAAATACGCGCAGTGCGTGGCATTGCTGGCGGCAACAGGCACCCGTCTGGGACAGTCCGAATGCGGGGCCGGTGATGGCGGCAGGGGCAGGCGCGTTGCAGGTGAAACTGGGCGGCGCGGCGGTTTATCACGGCCAACTGGAGCCGCGCCCTGAACTGGGTTGCGGTGCGATGGCCTGTCGCGCCGACATTGCGCGTGCGGTGAATCTGGTACAGCACACCCTCTATCTCTGGCTGGCGGTTATTAGTCTGGCAACGCTTGCGATTGCGGGGTCTAAACATGGCGCTTGAACACGGCGGTCGCGTACGGGCAGCGGCGCAGCGCTACGGTATTGCTGAGGATTGCTGGCTGGATTTGTCTACCGGCATCAATCCCGATGGTTGGCCGGTGCCTGCTATCCCCGGCGAAATCTGGCAGCAACTGCCGCAGGACGATGACGGTCTTGCAGATGCGGCGCGCAATTATTACGGTACGGCGCGACTGCTCCCTGTCGCCGGTTCACAGGCCGCCATTCAGGCTTTGCCCAGACTGCGAACGCCTTGCCGCGTGGCATTACTTGCAACGAGTTATGCCGAGCACGCACATGCCTGGCAGCAGCACGGTCATCAGGTGCGTTGCGTTGCCGAGACGGAAATATTGCAAGCGGATGCACAAGTGGTGGTGATTGTTAATCCTAACAATCCTACCGGCAAACGATATAGCGTCGCCGAACTGCTGGAACTGCACGAACGGCTGGCTGCGCGCGGCGGTTGGTTGGTGGTGGACGAAGCCTTCATGGATGCCACGCCCGAACATAGTCTCGCGCCGTTTTGTCCGCGCGCAGGACTGATCGTGCTGCGTTCTCTGGGCAAATTTTTTGGTCTGGCGGGTGCGCGGGTCGGCTTTGTGCTGACGCAAGACAGCGTGTTGCAATCACTCGCAGAAATGCTCGGCCCCTGGACTATTGCCGCCCCTGCGCGTTACGTGGCAACACTCGCGCTTCGCGATACTGACTGGCAGCAGGCGTCCAGATCGACTTTGCAGGTGGCGGGGTTGCGTCTGTACGAACTGCTTATGCGGTACGGCCTGCAACCAACTGGCGGCAGCAGCCTGTTTCAGTGGGTGTGTTGCGATGATGCCGCAAGTATTCACGAGCAGCTTGTCCGGCAGGGCATTTTGACGCGCCTGTTCGATGCGCCCGCCAGCCTGCGTTTCGGCTTGCCGTGCGGTGAGGGAGAGCGTAGCGAGGGTGCCTGGGCGCGACTGGATGCCGCATTAGGAAAAATTAAACAATGAATGCCATCACGGTGATGGTGCAGGGCACGACCTCGGATGCGGGCAAAAGCACGCTAGTGGCTGCGTTGTGCCGCTGGTTGGTCAGGCGGGGCGTTTCCGTTGTTCCGTTCAAGCCGCAGAACATGGCGCTCAACAGCGCGGTCACCTCCGATGGCGGCGAGATCGGAAGGGCGCAGGCGGTACAGGCGCAAGCCGCCAGGCTGGAACCGCACACCGACATGAACCCGGTTTTATTGAAGCCCAACAGCGACACCGGTGCGCAGGTCATCATACACGGGCGCGCTGTCGCTAACATGGAAGCGCTGGAATATCACGCTTATAAGCCGACGGCGCGTGCGGCGGTGCTGGCATCCCACCAGCGATTAGCGGCGCAATATCCCGTCATCGTGGTGGAAGGGGCGGGCAGTCCCGCCGAAATCAATTTGCGCGAGGGCGACATCGCCAATATGGGTTTTGCCGAGGCGGTGGATTGCCCCGTGATCCTGATCGCCGACATCGACAAAGGCGGCGTGTTTGCGCATCTGGTCGGCACGTTGGCGCTGCTCAGTGAGAGCGAGCAGGCGCGCGTGGTGGGTTTTGTGATCAACCGTTTTCGCGGCGACATCGCGCTGCTGCAACCCGGTCTGGACTGGCTGGAGCAACGCACCGGCAAACCGGTGATCGGCGTGTTGCCCTATTTGCATGGACTGCATCTGGAAGCGGAAGATGCGGTTCCATGCAATAAAATAATTAATAATCAAATAGATACAAAAATACGCGTCATTGTGCCCGTTTTGCCGCATATCAGCAATCACACCGATTTCGATCCGCTGCGCCTGCATCCGCAAATCGAATTCAGCTATATCACGATGGGGGAGCCGATTCCTCCAGCCGATTTGATTATTCTGCCGGGCAGCAAGTCGGTCTGCCGCGATTTGGACAGTTTGCGCCGAGCCGGCTGGGAAGCTGCGATACAGCGCCATCTGCGCTACGGCGGCAAACTCATCGGTATTTGCGGCGGCTTGCAAATGCTGGGCCTTGCGATTCACGATCCGCTGGGGATGGAAGGCGAAATTGGCAGCAGTGTCGGTCTGGGTTTGCTGGAATTGAGCACCACGCTGGATTCCGAAAAACAGTTGCGCAATGTGCGCGGCACGCTGACGCTAGAGGCTGCGCCGGTATCGGGTTATGAAATTCATGCCGGGATTTCAACAGGCGTGGCACTTGAATATCCGGCACTGCAACTCGAATGCGATGGCGCGCTTGTTTCTGATGGTGCGATTAGCAAGGATGGACAAATCTTTGCTACTTATCTGCACGGTCTGTTTGAGTCACAAGCTGCGACCGATGCGCTGTTGCGTTGGGCCGGATTGCGCGAGGTGATGACGCCCGATTATCAGGCGCGCCGCGAGGCAGACATCGACAGGCTGGCCGATGCGGTTGAAGAACATCTTGATGGTGCGCAGCTACGACGTCTGTTTGGTTTTCTGCAATCAGAATGACTACCTGTCAATTTCGTCATTCCCGCGCAGGCGGGAATCCAGCTAAAGGTAAACAGCACTGCGCAGCAGTGACAAACACTCTAATCAAGCGACTGGATTCCCGCTTTTGCGGGAATGACAGAGCTTTTATGGGAGATATATGCGTGAACTGATATTGGGCGGCGTGCGTTCCGGCAAAAGCCGTCTGGCGGAACAGCACGCGCAGGAATCAGGGCTGGAAGTGTTGTATGTCGCGACCGCCCAGGTGCGCGACGAGGAAATGCGGCAACGCATCCTTCATCATCAGGTGCAGAGGCCTGCGAGCTGGCAATTGGTCGAGGCGGGGCTGGATCTGGCGGCGGTGTTGCAGCGCGAGGCCGCAGCCGGGCGGTGCGTGCTGGTGGATTGCCTGACGCTGTGGCTGACGCAACTGTTGTGCGATACCGATGAAGCGCAACTGCGATTTGAAGTGTCTGAATTTATTAAAGTTTTACCAGGGTTGCCGGGTCTAATTATTCTGGTTTCCAACGAGACTAACATGGGTATCGTGCCGATGGGTGAGTTGTCGCGGCGCTATTGCGACGAAATGGGCAGACTGCATCAACAGCTTGGGGCAATTTGTGAACGCGTAATTTTAACCGTGGCAGGGTTGCCATTGATTATAAAAGGAACAGACGATGGAAAATAACTGGTTAGATCAGCCTTGTGCTGCATTGAATGAAACTGCCGGTTTACAGGCGCTGGAGCGACAAGGGCAATTGACCAAACCGCCCGGCGCTCTTGGGCAGCTTGAATCTGTCGCGGTGATACTCGCGGCGATGCAGGGCGCGGAAAAACCGCAAGTGGATCGCGTGCAGATCAGTATTTTTGCCGCCGATCATGGCGTCGCAGCGGAAGGCGTGTCGGCTTTTCCGCAGGCGGTGACCGGCGAGATGGTGAAGAATTTTGCGCGCGGCGGGGCGGCGATCTGCGTGTTGGCGAACTCGCTGGATGCTAAATTGGAAGTGGTTAATTTGGGTACGGTCAATGATCCGGGCGACTTGCCGAATGTGCTGCGCGCAGTGATTGCGGCTTCGACGGCGAATTTTGCAGTTGAACCGGCCATGACGAAAGCACAATTAGCGCTTGCCCTGCAAGCCGGACGCGACAGTGTATTGCGCGCTCAGCAGGCGTCAGTTCAGCTATTTATCGGTGGCGAAATGGGTATCGCCAATACCACCTCGGCTGCCGCGATTGCCTGTGCCTTGTTGCAGGAATCGCCGCAATTGTTAGCCGGTCCCGGCACCGGCCTGGATAGTCATGGCGTGGCGCACAAGGCCGAGGTTATTGCCCGCGCACTGGCGTTGCATGGCCTGTCCGGCGATGAACCGCTGGACGTATTGCGTTGTCTTGGCGGCTTTGAAATTGCCGCGCTGACCGGTGCGTATCTTGCCGCCGCGCAGCACGGCATGCCCGTTTTGATCGATGGTTTTATCACCACCGTCGCCGCGATGCTCGCTGTGCAAATAAATCCTGACGTGCGCGGTTGGCTACTGTTCGCCCACACTTCCGCCGAGCCGGGTCATCAGCGCGTATTGGATGCACTCGTCGCGAAACCCTTATTGCATCTGGGTATGCGACTAGGTGAAGGCAGTGGCGCGGCGGTTGCCGTGCCACTATTGCGATTGGCTTGTTCCTTGCACAATGAAATGGCGACGTTTGCAGAAGCGGCGGTGTCTGGGAAGATCTAAGGCCGGGGGGCGGCTACGGAACTAAATGGCAGCCGAACGAAATATAGACTGCCGAATGCCTGCTGTTCGGCAAGCAATTCAGCATGAGGAAATTCTGGAATCGAGACATACCGGAATCTCGGAATTTCCCACAAGGTGTTCAGTATGGTCTGCAATCAATGAATAACGTCAACAAATACGTATTTATTAATCGCGCGGACGGTCAATGCTGACTATAAGCTTAATATTTATTTACCCTGTCGTATATCTTGCGGTGAAACAGTACAGGTTAAACTTAACCGTTGCGGTTTTGCATTATTTCCTCAGTAATATCGGAAAACTCATTATCCGAAATGCCAACGTAGTCCAGCAGCATAGGGCCATTAGTCAGCCAAGACGCATCCTCGCGCATATGCGTGATATCGCTAAGCGCCTCGGCTATCTGGATTACGGCGATCAAGCCGCATACTTCAGCAGGCAAATTTTCCCGCGATGAAAAAATTTCGAGATTATGGTGGTGCAAGATAGTGAGTGAGATGCTTTCAGACAGGTTCCAATTCTTGGCTAGCAAATAACCGATGGTTGCGTGGTTTGTACTGTGACGTTCATCTTCAACTTCGGTGAATGTTTTATCGGCACTGGTCGAGGCGAGCTTTAGCGTTTCCATGTAATCCGGAAAACGCGCCATCATTAGAGGAATGCCGCAATCGTGGAACAAACCGACGGTATAGGCAATATCTCGAGAAAAGTCAGGGATGCGCCGAGCTATGAGTGCCGCGATAAACGCTGTGTTCTCTGCAGTATCCCAGAACCGGTTTAATTGCGCGCTCTTACCATCATTCATGTTGCGCATTACCAAACCGGTCAGAATATTGAATACATTGTTCGAACCCATGGCCATTACAGCCTGTTCGATGGAGTCGATCTTGCGGCGCAAGCCGAAAAATGGTGAATTGACTGTTTTAAGCATCGCGGCAGAAAGTACGACATCACGAGAGACAATATGGGCAATCGTTGTCAAATTTGGGTCGGATTTATTACGTTCTGCCATTAAATCAACGAGGATGCTCGGACGTGGTGGAATGCGAATATTGCCAAGAATCTTCTCTGCACTCTCTTGTGAAATTGGAAGCATATTTTTCTTTTCTCTCCAGCGTGTATGTAACGTAAAGCAACATTGGTAATAACATCACTTCAAGTTAACTGTTAACTAAATTCCGCACTACAAACTGTCCGCGTCAAGCATTACAATGGCGGGCAATTGGCGAATAGCCGTATATTGATTGTACGCTCTGCAGCACATGTGACTCGCCACGAATAACAGTTTCCTGCCGACCATTTTACATCGCGACCAACTGCTATGGCGCGACAATGGCAAGAACTTGCCCATCGCCTTCCGTTATTGCACGGCAAAAAACTGTCATTGAGATTTTCACACGGCTCGTTTTTCTACGTGCTCAAACCTACCATTCACAAAATCACCCCTACGGTACTGATGACACTCTAATTTTCTGAAAAATTCCAGATACCATCCCAATCGATGCAGGGCGGTTTTGCGCGAAACAAAACAATTCTGGACAAGAACACTGACGCAGCCTGCTCTTGCGTATTGAGTTCAAGACACTTTTCGAATTTGGTTATTTTTTCAGATCAATTATTTTTCCTGTTCCGATATAGTCATTCGCAAACTCACCCTTGCGAGACACCGGAACCTCGCATTTCCCGCATACTGGCTAAAACAGATCAATGCCACAGTCTTGATTTTCCGTATTTTTCGGAACGGATTCGATTTGTATTGCAATGGCTTCAAGGGTCTTGATAACAATCGCACTGTATTTTTCCATTGCAGCTACATTTTCGACCATACGTACATTGCAGTAAGCGACGATGAGACGGAAAAAATGCAGCATGGTTTCGAAAAACTTGTGATAAGAGAACATTACGTTGTCCTCTTGCCACCATTCCACGAACGGCAAGTTTATAGCCGCGTTTTCCCAACTTTGACCTATTCCGTTTTACGAACGTCAACTTTTTACTGTGAATTTCACACATTGACGGGCAGCAAATGGCACATTCTACCAGTTCACCAACGCCTGCTTTAGGCGATCAGAATCCTGCGTGTTCGGCCCAAAAAATGGCGGGAGTCACGATTGGGTAACGCTCGGCCAGCACCAGCAAATCCTTATCGCCGGTGATGAGGTAGTCCGCGCCAGATGTTTTAAGCGCCGCCAACAACGTACCCAGCACAGGCTGATCGTCAATGTCGCGCAGCTCCGGATCTGCCACTGGCAGTGGTTCAATGACTTCGGCTTGCAAGGAAAGCGCATCGACTAAGTCTTCAATCTCCGCCGATGTCAAACCGTGACGGCTTGCCAGGCGGGGCAGCACGCGGCGCAACTCTTCCAGGATATAAACAGACAGCAAAACCTCTATCGAACCATGCCGCCAGGCGGACAGAATTTTACCCGGCACACTGGCAGGATAAGCAATCCCGGAAAGAAGCACATTGGTATCGAGAACAACACGCAGCGTAGCCATGATGGCTCAACGGGTTTTAGCGGAAGTTCGCGCCAGCGTTCGCTCAACTTCAATGGCGGCATTAATTTCAGCAATTCCCTCCGTCTCCGGTACATTTGAAAACCCTGACTCAATACGCTGGCATAGCGCATCAAAGCGAGCTTGCATGCGTCGAATACGTTCGAACAACCTGGCATCAACCAATGCGGCAACTGGCCTGCCGTCCCGATTGATGACGACGCTGTCGTGTCTGTACTGCACCTGATTGAGCATTTTCCCAAGATTTTGTCTAAAGGTCACTGCACTAGTTTGAGTAATCATGTTGGCTCACCATTATGGTCATATTGGTCACTATGCATTAAAATTAATTGTTGGTCAATGACCGTTCTTGCCGAGTGACTGTTGTTGGCAGGTAAGCCGAAGTCCAACTCACTGATTTTTAAATCAATGAATGGCGACTATGGCACGTTCATCCAATTCACAGGCAAATTCTCACCGTTATCATCGCCCCATATTCGATTTGCCAGTTCAGCGTATCGATTAGCGGTATATCGGCCAGCAGTGCCAAGATGGCGCGGATCGTGCCGCCGTGCGCGACCAGCGCGATATTCCGCTGGGGCAGTTGCGCCACATCGTGCAAAAAATCTTGCACCCGTTGCATCAACTGTTGCGCCGATTCACCGCCCGTCGGGGCGTAGCCCATGACATCGGCGGCCCAGGTATCTATTTCGCTGCGCGGAATGTCGTCCCAGGCACGGCCTTCCCAACTGCCGAAGTGTTTTTCCATCAGGCGCGCATCAACACGAACTTCGCAGCGCTGCGCCAGAAATTCGGCAAGTTTTCGGGTGCGCAGCAGCGGTGAACTGACGATTAAATCCAGCGGGAGTATTGATGTAAGTATTTGATTTGCTTCATATTTAAAGCTATCGGCAACGTCGATATCGAGTTGTCCGTAACAGATGCCGGGTGGGATGTCAGGCCGGGTGTGGCGAATCAAATACAGGGTCTGCATCAGATTGCAGCCAGCAGTCCCAGATAGAACGCCAGTTCGGTGAGTTGCTGTACTGCGCCCAGGCAGTCGCCGGTGTAACCGCCGAGGCGCTTTTGCAGTCGCCAAGCAAGATAGGCGCGCATCAGCAACGCGGCGAGTACGGCTGCGAGCAGTTTGGCGGCGGGTGCGCCTGCGGCGAACAGGAGGACGAGCACTGCGAGGCAGGTAAGTAAAGCGATGGCGAAGCTGGCAGGGCTGATCTGTTGTGCGGCGGGTTTGGCACGCGCGCTGTCGTCATCGCGTATGTAGTGCTGTGTCAGCATCAGGCTGGCCGCCATTAGACGGCTGAAACTGTGTGCGGCGATCAGGGTTACGGCCACGAACAGCAACGAATGTGCGCGGCACAATTCCACTAGCGCCTGATATTTCAACAGCAGTATCAGTATCAGCGAGATGGCGCCGTAAGCGCCGACCCGCGAATCCTTCATGATAGACAGCGCCTTGTCCGGTGTAAAACCGCCGCCCAGTCCGTCGGCAAAGTCGGAGAGTCCGTCTTCGTGGAAGGCACCGGTGACGAGGATGCCGACTGCCATAGAAAGTCCCACTGACAGCGGCAGCGGCAGTATTTGCGCGCACAGCCACAGCGAGGCGGCGGATAACAGGCCGACAAGGATGCCGACCAGCGGGAAATAGCGCGATGCCTGGTTTAGTTGCTGCGGGCAATGACCTACCCACGCGGGCACCGGAATGCGCGTGAAGAACTGGACGGCGGTGAGGAATAAGCGCAATTCTTGCAACATGATGGACAGGGTAGATGGAAGCGCTGCCAGACTAGCAGCGGCTATTCAAACTGTCCAGCGCCCGAGTGCCTGAAAGAGCGCTTTTCTGATAAAGTGCGGCCTATGAACTTATCCAGCACAGAGCTCTATTTACGCCTCCTGAAATACGTCAAACCCTATTGGCGCATCTTTGCAGTTTCGCTGCTCGGCATGATTGTGGTGGCCTCTACCGAACCGCTGGTGCCGGCGCTGATGAAACCGATGCTGGACGGCACCTTCGTCCACAAGGATCAGGCGATGATGCACATCGTGCCGGCGATCATCATCCTGATTTTTCTGGTACGCGGCATCGCCACGTTTGTCGGTACATTTGCGATCAGCTGGGTCGGCAACAAGCTGGTGATGGATTTGCGGGAAGAGATGTTCGCTAAGCTGCTGCGTCTGCCGACCGGATATTACGACGAACATGCTACAGGTTCCTTGCTCTCCAAACTGACGTACGATGTAACTCAGGTCACCAATGCCGCGACGGTGGTGGTGACCATTTCGGTGCGCGATTCGATCGTGATGATCGGGCTTTTGGGCTGGCTGTTTTATCTCAACTGGAAGCTGACGTTGCTCACCCTGCTGATGGCGCCGGTGATCGCGGTGATCATCAGCACCATCAGTAAACGCATGCGTCTGTCCAGTCGCGATTCCCAGCAGTCCATGGGCGACATGACGCAAGTGATCGAAGAAAGCGTTTCGGCGCACAAGGTGGTCAAGCTGTTCGGCGGACAGCAATACGAACGCGACCGTTTTCATGAGCAGGCCAACTGGGTGCGCCGCCATGCGATGAAGCAGGCATCGGCATCGGCTGCCAACGTGCCTATCGTGCAGATGGTCGCGGCAGTCGCGCTGGCGGTGGTGGTATATCTGGCGACGTTGCAGTCCAACTCGGATGAAGTTACGGTAGGCGGTTTTGTATCGTTCATCATGGCGATGCTGATGCTGACCGCACCGCTCAAGCGTCTGACCGGCGTGAGCGAATATTTGCAACGTGGTCTGGCCGCAGCGGAGAGCGTGTTTGCACTGCTCGATACGCTGGGTGAACAGGATGAAGGGCAAGTCGCGATAGGTCGGGTGCAGGGCGAATTGCATTTCGATGACGTGCAGTTTACCTATGCGCCTGATGCACGTCCGGTGCTGAAAAATATCCGGCTGGACATCCGGGCCGGCGAACACGTCGCCTTCGTCGGAGCGTCCGGTAGCGGCAAGACCACGCTGGCCAATCTGGTGCCGCGTTTTTATACGGTGACCGGCGGCGAGATTCGCCTGGACGGGTATAACCTGACGGAGCTGACGTTGAGTTCTCTGCGCGCCAATATCGCGCTGGTGAGCCAGGAAGTGGTGCTGTTCAACGACACCATCTCAGCCAACATCGGCTACGGGCAGATGCGGGTGGTGCCTGAGCACGAAATCATCGCTGCTGCAACTGCCGCGCATGCGATGGAGTTCATACGCGAATGGCCGGAAGGTTTGAATACGCTGGTCGGGGAGCGCGGCGTAAAACTGTCCGGCGGACAGCGTCAGCGCATCGCGATTGCCCGTGCGATTTTGAAAGATGCGCCGGTGCTGATTCTCGATGAAGCGACTTCCGCGCTTGATTCCGAATCGGAACGCTATGTGCAGGCGGCGCTGGAAACCCTGATGCAGGGGCGCACCACGCTGGTCATCGCGCATCGGCTGTCCACCATCGAGAAAGCTGACCGCATTGTGGTATTGCAAAAAGGCGAAATTGTCGAAATCGGCACGCATGTCGAGCTACTGGCTAAATGTGGTGTGTATGCCCAGTTGCACAGCATTCAGTTCGCGGTAAGCGGTGTCGAAAAGGGTTAAATCGCAGGCTATCAGCGGTAGGCGCGTATTTCCTCCAGCTCAGTTAACGCATCCTCTGTAATATCCAAAAGATCATCGTCGCTGAGGCAGAGATAGTGCAGTGCCTCCTGGCCGCTGAGATGCCATTCCGCATCATCGGGCTTTTGCAGGAAGGTGGCGACAATATGCTCAGAAACCAGTTGAATCGCTACCAGTGCGCAGACCAGCGGCGTAGTGCTGCGTTGGGTGAAGATGGTATGGTCATGGTGTGCCAGAATGGCCTGGCTGATATAGTCCGGCAGACACCAGTTGCGGGCCAGCATGTTGCCGACGATGGCATGGTTGGTAGCATAGTGCTGGTCTTCGATGACGATGATGAGTTCTGCTGACTTGTTTGAAGCGGCCAGCGTCTCTTTGTAGTCAGGGAATTTCGACATCAGAATCGGAATGCCGCAGTCGTGAAACAGTCCGTAAGTATAGGCTTCCTCGCGGGAGACACCTTCTACATGGGCTGACATATGTGACGCCACCACTGCGGTGAAGGTGGAGCGATCCCAGAACCGCTCCATGTGCACCTTTTCGCCTCCCAGCGCATTTTGCAGCGCAGAACCTCTGACGATCTGCATCAGATTCTTCAGTCCCAGCACCGACACAGCCTGCTGGACAGAACCTGCTTTGTTGCGCAGCGCGAAAAACGGAGAGTTTGCCGTCTTCAGCATGGAAGCTGCCAGTCCCACATCGCCGCTGATCAGTTTGACCAGTTTGGTAAAGTCCACGTCCTCCTGCGCCGTTTCTTTCATCAGTGCCACCACCACCTCCGGGCAGGGCGGAATGCGTATGCTTTTCAGAATATTTTCAGCGACCTGGCTTTCAATTTGCGTTTGATTCGTTTGCATGTTGTCGGTGCGCTTATAAAAAATGGCCAGTCAAGCGGCTGTTATGTTTTCTGCCGAAGTAAACGCGCGGCTACGCGTGCGTGTAAAGGGCGCACTTGGTCAACGGATGTCCTGCACGGCTCAACTCGTCCGCAGATTTCGCCAGTTTCTCAGCCGCCAACTTGGCATCTCTGGCGGATTGTGTGTTGTTATCCACCAGTCCTGCGATGCGTTCCAGACTCTGCGCAACACTCATTCCCGCCGTTGTTTGTTCGCCTGATGCCGCTGCGATATGATCGATGCGATTCGCCACGTTAATGGCTGCTTCCATGATCTCTTTCAACCCCTCGCCATTTTTGCGAATCAGGCTGATGCCGGTCTCGACCTCGCCTGATGCGCCGCGCATGGACTGGACCGCAGCTTCGGAAGTCGTGTTGATCTCGGTAATGGTCAGCGCGATGTCTTTGGTGCTGGTCGCAGTGCGTTCTGCCAGTTTGCGCACTTCGTCTGCCACCACTGCAAATCCGCGCCCCTGTTCGCCGGCACGTGCCGCCTCAATCGCTGCATTCAGTGCCAGCAAATTGGTCTGCTCGGCGATCTCCTTGATGGTGTTGGCGATGGCGCCAATCTTCATGATCGACAAGCCAAGGTCGCTGATCGTTTTGCTCGATGATTGCACGGTGTCGGCCACTTTGCTGCTGGCACTGATGCTCAGTTCCATGTTGCGGTTATTCTCTTCGACGACTTTTTGCATCACACGGGCGTCACCCAGCGAATCCGCTGCCATGCTGGCCACGACCGCTACCGACTGCCTGAATTGTTCCATGGTCGTCGAGATTTGCTGGATTTGCTGCTGCTCGCTCACCGCATTGTCCGCCACCCCGCTCACGCGGCCATCCAGGTCCACGACACGCTCGTGTATCTTGCCCACCTCGGTGAAGACTTCATCCATCATGGTGCGCAGGTAGGACTGCATGGTCTGTATCTCGCACAGCAACATGCCCATGTCATCATGGGTGGAAATATCCAGTTCTCCGTCCAGATTGCCTTCCATGATGTTACGGAATTCATTTTTCACCTGATATGCCGGAACCGTAATGAATTTTTTGGTGCAATAAGCAATAAAAATATACAGGAAAAGTTGCAGTCCGATTTGTCCGGCTAAGGTGATCAATTCGATTTTATGGATGCGTTGATAATCGGATTTAAGCTCAATCACCACATCCGAAGCGCCGTTTACGCTGCCGTCCTGCACGGTATGGCACGATAAACAGTCAGTGCCGTGAAAATCGTGGCTGACCAGATAGGGGGTGACAAGGCGCAATGACGGATAACCTTGAGCGTCGTTGCTGAAGGCCGAAACCGGCTGCCGGCTTTCAATCGCCTGGCGCTGCACGTCGTCCTGGATATGCTCTTCCGGCAATCCGGCGCCGAATTGATCTATGACCTGTTGTGCCCTGACAAACTGTACTGATTTGACAATGCCTGAAGACAGGACCTTTTTCAGTACCAGACGGCGATTGTTCGGGTCGGAAAACTGACCCGTCACCATCAGCATATTGGCACTGTCGATGATTTCATTGGCGACCTGAGCGCCTTTTTCCCGCGCGGAGGTTTTGGCTTCATCGCGCATGTTGCTGGATGGCACTGTCGATGATTTCATTGGCGACCTGAGCGCCTTTTTCCCGCGCGGAGGTTTTGGCTTCATCGCGCATGTTGCTGGACACGAACAGTTGCGCGCTGCTTAAGATGAGCAGCAAGGTGAACTGGATAAAGAACTGCAACTTGGTGGCCAGCGACCAGTTCTTGAATTTATATTTCTCATATTTAGAGACGATCTGTGCGCCGCTCGCATTCAGTTGCCGGTACAGCGTTTCCGCTTCAAGAATCTGCTCGCGTGTCGGGGCTCTGCGCACCGAGACGTAGCCTACGACTTTGCCGCCTTCGACAATCGGGGCTACGGTGGCCCGTACCCAGTAATGGTCGCCGTTTTTGCAGCGGTTCTTGACCTGACCTCGCCATGGCCGGTTTTCTTTCAGGGTACTCCATAACCATTCGAAGGCCTGCGGAGGCATGTCCGGATGGCGCACCAGATTGTGGCTCTTGCCCATCAGCTCTTCGCGCGAGTAGCCGGAGATGTTCACGAACGCATCATTTGCGTAGGTAATGATTCCTTTGGTGTCGGTCTTCGACACCAGCGCGGTTCCTGCCGGGAAAGGCACTTCCTTTTGAGAAACGTAGGCATGTTTGTTTTGCATTATGGTTCTCCCTGTTCGGCGCTGATCTGGCGCATTATTTCTGAATATTTTTATAAAATGGGTGACTCAGGTTTCGAAGCCGCCTGAGTAAAAACAGTAACGGTTGCGACCCTGGCGTTTGGCCTCATACATGGCAATGTCGGCCTTGGCGACTAAATCGTAGGCATCGGTGGTGTTGTCCGGATACAGAGCAACGCCGATACTGCCGGAAATGTTCAGTGTAATTTCGTTGATGACGAAGGGCAGCGCCAGCGCATCGCAGATGTTGCCGGCCACTGACTCAACCCGGGTGGTTTCAGCGAGTTCGGTGAGAATCAGCGTGAATTCGTCGCCCCCCAGACGCGCGACCGTATCGGTGCTGCGTACGCAGGCATTCAGTCGTTGCGCGGCCTCAATTAGCAAATGGTCGCCGATATCATGGCCGTGGGTGTCGTTGACTTCCTTGAAATGATCCAGGTCGATGAAAAATAGTGCCAGATATTGAGTAGAGCGGCGACATTTTTTGATCTCCTGATCGAGGCGGTCAAAGAAAAGACGGCGGTTAGGCAAGTCGGTGACCGTGTCGTAGTTGGCCTGACGCCACATCAGATCCTCAGCCTGCTTCTTTTCGGTGATGTCGGAGAAAATGGCAACATAACGATGTACGCTGCCATCCTTGTTGGTGATCACATTGATGCTCAATTGTTCTGCATAAATCTGACCATTTTTACGCAGATTCCACAGTTCCCCGTGCCAGTGTTTGTTGTGCGCAAGACTCTGCCACATTGCACGGTAGAACTCATTCGACTGCTTGCCGGAACTCAGCATGCTCGGGGTGCGGCCGATGACTTCTTCAGATTCATAGCCTGTGATGGTGGTGAAGGCAGGATTGACGCTGACGATCCGGTTGTCCTTGTCGGTGATGACGATCGAAGCGCTGCTGGCATTGAATACCGATGCGGCCAGCCGTAACTCATCTTCCTGGCGCTTGCGCGCTGAGATGTCGCGTACAAACACGAAGATCACACCGCCGCGTATGTCTGAGTAACCCACGCTCGCTTCGATTTCAACCAGATGGCCGTCCTTGTGGCGATGACGGGTTTCGAAGAAGTCATGGCCGGTAGCGATGATTTTTTTGATATGTGCTGCCGTATCCGCCGGGGATTCGTCCGCCTCCAGATCGGAAATATGCATGGACAGCAGTTCGTCGCGCGAATAGCCGATCATCTGACAGTAAGCCTCATTGGCGTCCAGAATCCGTGCGTCATTGATGCAGGTGATCCAGAATCCATCCGTGCTTGTCTGCACGATCGCCTGATATTCGATTTCCTGTTGTTTGCGCTCGGTAAGATTGCGGCAAATATTGACAATTAAAACTTGTTCGTCACGCTGGATCAGGCTGACGTGCATTTCGACCGGAACAGACCGGCCCTGCTTGTGTATTACGACCGATTCAAAGGTGATCCGGCGATCGCGTGCCAGTTGCGCCATGCGCCCCGGTATCTTCTCGCGCGAAGCGGCATCGTCAATGTGCTCTGGTCGCATGTGCAGCAATTCATCGCGGGTGTAGCCGATAAGATCACAGGCAGCCTGATTGACCTCAATAAAATTACCCGCCATGTTCAGGATAAAAATGGGATCTGCGGCAAGTTCAAAAATCTGGCGGAAAACGTCCGGCGTCAAGGTTTTGTTCTTATGCGTCATTTTTAATACTGATCCTTGTTTTTGCGCATTTCTTCAATGAACATGACG
>JAPLQK010000053.1 GCA_026399735.1 Pseudomonadota bacterium
GAAAACCGCAATGGGCCTCCGAGAACGACCCGCGTATTACGAAAACCGGACGAACCATTCGAAAACTCAGAATAGATGAATTGCCCCAAATCGTTAATGTTCTGAGGGGTGAAATGAGCCTGATCGGCCCAAGACCCGAACGCGAACATTTTGTAAAACAATTTTGCGAAAAAATCCCGTATTACAACGTCAGACACAGCATCAAACCGGGCATCACCGGCTGGGCGCAGGTGCGTTATCAATACGGATCTTCGATTGAAGACTCCATCCAGAAACTGCAATACGACCTGTATTATGTGAAAAACAACAGCCTGTTTCTGGACATTGTCATTCTGATCGATACCATACAGGTTGTCCTGACAGGCAAAGGAAGCAGATAATTTTCATGAATCCACCCCTCGTTCTATTGTTCGGCATGCCTCGCAGCGGCACCACCTGGCTTGGAAAAATATTCGACAGTCACCCGGATACCCTTTACCGCCATGAACCGGACAGCCGGGGCACACTGAACACCCTGCCCATGTTTCCCGTCGGGAGCGATGCGGAAAAATTTCGCCTGTTTCTGGAAGAATATGTGGCTAGGTTGCCTGCAATCCGTGACGAGAAAGTTTCTGCCTCACTGCCAATTTTCGCGAAGCATTACTATACGGCCCCCCGGATGGTGCTGCGTAAACTGCTGGTGTACGGTACAAAAGCGGCCTCCCGTTTTCTGGGCTCACTGCCGGTACCCGATGTCGTCGATGTGACAGGCCGGACAGACGTGAGCATCGTCTGGAAGTCCATTGAGTCCATGGGTCGTTTGGGCGTGCTGGCCCGCGTCTTTCCCAAAGCCCGCTGCCTGCTCATTTTCCGCCATCCCTGCGGCTACGTGGCCTCCGTGCTGCGCGGCGAAGCGAAACACAAATTCGAAAGCGGAACTTCCTCTGGCGAGGATTGGGGAATGTATCGCCTGTTGCTGGAATTACCCGCAGCAAAAACGCATGGACTGGATCTTGCCATGGTCAAAGCCATGCTGCCCGTCGAACGCCTGGCATTGCGTTGGGCGCTGCATTACGAACACGCACTGACCGAAACGGCAGGACTGGAGAACGTGTTCACGGTACGTTATGAAGATTTTTGCGAACATCCGCAGCAGGAAACGAAAAAAGCCTTCGCTCACTGCAACCTGCCCTGGGCAACTGAAACCGAAAATTTTATCGCCAGCAGCACCTCCCGTGAGAATGCCGCCTATTACAGCGTATTCAAGGATCCGAAAGTCGCCGCGTCGAAATGGAAACAGGAATTATCCGCCGAGGAGATCCGACGTATCATGCAGGTGGTCGGCCAGTTTCGGGCCAGCGGCTACTATCCGGCAGAAAAATAAACCAACATCGCCGGTTCACCGTCCGCTCTAAACGAGCACTTCACCAGGCAGCGGGTGACTCAGAAAAGCAGTCGGACTGGCCGTCAAGCCATATGCGCCTGACTGTAATACCACAATCAAATCGCCTTCCTGCGCGTGGCCCAATGCCATTTTGTCGGCCAATATATCGAGCGGCGTGCACAACGGACCGACGACAGAAGCTATTTTTGCATCACCTTGATGCGCCACCCGGTTGCCGACCACAACGGGATAATTCTTGCGGATCACCTGACCGAAATTTCCCGAAGCGGCGAGATGATGGTGCAGTCCGCCATCGGTGATGAGAAATACCTGCCCGCGCGATTCCTTGCGTTCGATCACGCGACTGACATACACACCCGCCTCGCCGACCAGGTAACGCCCCAGCTCAATCACAAATTCAGCTTCAGGAAAATCACGCCGCGCATCCGGCATCAGACCTGCCAGATGTTCTGCGACACGATCCAGATCCAGCGCCTGTTCACCGGGAAAATACGGTATGCCAAATCCGCCACCCAGATTGAGCAACTTCACCGATCCCGGCGCATCGACTGACAGGCGTTTCGCCAGCGCAAAGGTATTGCGCTGCGCCTCCATAATGGCGTCGCTGCGCAAATTCTGCGAACCGCAAAAGATGTGAAAACCGTAGAATTCCAGCGGCAA
>JAPLQK010000082.1 GCA_026399735.1 Pseudomonadota bacterium
GCCAATTCGCTGGCGGCAGTGCGCGGCGGCTGCACTCAGGTGCAGGGCACCATCAACGGCTATGGCGAACGCGTCGGCAATGCCAACCTGACCACCATTATCCCGAATCTGCAACTCAAGATGGATAAACCGGTGGTCACCCCTCTTCAGTTGCGCGAACTCACCGCGCTTGCCCACTACATCGCCGAAGTCGTCAACCTCAAACATTACAACCACGCGCCTTACATCGGTCACAGCGCGTTTGCACACAAGGGCGGCATTCATGTCGCCGCGATTCTGAAAGCCGCCGACACCTACCAGCATATCGATCCGGAACTGGTCGGCAATCAGATGCGTTCAGTGGTCTCGGAACTGTCCGGTCGCGGCAATATCCAGTTTCATGCCAAGGCGCTGGGGCTTGATCTGAACAACGAAGATGCCCAGCGCGTGTTGAACCACATCAAGCATCTGGAGCACGAAGGGTTTACCTTTGAAGCCGCCGAAGCCAGCGTTGAACTGATGCTGCGCCGCCTGCGCAAGGACTATATACAACCATTTGAATTAATTGATTATTTTGTAATAACCGAGCGCCGCCAGAGCAGGGGACTGCTATCCGAGGCGACGGTAAAAGTAAAAGTGGGCGGTGAAGTCAAGTTCGTCGCAGCCGAAGGAAACGGGCCGGTCAATGCACTGTCCACCGCGCTGCGCAGCGCGCTGTCAGACGTTTATCCGGTACTGAAGACCGTGCGCCTGATCGACTACAAGGTGCGCATTCTGGACAGCGCCAACGGCACATCGGCGCAGATACGCGTACTGATCACCTTCCAGGGTGGCGGCCACGTCTGGACCACCGTCGGCGCGAGCGCCAACATCATCGATGCCAGCTGGCATGCGCTCTCCGACAGCCTGGAATATGCGCTGGTGAAACTGCAGCCAGCAGCGAGTGGTGACTAGCAAGTGGCAAGTGGCAAAAAAGCGAAGCACATTCCACAGGATACTTGTGCATATGCTTTTGCGCATAGCCCCGTGCGGCTTCATCTATAAAACCGGAGCAGGTCTCGCCATGCGAGTCGACATAGCCATCAATTTTGGCAAGCAAGCGGCTTAGCAGGAACACCCCCTCCATCCACGTCTGCTGTTTCGCACTACAAATCAATTACCTAACTGGCGTTATATTATTGATTCTATATGTTTTTTCACAAAATAGCACCGCATCGTCAAGGATTTTTAATAGCGTATCGGTTTCATTACTCATTGCCACGGTCAATTCAGCTACAAATTCATCCTGAAATTCATAATCATGATTGATGTTGTTGCGAACATCCCTTGCACGCTTCCAGTCATCTTCCGACTGTACAAATCCGAACTTTTCTGCAAAGGCGGCAAGCGATGAACCGCCTTTAATTTCAACATCCTCTTCACGCGCGATGGAGACAAGCAACTTTCCCAGTTGTTCCTGATATTCGGAAAATCGCATTCTAAATGCGGCCAGCACGTCGCCTTCTTCCAGCGACATATCCTTGCCATTTTTACCGATGACTCCGAGTCTTAATGCCTTTTCTCTGGAAAAAACCAGATACTCTCTGAGCCGTATGCAAGTTTCAATCTTCTTTTGAATAATCCCCAGATTGCTCATATCAACACAACTCCTGTTTTTTTAGCAATGTTGTAAATAGGTTCATTTTTATGATGATCATTCACTACGACGTCAACCTTGATTTCAAGCGCATCTTCGATATCGCCGCGAAGCCGGGCAACCGACATTCTGCTCAGATGAGCCCTGGTCTCAACATAAAGGTCAATATCGCCGCCCCGCTTTGAATCATCCGCACGCGACCCGAACAGGAATATTTTGGCATCGGGGATCGCACACCTGACGGTATCTATAATGACATTTCGCTGCGCTTGGTTGATTCGCATTTTTGATAATCGCTGTTAAATTGAAATGAAGTTGTACGAATACCGATGAAATGCAGGACCCCCCGAAAGCTTGGATGTCGACATTCTATCTTGCACCTGCAAGGTATGCCAGCATAGCCTCTTTGCCGATGCAACAGTTTCCAACGCACAACCCGATATTTTCACGGCTATCATGATGCTACGATTTCATACCCCGCAGCGGTTACTCATAACCTGCAACAACCGAGACACAGCGGAAGTACAAAGTTCAACGTAGAGTGAGCCGGCCTGCGTGGTTTTCGCGCAGGTCCAGCTGACCTCCATGCTAGATTTTCTATGCGGGAACGATATCAACACTGATCTTTTCCTTTAGCGCAGAAGTAATCTTCAGAAGTTGATCGCGCTTAGACTCGGTGCTGCTGTGAGTCATGACTAAATACGAATCAAGCGGCGTCTGTGTGTACGACTCGGACTGCTGTTTTGACACGAGAGGAAATGCATTGACCTTTAAACCAAGATCAATTACCCGCTGAGTACCAAGCTTCTTGATGGACTTCGCAAATGTCTCTGCGGCTTTGGTTTCGTAGATCACGGTGCCATCGACAAACTTCACAACAAGCACTGTTTTCGATGACTTTGGTGCGGATGCAATAATCTTCGCCATCGCAGCGGGTTCAATTTTTACTTGGCGACGGGTGGGCTCATCTTGCCCGCTGACCCATTCGTTTTTTAGAGATTCAAGCTTCCGGCGAAACGCGGCAAGCTTCTCTCCAGAGGCAATGGCGTCCTTGGCATGTTGATACTCATTGTTTCGGAGAAAGGCTGCGCCTTGAGAGTTGACCTCAGATACTACTGAGTCGATTTCTTCCAGAATCATCTCGAATGAGGTAGTAACTCCATCAGTGCTCATAAGTCCTCCGAAAATCTAATGTAAATTGGGCATTATTGCGCGCCACAAAGCAGTCAGTGAAGCTTACCGATGAACTGGCAATTAGTTTGAGCTTGTGCGGTGACTGTGGCAAAAGCAAGAATGACGGCGGCAAAATATACGATTTTTTTCATGGTAATTCTCCGATTCTGCGCATCCTCCGCAATACACCGCTCGAAACCCCTTATCCGCCACCGAGTGGCGCAGGCTAATCAGGGACGTTCGGCGAAAACATGCTGTCACGCGAGCGTGACAGCAGTTTCGGCGAATCAAACGTCAGGAAAATGGCTGAGCCAACACTGTTTGAGTTCCGCAGTGGCGCGCGATTTGTGCGCACCGCCAGGGCGAGTTGCGCAGCCCCGCTTGTTTACGAACAATTGAGGGAACCCCTGCCTGCTTGTTATCATGTCGGCAGGGGCGGCAAACCGGGGGCGATTTCTTTCGATTACATTTCTTGGCAAGACAAGAAAGATGATCAGCCGCCGGTCTACAACCGGCAACCTATGCACTCCTCCATTCATGGTTCGACAGGCTCACCACGAACGGGGATGAGAGGCTACGCCCCCCCTATAATATTTTCCCGCACCAGTCTTTTGCGAACTGCCCCGCCACACGCCCGCTGCGCGAGCCGCGCGACAACGACCATTGCAACGCGTTGCGGCGAACTTCATCGGTCATGCCATGCATCCAGCCGTGACGCTGCAACCAGCGCGCACAGATAGCCAGATATTCGTCCTGACTGAACGGATAGAAGGAAATCCATAAGCCGAAACGCTCGGAGAGGGAGACTTTTTCCTCGACGCTTTCCGCCGGATGAATTTCCTCGCCTGCGTATTTTGTCGCCAGATTGTCGCTCATGTAGTCCGGCATCAGGTGGCGGCGGTTCGAAGTGGCATAGATCAGCAGATTGTCTGAAAACGCCACCAGATCGCCGTCCAGCGCCGCCTTGAGGGTCTGATAACCGTCTTCATCCGCATTGAACGACAGGTCGTCGCAATACAGAATAAAACGTTCGGGGCGCCCCTCTACCAGCCCGACGATCAGCGGCAGATCAACCAGGCCAGATTTTTCGATCTGGATCACGCGCAGGCCGGAGTCAGCGTATTCATTCAGCAGCGCTTTCACCAGGGATGACTTGCCCGTGCCGCGCGCGCCGGAGAGCAGCACGTTGTTCGCCGTGCCGCCCTTTACGAACTGACGGGTATTCTGCCCAATGCGTTTCTTCTGGTCGTCGATACCGAGCAGATCGGCCAGTTGAATGCGCTGAAAATTCGCAACCGGATGCAAGGTACGCTGCCGGTGATCCCAGCGAAATGCTGCCGCCGCCTGCCAGTCGGGCACCTGCACCGTTGAAGCGGGCAACACGCCCTCCAGACGGGAGAGCAATCCTTCGGCACGCGTGAGAAAACAATCGAGTTTATTCAAGAGTTAGCTGCGGTAGCTGGCGTTGATCTTGACGTAGTCGTAAGAAAAATCGCAGGTCCAAAGCGTCACATTCACGTCGCTGCGATTCAGCACCACGCGGATGGTGATGTCGGACTGAGCCATCACGCGCTGACCCTCTGTTTCCTGATAACTGGCAGCGCGACCGCCATTTTCAGCGACCAGCACATCGTCCAGATAGAGTTGCAAAGCAGCCACATCCAGATCGTCCACGCCCGCATAGCCGATCGCAGCGAGAATACGCCCAAGATTAGGGTCGGAAGCAAAAAACGCGGTCTTGACCAGTGGCGAATGCGCGATGGCATAGCCGATTTTTTTGCACTCTTCCTCGCAGCGCCCGCCTTCGACCGCAACGGTGATGAACTTGGTCGCCCCTTCGCCGTCGCGCACGATGGCTTGTGCCAGATAAATCGCCACTTCGGTGATCGCTTCCAGCAAGGCGCGATAGGCTGCGCTGTCCTGCGAAATCACTTCAGGCAGGGTCGATTTTCCGGTGGCGATCAGCATCAGCGCATCGTTGGTCGAAGTATCGCCATCCACGGTGATGCAGTTGAAGGAACGGTTCGCCGCGTCTGTCACCATTGCCTGCAACAAAGGCTGGCTGATACCGGCATCGGTGGCAATATAGCCCAACATGGTCGCCATGTTCGGATGAATCATGCCGGAACCCTTGGCAATGCCGGTAATCGTGACAGTTATGCCATCGATTTCGACCTGCCTGGAAATTGCCTTGGCAACGATGTCGGTGGTCATGATCGCGGCAGCAGCATCGAACCAGTTGTCGGCCAGCATATTCGTCACGGCAGCGGGCAGGCCTGCGGCGATTTTCGCCACCGGCAGCGGTTCCATGATTACGCCGGTGGAGAACGGCAAAATTTGCGTGGACTTGCAGCCCAGCAAACCCGCCAGCGCCGCGCAGGTGCTGCGCGCATCCTGTAATCCTTGTTCGCCGGTGCCGGCATTGGCATTGCCGGTGTTAACCACCAGCGCCCGTATGCCATCAGCTTGCGCCAAATGTTCCTTTGCCACAATCACCGGCGCTGCACAGAAACGGTTTTTCGTGAACACCCCGGCAACACGCGCGCCATCACATAAGGAAATTACCAGCAAATCCTTGCGATTTTCACGCTTGATGTTTGCTTCTGCGATCCCCAGCGTAACGCCCGCGACGGGCAGCAGTTGCTCCGCCACGGGCGGATTCAGATTAACCGGCATCCGACTCTCTCCCACTTCAAATGAAAAGCTCGCGCAGCGCCACGTTCGCCTCCTCCCCTGCCTGCGGGGGAGGATTGAAGCGGGGGAACGGGCACCGGGCGTTTGTTATTGATTATTTACTACCGTGCCCGTTAGTAACGACCACCGGTCTTGTAAATATAATTCGACAATTCTGCAGATTCGATATTCACGCGACGCACGATACCGTGCATATTGCGAATGATGCCGCGCATCACGCGATAGACCAGCATCGGGTGTGTATTGATCAGCGTTTCAAATCTGGTTCGCGCCATGCTCAATACTTTGGTCGGCCCCATCGCATACAGCGTCGCACTGATGTGGGTTGCAGCACCGCCTGCAAAGGTGATCATGCCTGCCAGATCGCCCGGCTTGAGCACGTGAACAGTAGATGCTTCACCGCCGCTTTCAATTTTTACCTCAATATCGCCAGAGGCCAGAATGTACAAGTTATCAGGCTGTTCATCATTGGGCTGAACGATGATGTCACCTGCCTTATATTCCTGAACTTCAAACAATTCAGCCAGAATTTCAACTTGTGCTTCGCTCAGTTCTTCCGTTACCGGTGAGGTGCGCAGCGTATCGATCACTAATGACATTGCATTCTCCATTGTTAACTCAATTGTCCATGACACTGTTTATATTTCTTGCCCGAACCGCATGGGCAAGGATCATTGCGCCCGACTTTTTTACCGTCGCGCACGAACGGTTGCTGCTCTTCGCCCTCTGAAACGGCATCCTGAGCGAGTGCTTCTTCATAATCAGCGTGATGATACTGCACATTTTCGACTTGCGGTGCTGATTCTATCGGCTCAACTTCCGCTTCGCTGCGCACCTGCACGGTCATCAATACCTGAGTGACTTCACGTTTGATCACATCCAGCATGGATGAGAACAATTCGAATGCTTCGCGCTTGTATTCCTGCTTCGGATTTTTTTGCGCATAACCGCGCAGGTGTATTCCTTGTCGCAAGTGATCGAGCGCCGCCAGGTGTTCCCGCCAATGCACATCCACATTTTGCAGCATGATCGCGCGCTCGTAATGATGCATGGCTTCACCGCCGACCAGTTCTACCTTAGCCTGATACAATTGACTTGCAGATTCAAAAATACGCGTACGCAAGCCCGCTTCATTCAGATGATTATCGTCCTCAAGCCACTGCGCTAACGGCAATTCCAGCCTGAATTCAGCAGCAAGCATTTTTTCAAGACCGGACACATCCCACTGCTCCTCCATGCTGTGCGGCACGATATATTGACTGACGGTATCGTCCAGTACGCTGTCACGCATACCCTGAACCGTCTCGGTAATATCCTCGCTTTCAAGCAGTTCGGTGCGTTGCTGGTAAATCACCTTACGCTGATCGTTCGCCACATCATCGTATTCGAGGATCTGTTTGCGCATATCGAAGTTGCGCGCCTCAACCTTGCGCTGCGCATTTTCGATTGCCCGCGTCACCCAGACGTGCTCGATCGCCTCGCCTTCGGGCAACTTGAACTTGTTCATGATCGCAGCGACCCGGTCGGACGCAAAAATACGCAACAACGGATCTTCCAGCGACAGATAGAAGCGGCTCGAACCGGGATCTCCCTGACGACCTGAACGTCCGCGCAACTGGTTATCCACGCGCCGCGACTCATGGCGCTCGGTGCCGATGATGTGCAGCCCGCCGCTTTTAAGTACCTGCTCATGTACAATCTTCCAGTCGGCCTTCAGCTGTTCGATGCGAATCTCTTTGACAGCCTCATCCAGCGTCTCATCCTCGCGAATCGCTTCGATTTGTTTCTCGATGCTGCCGCCCAGCACGATATCCGTACCGCGTCCCGCCATATTGGTGGCTATCGTCACCATTTTCGGCTGTCCGGCCTGTGCAACGATTTCCGCTTCGCGCTCATGCTGCTTGGCATTGAGCACCTGATGCGGCATCTTTTCCTTGCCCAGCAGATCTGACAGCAGTTCGGAATTCTCAATGGAAGTCGTACCCACCAGCACGGGCTGGCCGCGCTCATAACAATCCTTGATATCGACAATCACCGCGCGATATTTTTCCATCGCGGTGAGATAGACCTTATCCATCATATCGCGGCGTATCGTCGGACGATTGGGCGGAATGATGACCGTTTCCAGACCATAAATCTGTTGAAACTCATAAGCCTCGGTATCCGCCGTCCCGGTCATGCCGCCCAGCTTGTTGTACATGCGGAAGTAATTCTGGAAGGTAATCGACGCAAGTGTCTGATTCTCCTTCTTTATTTCCACACCTTCTTTGGCTTCCACAGCCTGATGCAGTCCGTCCGACCAGCGACGTCCCGACATCAGTCGACCGGTATGTTCATCCACGATGACCACTTCGCCGTCCTGCACCACATAATTCTGATCCCGGTGATACAGCGCATGCGCACGCAAGGCGGCATACAGATGGTGTATCAGTGAAATATTTGCCGCATCGTACAGACTGCCGTTTGGCGGCAAAAGTCCGGCTTCAGTCAGAATATTCTCGGCGTGTTCATGACCGATTTCAGACAGCAGAATCTGATGATTTTTTTCATCGACAGAATAGTCCCCCGGACCTTCTTCCTCTTTCTGGCGAACCAGTTGCTTCACCAGCTGGTTGATCTGCACATAGACGTTAATATCGCCTTCAGCCTGACCCGAGATAATCAACGGCGTGCGCGCTTCATCGATCAGGATCGAATCCACCTCATCCACAATGGCGTAGTTCAGCTTGCGCTGAAAACGTTCACCCATCTGGCTCGCCATATTGTCGCGCAGATAATCAAAGCCGAATTCATTGTTGGTGCCGTAGGTAATGTCTGACGCATAAGCCGTCTGTTTCTCGTCCGATGGCATCTGCGACACGATCACGCCAACCGTCAGACCCAGGTAACGGTAAAGCCTGCCCATCCAGGCGGCGTCGCGCGCCGCCAGATAATCGTTCACCGTAACCACATGTACGCCAAGTCCTGATATCGCATTCAGGTAAACCGGCAAAGTTGCCATCAGCGTCTTGCCTTCACCGGTGCGCATTTCGGCGATCTTGCCGTAATGCAGCACCATCCCGCCTATCATCTGCACATCGTAATGGCGCATCCCCAGCGCACGGCTACTGGCTTCGCGCACCACGGCAAACGCCTCCGGCAACATAGCCTCCAGTGTTTCACCGCCTGCAAAACGTTGCCGGAAGCTGTCCGTTTTTCCGCGCAACGCTTCATCGGAAAGTTTCGCGATATCGGCTTCCAGCTTGTTAATCTCTTTGACGGTCGTGCGATATTGCTTGAGCAGGCGATCGTTACGACTACCGAAAATACTTTTTAGCGCTTTTGAAATCATGTTTTCTCAACCACAGAGGCGAACTGGCTCGATGCCACCTCACCATAATAAATTAAAATAATCAATTAGTTAATCAGGCTAACCGGCTTGCAGGAAGCGCACGGGATTCTGGGCAGAGCCCTTATAACGAACCTCAAAATGCAAATGATTGCCGGTGGAACGTCCGGTACGACCCACCTCGGCAATTTTATCACCACGGCGCACCACCTGACCCACTTTAACCAACAGCCTTGACGCATGCGCGTAACGCGTCACGATATCATTGCCGTGATCTATCTCGACCATATTACCATACTGAGCATGGGTATCCGCATACACCACCACACCGCCGGCTGAAGCATGTATCGCCGTGCCGGGTTCGGCCATGAAATCGACGCCCTCATGCATTGCGCTCTGACCTGTAATTGGATCCAGGCGCCAGCCGAAATTTGACGTATATACCCCTTCTGTAACCGGCATGGCCGACGGCAACATTCCGCGACTCAACTGGTTTTGCATCAGCAATGTCTGCAACGCCATCAGCTTATCAGCCCTGTCGTCGACCAGGTACGTCAGGGAATCCAGTTGCTGCGACAAGCCGGCAGCGGACAGCGCGCCCAATGTCACAAGCGGTCCGCCCTGTGCGGGCGGTTGATCGAACTGAAATTCTGAAGGCTTCATGCCAGTCAACCTAACAAGCCGGCCACCCAGCGCGTCCAGACGCTGCACTCGCGCCTGCATCTCACCCAGTTTTACCGCCAGCGTATCAATACTGCTGCGTTCAAACCGGACAGGTGCCACTTGCATTGCAGATTCTGTGCTGACCGACATCAACGATTGCAGGGCGAAAGCCGCCATAATAATCAAGCCGGATAACAGCAGTATTAAAAGTACGATTTGCCTGCCACCTAAATATATACTGCGCGACTGTGTCCAGCGACTGGAAACTAGAATAACATTCATGCCTCCTCCTTATCTATAAGTGATCATTAGCCCGTGTCCCAACGTTTTAAATCCCTGATGAATGGCAATCCCCAATTGCGCTCGCTGCTCGATTCGGTGCAAACACTGACCGCACTGCAACAGCAATTCGCGCTGGTTGCCCCGCCTTATTTTGCCCTATCCAGCCAGGTATTGGGCCTGCATCAAGGTACGCTGAGCATCGCCACCAGCAACGGTACGCTTGCCGCAAAATTGCGCCAGCTTGCCCCGGAACTGGTGACAAAATTGCAAGACAGGGGGTGCGAGGTTAGCGGAATCAGAGTCAGGGTGCAAGTCAGCTATGCACCTGTTGTACACAAACCCCCGCCGCGCATCTTAAGCGGCGCTGCTCAAACGCAATTGCATGAGCTCAGTGCAAGCCTGAGCGACTCGCCTCTGAAACTGGCGCTGGAGAAATTTTCACAGAAAAAAGACTAACAACTGCAAACCGGAAACTACAAAAATACTTTCCACGCCACCAGGACATAACGCTCCAGCACAAACAACAAACCGAACACAATAATTAACAATAGCGTGAAGCGCACCGTTTGCCAGGCAAATTTGAGATAGCGGCGATTGCGCGTGAAAATGTACATTCCGCCGGCCAGCACCAGTATCAATGCAACCAGAATCAGATACAAACGCAGAATCAACACACCACCACCCCCGAATTGTAAGCGCGCAATTTATTGCGCGCGCATTATTATGCCGCCTGCAGTCGTAAAAATTCCGGTGCATCCGCCTCATCTTCAAACGTGACAAATTCCCACGCCTGTTCATCGGCAAGCAGTTCGCGCAGCAAGGCATTGTTAAGCGCGTGACCGGATTTGAAGCCGGAAAAAGCGCCGATCACGGCATGTCCCAACAGATATAAATCGCCTATTGCATCCAGCACCTTGTGTTTGACAAACTCGTCTTCGAAACGCAGGCCGTCCGCATTTAATACGCGGTATTCATCCATCACAATCGCATTATCCAGACTCCCCCCCAATGCCAGACCCTGGGCGCGCATGTTTTCTACATCCTGCATAAAACCAAAGGTACGCGCGCGACTGATGTCGCGAATGTAAGAATGCTCGTTCAGATCAACCGTGACGTGCTGCTTGGTATTGGCAAAAACCGGATGCGCAAAATTGATGGTAAAAGTCAGTTTATAACCGTTGTAGGGCTCGAATCTGACCCACTTGTCGCCCTGTTTAACCTCGACCGTTTTTTTGATGCGGATGAATTTCTTTGGCGCAGACTGTTCGACGATGCCTGCGGATTGCAGCAAAAAGATAAAAGTACCGGCGCTGCCGTCCATGATCGGCACTTCAGCCCCGTCCATTTCGACAATCAGATTATCAACCCCCAGACCCGCAAGCGCCGACATCAGATGCTCGATCGTAGCAATCCGCACGCCGTTCTGCTCCATGCAGGTGGAAAGTCTCGTGTCATGCACCAGATGCGCACGTGCCTGAATTTCCTCGACGGGTTTCACGTCCATGCGACGAAACACGACACCGCTGTTTATCTGGGCAGGGCGCAAAGACAGCGTGACTTTTTCGCCGCTGTGCAAGCCGACGCCTGTCACACTGACGGAAGTTTTCAAGGTACGTTGCTTAACCATCGGCTTTTTAAGTGCAAGTTTCATCCGGGCATTCTAACATACCGCCCAGGTGGCATTCCCATATCGCATTGAAAGATAGCGACGCGGCATGCCGGTTTCGGTGGTTCATGACAGCTCATGCCCGCGTTCCTGCACCCGAAAAAAAATGGCTTGCGTTTGCACGCAAGCCGAAGGGAGGGATATATATTAGAATCTAATGATACTCTAATATAATTTTTTGTCAACAATCATATTCAGAACTGCACCTGACAGATCCTCAAATCACCACCGGTGACTATTTCCCGGGATTAAACAAATTCAAGGTTCGGTCATGGATTTTGCAGATTTAATGATGCGATTTCGACATTAATTTAAGTATTTTCAGATTAATAACGATAAAGCGTACCGTTTGCCATATGAGCGACGTCCTCATGTAGCGGGTAAATCCGGTCGGGGCTGGCGGGTAATAAGCCTGCTGGTAAGGTTCTTTGTTGGTCACTTTTCCTGACATGTCTTGCTCCTGATAATTATTCGTAGATTAATCCGGTATCAATGACCAGCCCGGTTTCATTTTTGCCTGGTAAATGAAAGCGTGGTGCAGCAGGTATTTCATCCAGTGGCCGGCCAATCCGATTTCACCAAACGTCAGATTGATGTCGCGACCGTAATCCGGGTATTTCTCAAAGTTTGGCACAACCGGAAACACGGTCATGGTCGCAGCAGTACCCCTGAAGAAACCCGCTCCGGTAGAAGCCACGCAAGCCGCACCCATTTCCGCCATCGATGCTGAATGTGTTGGTTTTGGTGCGCCGTTAATCATATCGTTGATGCTGTGAGCAACCGCCATCGCCATCGCAGCCGATGGCATGCCGGTTCTCGGTGCCGTCGGGTTAATCGGTGTTCCATTCGCGCTTTGCATCGGCTTGCTGATCAGATGAGGTGTCGCAAACGCAATGCCGACCGCAAAGATATTACTGTAGCCAGGTGTCTGATAGGTTTTTGGCCAGTCCTTCGCACTCCATTCCAGATAGGGGCGCGGGGTGTAATCGGCATCCACCTTCATAAAACCGTTGGGCGCAAAAACTGCACTGGTGATGTCCTCGCCTGCCTTGTCGTAGGCCTTCAGTCCGACGCCTGCAAAAGGCGGAATCAGCATCGAGAAATCGAATTCCTGCTCATGAAAAGTGCCATCCATAATTTCATAATGAATTTTTCCGGCTTCGACTTTCTTCACGTGAGCGCGCGTAATCCATTCGATGCCGCGCTCAACCATCAGCGATTCTGCGAAGGTTTTACCATTGGTAATATAGCCGCCGCGCTTGATATGCACGCCGCCCATGCCGAAATCTCCCAATTCGTACTCATTGCTGAGCCAGACGATACGCGCCTTGTCACGAACGCCAGCCTCGCGCAAAACATGATCCACGTTATAGATATATTCAAACGCAGCGCCCTGGCAGGTGCACATGCCATGCCCGGTGCCGATGACGACGGTGCAGTTTTTGCCTGCGCGCATGGTCTGGATAAGTGCCTGAAGTTTTTCATTCGCTTCCAGCGCATGGCTTGCGGTGCAAACGGATACCGTATGGCCGTGCTCGGGGCCCAGTCCTTCGGTTGCGCCAAAATTCAGTTTGGGTCCGGTGGCATTGATCAGATAATCGTAGGAAATATTTTCCTTCACGCCGGCTTTGTCAGCGTGAGTGTATTCCACGGATACAAACGGGGTTGCACTCTCGGCATTGCCTTGCGGGTTGATTGACAGCGCACGGGCTTGCCTGAAACTCACCGAAGTTTTACGGTAGACTTCAGCAAGATCAAAGGTGACGTCCTCTTCTTTCATCTGCCCGACACCTACCCAGATATTCGAAGGAATCCAGTTCCATTTTGCATTGGGCGAAACAACGATAATTTCGTGGTTTTTGCCCAGCAATTTATTCAGATGCCTGGCGGCAGTGTGTCCTGCAACCCCCGCGCCCAAAATCACAATACGTGCCATATTTTTTCCTCAAATGAGTAAATTCAGGAATACTACAAAAAAATCGGCAGCGTAAAGTCTACCGAGGTCAGTTAGAAAAACAATGCAAGATGTTAAGCAAATAACTGTTTAATTATATATCAAGACGACGCCGCCACCACTGCGACATTATTTTGATGACGCCGGAAGTTTTCAAAAGGCGGCCGCCGATCGCGCCGATAAAACGTAATATCTTGATTTTACTTAGTTATTTACGAGAATTCGGTTAACCGCCAAAGTCAGTATTATCCTTGTCAACCTTTTCATGATGAGCCACCCAGCCATCAAATCCGCCAGTCAAAGATAGAACACCTGTGTAACCCATACGTTGCAAATTGAAAGCAGACAGCACTGATCGTCCGCCGGTTTTACAAACAAGCAGAATTTCGGCGGCTTTGTTTGCCAACGCGGGATGGTCTACCGTCTTGAACTCAATCACTCCCCTCGGTATGTTTACTGCCCCCGGCAAATGAGCGGCTTCAAATTCAGCCGGCTCACGTACGTCAACAATCAGACTGCCTGCATTGATATGCGCAACGGCTATGTCTATATTGATTTCCCTGACGTGTGGTTTGGCTTCGGCGACAAGTTGTTGTGGTGTCAGATACATGGGGAATCTCCTGTTATAAAGTTAATTTTGGTTGCGCATATGATCGCCCACTTTAGCGAATGCTTCATACAATTCGGCGCGCAGCTGTTCGTCTTCGACTACGTCGTTAAGTGCCAGATTCATGCACATCAGCCATTGGTCGCGCGCCGAAATATCGATTTGAAACGGCAGGTGGCGACGGCGTAACATGGGATGTCCGTATTCCTGTACAAACAAATCCGGCCCGCCCATCCAGCCATTCAGAAATTTGAACAATTTGTCTTCCGAACCCTGCAGATTTTCTGCATGCATCCGGCGAATGCCATATGACTCGGGCAATTCATCCATAAACTGGTAAAAACGTTTTACCAGTTCACGTATTTTGTCTGCGCCGCCGATACGGTCAAAATGACTGCGCTCAGGCTGGTGTATTTCGGGCTGCATAAAATCCTCTTTGCCACATTCGGAATTAGCTTTTTTACTCACCTGATCCGATATTGAGCTTTACAAGTGAACACAATCAACGGGTTTTCCGATTTAAATCAACATCATGAAACCCGTTACCCTGTGCGTTCCTTCACGTAACAACTGCACCTGCGGGAAAGGTCGGCAAATCCTGTTCCTAGTCCGCCTGTTTGCGCAGGAATGACGGAATATCATAGGTGTCCACGCCGGATTTCTCCATCGCATCGACAGCGGCACGGCGGCCACTGCGCATGATGGTTGGCGTATCCAGTTCACCGTAGTTGACCGTGCTCATCGGCATATCGTGCGTGCCGGTTCGTTTCGCTTCTTCTGCGGTATAGACAAGTTCCGGTTTGGATTTACGCCCGCCCAGACCTGTTGCCACCACGGTCACGCGCAAATCATCGCCCATGGTTTCATCAAACACGGAGCCCAGAATTACCGTTGCTTCTTCAGCAGCGAATTGCACACAGGCCATCACTTCGTCCATTTCCCTGAGTTTCAAAGAACTGGTGGAGGTGATATTCACCAGCACACCGCGCGCGCCGGTCAGATCCATGTCTTCGAGCAGCGGACTTGCGATTGCACGTTCGGCAGCGACCCTTGCACGATCAGGGCCGGAAGCTACCGCTGAACCCATCATCGCCATACCATTTTCCGACATCACGGTGCAGACGTCTGCGAAGTCGACATTGATCAGGCCAGGCGCATTGATCACTTCAGCGATCCCCGCAACAGCGCCTTGCAACACGCCGTTGGCAGCCTTAAAGGCTTCCGGAACCGTGACATCATTGCCCAGCACTTCCATCAATTTCGAATTAGGCACGATAATCAAGGAATCAACGTGCTCCTGCAGCGCCTTGATGCCTTCAGCGGCGAAACGCATGCGGTTGCCTTCATAAGCGAAAGGCTTGGTCACGACCGCCACGGTCAAAATATTCATTTCGCGTGCAATTTGCGCAACGATAGGCGCGGCGCCGGTTCCCGTACCGCCGCCCATGCCAGCCGTAATAAATACCATGTTTGCACCGGTGATCATTGCCTTGATGCGTTCGCGATCTTCTTCAGCGGCAGCACGGCCCACCGATGGCTTGGCACCTGCTCCCAGTCCTTTGGTAATCGCGGCACCGATTTGCAACTGCGTGTCAGCACGACTTCGATTCAGCGCCTGCGCATCGGTATTGATCGCGATAAACTCAACGCCCTGTACGCCCTGGGCGATCATATGATCTACCGCATTACCACCACAACCACCTACACCGATTACCTTGATTACTGCATCCTGAGATTGTGCTTCCATGATTTCAAACATCGCCGTCCCCTTTAGTAACACAAAAATTCCACTGGTCAGAATCTGACCACCCTAAAACCTAAAACCATGACTTCATTTTTGCCAGTACGTCACCAAACGTGTTCCCCTGCATACGTACCGCCTCGTTATTCTTGTGATGCTCCAGTCCATATAACAACAGCCCGACACCCGTCGCCATGCGTGGCGTTTTAACCACATCCGACAACCCACCCACATATTTCGGAATGCCCAGCCTGACCGGCAAATGAAATATTTCCTCACCCAACTCGACCATGCCCTGCATGGCACTGCTGCCGCCGGTAATCACAATGCCTGATGACAACAAGTCATCGAACCCGCTGCGGCGCAACTCCGCCTGCACCAATGAATACAGTTCCTCCACGCGTGGTTCGATCACCTCCGACAGAGTTTGCCGCGACAACATGCGCGGCCCGCGATCACCTACGCCCGGCACTTCAATCACACCCTCATCCGCCAGCTGGCGCAATGCGCAGCCGTGGCGAATCTTGATATCTTCAGCATCCTGCGTCGGGGTGCGCAATGCCATCGCAATGTCATTGGTTATCTGGTCACCCGCAATCGGGATCACGGCGGTGTGACGTATCGATCCGCCGGTGAACACTGCAATATCGGTGGTGCCGCCGCCGATATCCACCAGACACACGCCCAGATCCATTTCATCTTCAGCCAATACGGCACGACTGGAAGCCAGTGGTTGCAATATCAGTTCATTCACTTCCAGTCCGCAGCGGTGTATGCACTTCATGATGTTCTGCACCGCAGCCACCGCGCCGGTGACAATATGCACCTCGACATCCAGACGCATCCCGCTCATGCCCAGCGGCTTCTTGATCCCGTCCTGCCCGTCGATGCTGAATGCCTGTTCAAGCACATGCAGTTTCTGCTGGTCGGCCGGCAAACTGATGGAACTGGCCGTTTCCAGCACGCGATCCACGTCCGCCTGCGTGACTTCCTTTTCCTTGATTTTCACCATGCCGCTCGAATTGGTGCTGCGTATATGACTGCCCGCAATGCCGGTGTGCACCTCGGTGATTTTGCAATCCGCCATCAGTTCGGCTTCCTCAAGTGCGCGCTGAATCGCACCCACGGTCGCCTCGATGTTGACCACCATGCCTTTTTTCATGCCGGACGATTCGTGCATGCCCATGCCGATCACTTCCATTACGCCGTCAGGCTTGACCTCTCCGACGATAGCCACTATTTTTGACGTACCGATATCGAGGCCGACCACCAGACTCTTAGCTTCCCTGTTTCTGCTCATCGCATGATCTCCGCTTCCGATGTTATTTTTATCTATGCACTGCGTTTCTTCACTGCAAAGCCGTCACGGTAGCGCATATCCACTACCTGTACTTCCCGTGCAGATGCGTCCCCTGGCACCAGACTATAGGGATAAACCGCTACAAATCTTGCCAACCTTTGCCCCATTGCCTCCCGCCCCAATTCCACCACCATATCGTTGCTCAGATGCAACTGCCAGGCATGACGCGGCGACAACGCCAATCGGTTAATCTGCAAATTCAATACCTTAAGTTGCCGGCTGAATTTCTCATATTGCTGCGTCACTTCGGCTGACGTCCCTTCATACCCGGTGAAGCCCGGCAAGTCCTGTGTCGTTTCAGCCACAAAAACCTCACCCTGCTGGTTCACCAGCAACGACTCATTCCAGCGCGCCAAAGCCTTGTGTTCCTCAAACTGCACCACCAGCCGGTTCGGAAATTCACGACGTATGCTGACATTGCGCACCCAGGGCAACTTCTCCAGCGAACGCCTTAAACTGTCGATATCTACCGTCAAAAAATTACCCTGCACCCGCTGGCGCACCATTGCCAGCACGTCAGCAGCGACCACCCGACCCGGCGCCACGTCGAGGCGCACCGTCTTTATCGGCAGAAGTTTGGGCATATGCACGACGTAATGTCCCGCGCCATACAACATCGCCACAACACTGCAAAAAAACAGTGCGCCGGAGATACTGCGCAACAGGGGTGCGTTATCCCACATGCGCCAAACCTAAAACACGCAACACCAATTCATCAAAACTGATTCCCGCCTCGCGCGCCGCCATCGGTACCAGACTGTGATCGGTCATACCGGGCGAGGTGTTCACTTCCAGCACGTAAGGCTGTCCGGTCTGACTCATCAGAAAATCTACCCGCCCCCAGCCTTGCCCGCCTATCAGCGCGAATGCTTTCAGCGCCAGCCGCTGCATTTGTTCTTCGGCGGCCTTATCCAACCCGCTCGGACACAGATAACGTGTGTCATCACGCAGGTATTTCGCTTCAAAATCGTAAAACTCGTTTGCGGGTTCAATTTTGATGATCGGCAATGCCACACCGCCCAGAATCGCAACGGTGTATTCGCCGCCACCGATAAAACGCTCCGCAATCACCAGAGAGTCGTGCTTTGCAGCTTCACGGTAAGCCGTCTGCAGCTCGTTTTGGGCCTTAACTTTACTGATGCCGACGCTCGACCCTTCATTGGCAGGTTTCACGAACAGCGGCAGCCCCAACTGTTCAATGATCTCGCCCGCATCACTATGCTCATCCAGCAGCACAAAATCAGGAACCGGCAATCCGCCTGCCTGCCAGACCAGCTTGCTGCGCCATTTGTCCATACCAAGGGCTGACGCCATTACTCCGCTGCCGGTATATGGAATACCCAGCAACTCCAGTGCACCCTGCACTGTGCCGTCTTCACCGAAACGTCCGTGCAGCGCAATGAAAGCGCGGCTGAAACCTTCATCCACCAACGCTTGCAAATTACGCGTAGCCGGGTCAAACGCATGTGCATCCACACCACTGCGCAACAATGAAGCCAATACAGCGGCACCGCTTTTAAGTGAAACTTCACGCTCGGCGGAGCGCCCGCCAAACAACACGGCCACTTTGCCGAATGATTCAGGATTCAGAATTCGGGATTCGGGCGTTAAAGGATTGGAGTTCTCTTTTTTCATGATTCTTGTTTTGCCTATGATTTTTACTTCCGGGTGCAGCTCCACCCCGGTTTGATTCAAAACTGTCTCACGCACCATGCAGATCAGGTTTTCAATATCCGCAGCTGTAGCACCACCTGTGTTGACGATAAAATTTGCATGTTTATCAGATACTTGCGCACCACCGATACTCGCCCCTTTCAGCCCGCACTGTTCAATCAGGCGCGCGGAAAAGTCGCCCGGCGGATTACGGAACACCGACCCTGCGTTAGGCAGATTCAGGGGTTGACTGGCAATCCGCTTACCCAGCAATTCCTTTATTTGCCGGCGCGACTGTGCGCCATCACCCGATTCGAATGAAAGCCAGGCACCAACGAATAATTCTGACTGCGAAGGGAGAAGGGAGAAGGGAGAAGGGACAGAACCCGGTTTTCCCTTCCCTCTTCCCTCTTCCCTCTTCCCTATGAATTCAACGCTCCGATAGCCGATTTCGTATTCCTGCGGCGTTCTCACCTTCAGTTCGCCGCTACGCGTCACAACCTGCACTTTTGCCACGTGCTGCCAGATTTCACTACCGTAACAACCCGCGTTCATCGCCAGCATACCGCCCAGCGTACCGGGAATTCCGGCACAAAATTCTGCGCCGCCCAAATCATGCAAGGCGGCAAATCGCGCCAGTTTTGCACCCGGCACGCCAGCCTGCACATAGATCAGCCCGTCAGGCTGCAGACTCAATTCGCTCAGCGCGCCATGCATCAGCAATACCGTGCCGTCAAAGCCGCCGTCGCGCACCAGCAGATTGCTGCCCAGGCCTACCGCAACCACCGCTTCATCGGTTGGCAAGCAGCACAAATACACCCGCAAGTCATCCAGGTCAGCCGGCTGGTAACATGTCTTTGCCGCACCGCCGGCACGCCAGCTGGTATGGCGGCGCATGGATTCAGCAAGACTCAGCTTGCCCCTCAGCGCGGCTTTGATAAACTGTTTCGGCTCGCTCATATTCATATCTGTGCCATCTGTTTAACTGCGCCCGGCACATTGCCGATTGAACCCGCACCCATCGTGACAACCACGTCACCGGCCCTCGCCCATTGCAAAATTGACCGGGGCATATCGGCAATATGTTCAACAAAAATGGCTTCGCTCTGCCCCGCCAGTCGCAATGCGTGCATCATCGCCCGGCCATCCGCCGCGACCAGTGGCGCTTCTCCCGCCGCATACACTTCCGCCAGCAACAAGGCGTCCACGCCGCACAGTATTTTCACGAAGTCTTCGAACAGATCACGGGTACGCGTGTAGCGGTGCGGCTGAAAAGCCAGCACCAGACGGCGGCCCGGAAACGCACCGCGCACCGCGGACAGGGTCGCGGCCATCTCAACCGGATGATGACCGTAATCGTCGATTAAAGTGAAGCTGCCGCCATTTTGTAACGTGATTTCCCCGTAGCGCTGAAAGCGTCTGCCGACGCCTTCAAATTCGCTCAATGCCGCAACGATCGCGTCATCTTCCACGCCCACTTCCAGCGCAATCGCAATTGCGGCCAGCGCATTCAGCACGTTGTGCATACCCGGCAAATTGAGCGTAATTTCCAGATCGCGCGGCGTGCCGTTCTGCCGGCAAAGCGCTGTAAAGCGCATCTGACCGTTCAGATGACGCACGTCGACAGCGCGTATCTGCGCTCCTTCGCTGAAACCGTAAGTTGTCACAGGCTTGGTGATACGCGGCAGCAGCTCGCGAATATTGGCATCGTCCACACACATCATCGCCCGTCCATAAAACGGCAGATGCTCGACAAAATCCACGAAAGCCTGCTTTAATCTCGCAAAATCATGACCATAAGTTTCCATATGATCCGCATCGATATTGGTCACGACCGCCAGAATAGGTTGCAAATACAGGAATGAAGCATCGGATTCATCGGCTTCCACAACGATGAATTCACCGGTTCCCAGCTTGGCATTGGTGCCGCTGCTGTTCAACTTGCCGCCAATCACAAAGGTAGGGTCGAATCCGCCTCGGGCCAGAATGCTGGCTGTCAGCGAGGTCGTCGTGGTTTTGCCGTGGGTGCCTGCCACCGCGATTCCCTGACGCAGACGCATCAATTCCGCCAGCATCATGGCGCGGGGCACGACCGGAATATGTCGCGCACGCGCGGCCAGCACTTCCGGATTATCCCCACCCACCGCCGTGGACACCACCACCACATCGGCTTCTTCCAGATTGGATTCGGCGTGCCCTATGGCCACTTTGATACCCAGTTCGCTCAGGCGCTTTGTCGATACATTTTCACTCAGATCAGATCCGCTCACGCCGAACCCCAGATTGAACAGCACCTCGGCAATGCCGTTCATACCTGAGCCGCCGATACCCACGAAATGTATCTGCTTGATTTTATGTCTCATGCTGCAATCTCCCTGCATACGTTCGCGACTGTTTCAGCGGCTTCCGGCCTGGCGAGGCTGCGCGCCTGCTGCGCCATGTTTTGTAATTTTTCACGACTCAACTCACCCAAGATCCGGGCCAATTTTTCCGCAGCCAGCTCAGTCTGGGGCAATAACACGGCGGCTCCTTGCTCACTCAAAAATCGTGCGTTATGCGTCTGATGGTCATCCACCGCGAACGGAAATGGGACCAGCAGACTGGCAACGCCCGCTGCCGCCAGTTCGGCGATGGTCAGCGCACCGGATCTGCATATCACCAGATCTGCATTCGCATAGGCGATTGCCATATCATCGATAAAGGGCCGGATATCGGCCTGTACGCCAGCGGATTTATACAAATCCACGACGCCGGCATGATGATTTTTCCCGGTTTGATGCAATACAACAGGTCGCATTTCTTCAGCCAATATTGCGAGCGCCTGCGGCATGACTTCATTGATGGCGCGAGCCCCCAGACTGCCGCCTACCACCAGCACGTTGAGACGACCGGTACGTGCTGCATAACGCTGCTGCGGCGGCAGCAACGCGGTGATACTGTTGCGAACCGGATTGCCGCACCAGGTGGCTTTTGGCAATACATCCGGAAATCCGCTCATCACGCGGGTTGCCATACGCGCCAGTACCTTATTGCTCAGTCCTGCTATTGAATTCTGTTCGTGTATCACCAGCGGACGCCGCAGCAAGGTCGCCATCAAGCCGCCCGGGAAGGTGATATAACCACCCATGCCAAGCACCACATCCGGACGATAACTAAACATGGCGACAGCGCTTTGCCACATGGCAACAGCCAGATTCAGCGGAAGCAACAACTTGCGCAGCAAACCCTTGCCGCGCAGCCCGGAGAATCTGACCTGCGCCATCCGATAGCCATGTTTAGGTGCCAATTCAGCCTCCATACTGTTTGGCGCACCCAGCCAGGTCACCTGCCAGCCCTGCTGGCGCAGGATGTCGGCCACCGCCAACGCCGGGAATATGTGCCCGCCGGTTCCACCAGCCATAATGAGTATGGAGCGACTCATGCAGGCATGCCCCGTGCGATCCTGCGATTCTCGTAGTCAACTCTCAGCAGCACGGCGGCGGCGATGCAGTTCACCACCACGCCGCTGCCGCCAAAGCTCAGGAACGGCAAGGTCAATCCCTTGGTTGGTAATACCCCCATGTTGACGCCGATATTGATCATCGCCTGCACACCGATCCAGACGCCAATGCCCTGTGCTACCAGCGCTGAATAATGACGCTCCAGAAACGCGGCATGACGGCCAATCTGATATGCGCGTATCACCACCATAGCGAACAATCCGATCACGCAAACCACGCCCGCCAGGCCCAGTTCTTCTGCAATCACAGCCATCAGAAAATCGGTGTGCGCTTCCGGCAAATAAAACAGTTTTTCCACACTGGCACCCAATCCAACGCCAAAACGTTCACCGCGTCCGAATGCGATCAGCGCATGACTGAGTTGATAGCCTTTGCCAAACGGATCAGCCCAGGGGTCCATGAAACCGATGACACGCTGCATCCGGTAGGGCGACGAGAAAATCAGGGCGGCAAACGCCATTGGCAGTGCCACCAGCAATGCGCCGAACACCTTGACGTTGAATCCGCCCAGCCAGAGCGTACAGAAGGCAATCGACAGGATCACCACAAATGCGCCCATGTCAGGCTCCAGCAACAAAAAGGCACCGACGACCGCAATCACGGCGAACATCGGCAGAAAGGCCTTCATCAGCGAATTCTTTTCTGCGCCTTTGCGCACCGTATAGTCAGCTGCATACATCACAGCAAACAATTTCATCATTTCTGATGGCTGCAAATTGATCACAAACAGCGACAACCAGCGACGACTGCCATTGACTTCACGCCCTACGTGCGGGATCAATACCAGAACCAGCAGCGCCACACCCGCCAGAAACAGGTAAGGCGAGTAGGTTTGCCAAAGCTGCACCGGCATCTGAAATGCCAACACGCCTGCAATCAACCCCACGATGATGAACATGCTGTGTCGCATCAGATAATAGGTGGCCTGATGCCCGGTAAACTTGCTGCCTTCCGCCGTGGCGATCGACGAGGAATACACCATCACCAGTCCGATCGTTAACAAGGCGATAAACACCCATATCAGCAGAATATCGAACTGAGCATGAGGTGGCCGCGTGCGTGTTTTGACTAAAGAGGCCATGCGCCCTCCTCCTCTAATTTGCGCACTTCCTCAACAAATATTTCCGCACGATGTACATAGTTTCGGTACATATCAAAGCTGGCACACGCCGGAGACAGCAATACAGCATCGCCCTTCATCGCCGCCTTTGCCGCCTGTTGCACGGCATCACGCATGTCTTGCGCGTGCAATACCGGAACTTCGCAACCTTGCAGCGCCGCTTCAATCAGATTCGCATCGCGTCCGATCAGTACAACGACACGTGCGTGTTTTGTCACGACAGGCTTTAAGGGAGAAAAATCCTGATCCTTGCCCATACCGCCTGCAATCAGTACGGTTTTACATCCCAGACCTTCTAGTGCCGCAATGGTCGCGCCGACGTTAGTCCCCTTGGAGTCATCGTAAAAGGTCACGCCATTAATCTCTGCGACCTTCTCCACGCGGTGCGGCAATCCCTTAAAACTGCGCAGTGCGTCCAGCAAGACCGGCATCGGCAGATCAATCGAACGACACAGCGCGAGCGCTGCCAGTGCATTGGCGACATTGTGCAATCCGGCAGGTTGCATCTCTGAAGCCTTGATCAGGCGCTGGCAACCCTGCACCAGCCAGATTTCATGACTGTCATGTTCGATGCCAAAGTCAGTTTCAATACCAGTGCAATTCAAGCCGAAACTAAGAAAATCGCTGTTCGCATTTTTCATGGCTATGCTGCGTGCATCATCCCGATTCAGAATCTGAACGCGGCAACCGCTGAGTATTCTTTGCTTGGCCGCAGCATACTCATCCATACCGAGATAGCGATCCAGATGATCTTCGCTGATATTGAGCACCGTAGCGGCGTCCGCCTTTAAACTGTAAGTGGTTTCCAGCTGAAAACTCGACAACTCCAGCACCCACACCTCGGGCTGTTTATCAGCGCGCTGCAACACCACATCCAGCACGGCAGGTGAAATATTGCCGGCGGCAACCGCATCTTTGCCCGCAGCACGGCACATGTGCGCCACCAGACTGGTGACGGTGGTCTTGCCGTTGGAACCGGTAATGGCAAGAACAGCGGGTAGCGGGTAGCGGGTAGCGAGTTGTTGCGAGAACAGTTCGATGTCGCCGAGCACAGGAATGCCGCGTGCCACGGCACGGGCGACGTGCTGATCCGACAGCGGCACGCCCGGACTGATCGCGATCAAATCGATTCCTGCAAACAAGCCCTCATTGAAGGCACCGCAAAAAATTTGTCCGGGTGAAACAAGTCCTGCTACTTCTTCCATGCCTGGCGGCGCGAGCCGGCTGTCCGCAACACGCAGATGCGCGCCCTGGCTACTTAGCCAGCGCACCATAGATAATCCGGTCTCGCCCAGACCGAGTACCAGCACAGATTTGTTTCTGAACGTTGTCATCTCAGTTTTAAAGTAGCCAAGCCAAGCAATACCAGCAACATCGTGATAATCCAGAAGCGCACCACAACCTGCGTCTCCTTCCAGCCTTTTAACTCATAGTGGTGATGAAGCGGTGCCATGCGGAACACGCGCTTGCCGGTCATCTTGAACGAAGCCACCTGAATCACCACCGACAAGGTTTCCACTACAAACACGCCGCCCATGATGAACAACACCAGTTCCTGCCGCACGATCACGGCGACAATCCCGAGCGCGGCACCGAGCGCCAATGCGCCCACATCACCCATGAATACTTCAGCCGGATAGGCGTTGAACCACAGAAATGCCAGACCCGCACCCGCGATTCCACCGCAAAATACGGCCAGTTCGCCAGCCCCCGGTATGTAGGGGATTCCCAAATACTTTGAAAACACGGCATTGCCCGCGACATAGGCAAATAGTGCCAGCGCGCTGGCAACCATCACGGTCGGCATGATCGCCAGACCATCTAGTCCGTCAGTCAAATTCACCGCGTTACTGGTACCGACAATCACAAAATAAACCATCGCTATGAATGCAAATCCACCCAACTGAAATACAAAAAACTTCATGAACGGCACGATCATTTCCGTTTGCGCCGGCAGGGTCGCGCTCTGCCACAGATAAACCGCGACGATCAACGCAATCACAGACTGCCAGAACATTTTTGCTTTAGCCGACAGGCCCTTGGGGTTGCGATGCACCACCTTGCGATAGTCATCAACCCAGCCGATCACACCAAAACCCAAAGTCGTAAACAACACCACCCACACATAACGGTTGTGCAAATCGCCCCACAGCAATGTGGTAATCGCAATCGAAGTCAGAATCAGCGCACCGCCCATGGTAGGCGTACCCGCTTTGACCAGATGCGTCTGCGGCCCGTCCGTGCGCACGGACTGGCCTATCTTGTAGGCAGTCAGCTTGCGTATCATCGCGGGACCTACCAGAAATGAAATGCCCAGCGCTGTCATGGCAGACAGTACGGTGCGCAACGTGATGTAATTGAATACACTGAAAAAACGTATATCCTGAGCCAGCCATTGTGTGAGTGCTAATAACATTACGACGCCTCCGGCGTTTGAGAAGGGAGAAGTGAGAAAGGAGAGGGGGGTCCGGCGTTTGAGAAGGGAGAAGTGAGAAAGGAGAGGGGGGGAAACCTGTGCCACCCTTCCCTCTTCCCTCTTCACCCTTCTCGGTTTCAGTACAATAGGACACCACCCGTTCCATTTTCATGAAACGCGAACCTTTCACCAGTACTGTCATGCCGGCAGCCAACTCCTTATCCAGCACTGCAAACAAATCATCAATAGAATCAAAATGTTGCGCATTAGCGCCGAATTCGCGAACCGCTTCCCGGCTCAATTCGCCCAGCGCATACAATTTATCGATGCCCGACTGACGCGCCATGGCACCGATTTCGGCATGAAAGACGGCTGCGTTTTCGCCTAATTCGCCCATATCGCCCAACACCAGCACGCGCCGTCCTCCGGTCTGCGCCAGTACTGCGATGGCGCTGCAAACGTCCGGCGACACCGCCGAATTTTTCCAGGCCTTCGACTATGCTCTCCAGCGACAAGTTGAGTTCTATTGCTGCCGCTGTTGCCGCCAGCGCATTACGCGCGTTATGTTCACCGGGCACCTGCAAATCAACGGTAAAGTCGCCCGATGGCGTACGCACCATGAGTCGCAGTCCATTTCCCTGCGGATGCCATACGCCCGACACATCAGCCTCCGGGCTCAGGCCAAACTCCAGCAGTGAATGCACACCGGCAAGACTGCGCCACAGCGGCGCATATTCATCATCCGCGTTGATAATTGCACTGCCGCCATGCTGCAAACCGGAAAAAATTTCACCTTTGGCTTGGGCCACCGCCTCTACAGAACCCATACCTTCCAGATGAGCTCCGCTGGCATTGTTGATCAGCGCAATCTGCGGGCAGGCAAGCTGAGTCAGATAGTCGATCTCCCCGGGATGGTTCATACCCATTTCAATCACGGCGTAGCGATGCTGCGAATTCAGTTTCAACAGGGTCAGTGGCATGCCAATGTCGTTATTCAGATTGCCGCAGGTCGCCAGCACGGCATCATCGCTTCCTGCGGCCACACGCAGAATGGAAGCTGTCATTTCCTTGACGGTGGTTTTTCCGTTGCTGCCAGTAATGGCGACCATCGGGATGTTGAATTGTTTGCGCCAGTGCGCAGCCAACTGCCCCAATGCAATTCTTGTATTTTCGACAGCAAGCAACGGAATGGCTGAATCCTGAATCCTGAATCCTTCACACAACAACTTGGGGTTTAGCTCCTTAGTTGTGTGGGGAAGACCCTTGCGGTCTGAGTCCTGATTCACCACGGCGGCAACCGCACCGGCTTCGGCGGCTTGCGCAATAAAATCGGCACCGTCAAAATGTTCGCCCCGCAGTGCAATATATAAATCACCGGGTTGAATCTTGCGCGTATCAGTGGATACGGCAGTAAAACGCACGTCCTTGCCAACGATACGTCCGTTCAATACTCTTTGAGCATCGGAGAGCAACATCATTGCGCGCCTCCTGTCCATTTGCCCAATGCCTGCATCGCCACTTCCGCATCGCTGAACGGCAGCTTCACACCTTTAATTTCCTGACAATCCTCATGCCCCTTACCCGCAATCAATACAATATCCCCGCTTTTAGCCATACCGACGGCGCGCTCAATCGCGACAGCGCGGTCCGCAACAACCTGATGCTTGTTCAGCGTCATGCCGCTATAAATTTCACTGATAATCTGCTGAGGATCTTCGCTGCGCGGGTTATCACTGGTCACAATGCAGTTGTCAGAAAATTTCTCTGCCACACGACCCATCATGGCGCGTTTGCCTTTATCCCGATCGCCGCCGCAACCGAACACGCAGATCAACTTTCCACCCAGCATTGCGCCCACACAGACTTCACGCAGCGCCATCAGCACTTTTTCCAGCGCATCCGGGGTATGTGCGTAGTCCACGATGACGGCAGGCATGCCTGGTCCGCCGATTTTTTGCATCCGCCCCGCAACGGGCTGCACTTTGCTCAATGACGCCACCGCATCAGCCAAACCGACATCGCTCACCAGCAACACCGCCAACGCGCCCAGCAGGTTCGCCGCATTAAACCGTCCAACCAGCGGGCTTTTCAGTTCAGTCGCACCCCAGCTTGAGCGAATCTCAAGTTTCATGCCCTGCCCGCTCATTTCCCGCAAATCTCCATACACCATACGCAGACCATAGCGCTCTGCCTGATGCAGCGCCGTTGCTGACATGCCATAGGCGATCACTTCCACTTGCCCCTCACGCAACTGCAAAGCCAGCTCTGCACCGAACGGATCATCCAGATTGATCACGGCAAATTTAAGCGCCTGCCAGTTGAACAGACGTCGCTTGGCCGCAGCGTAACTTTCCATATCGCCGTGGTAATCCAGATGATCGCGACTCAGATTGGTCAGCAGCACCACATCGAAACGCACCCCGTTCACCCGCCCTTGTACCAGAGCATGCGAGGACACTTCCATTGCGATGGCGCTGGCGCCGTCTTGCACAAAATCGGCCAGCAAACCATGCACGCAGATCGCATCCGGTGTGGTATTGGCGCTTGCATGCAGCTCACCGACAAAACCATTTCCCAGCGTTCCGATCAATGCACATTTTTTATCCGCATTGTTCAAGGCCTGTGCGATCCAGTGACAGGTCGAAGTCTTGCCGTTGGTTCCCGTCACACCGACTGTCCACAATTTTTCAGAAGGCGCGCTATTGACAGCATCCGCAATCTGGCCTGCCTTGTGACGCAAATCCGATACCGCAAGATGTGCGATATTCCAATTCGGATTCCATGCAAATTCATGCACATCGTGCCCGGATACATGCTGCTCGTAGATCACCGCATTCGCACCGCCGGCAATGGCCTGCGCGATAAATTGACGACCATCCATTTTTTCACCGGGATAGGCGACAAAGGTATCGCCAGGCCGGACAGACCGGCTGTCTGTCACCAGCCTTGTAATCGACAGGCTTGCCAGATCATCAGCACCCAACACGCGTGAAATCATCAGATTTCCTCCCTGATAATTTCTGCCGGAGCCGCGATCACGTTATCCAGCGGCGCATCATTGGCTACGTTTAACAGATGCAAAGCGCCTGCAACGACCTGGCTGAAGACAGGCGCTGCCACCAGTCCGCCGTAATATTCCTTGCCACTCGGTTCGTCTATCATCACCGCAACGATCACTCGCGGTGCGGAGACGGGCGCCAGGCCCACAAAAGAGGCAACATAGCGGTTACTGTAATGCCCACCATCGAGTTTATGTGCCGTTCCAGTTTTTCCCGCTACACGGTAACCTGCCACCTGCGCCAGCGGTGCCGTACCACCCGGCATCACGACCGACTCCAGCATCATGCGCAATTGCGATACCGTTTTGCCCGAAAACACCGGATGACCGATGGCAGGGGTATCAAGTTTGAGAAATGAGACGGGTTTGATTTCTCCGTCACCTGCAAATACCGTATACGCGCGTGCCAGTTGCAGCAGACTGACCGAAATACCGTGACCGTACGACATGGTGGCTTGTTCAATCGGGCGCCATGTTTTAGCTGCACGCAGCATACCGATCGCTTCACCCGGGAAATTGCTGCCGGTATGCGCGCCGAAACCGGCATCGGAGAAGGTTTGCCACATCACCTCGGGTTCCATCGACAGCGCGATCTTTGATGCGCCTACATTGCTGGACTTCTGTATTACTTGCGACACAGTCAACATCGGTTCCGCATGCGTATCGTGTATGGTCTTATTCCCGACTCTGAATACGCCATTTTCAGTATTGATCATCGTATCCGGGTGCACTTTCCCGATATTCAGCGCTGTCCCGATGGTAAACGGCTTCATCGTTGAACCCGGCTCAAACACATCGGTAACGGCACGATTGCGCATCGCCTGCATGCTGACATGAGCGCGATTATTCGGGTTGTAACTTGGATAATTAGCCAGCGCCAGCACCTCACCGCTCTTTGCATCCAGCACCACGACCGCGCCCGCCTTGGCCTGGTTTTGTTGAACGCACAGCTTTAATTGACGATACGCCAGATGCTGCATACGGCTGTCCAGACTGAGCGCGACATCACCCCCGGGTTTCGGCGGCGTCAGACTGCCGGCATCCTCGACAATATGCCCGCGCCGGTCCTTGATCACACGCTGACTTCCCGTCTTGCCCGCAAGCTGGTTCTGCAACGCCAGTTCCAGCCCTTCCTGTCCGTTATCATCCTCACCGGTAAATCCCAGCATCTGCGCAAATTCTTCTCCGGCCGGGTAATAGCGCCGATATTCGCGTTGCAACGAAATGCCCGGCAGATTCAGACTGGCCACATTGCCCGACTGTTCAGGCGGCAGTTGCCGCTTCAAATAAACGAAGTCCCGTGATGTTTCCCCAAGACGGCTTTGCACATCGGCTATGCGCATACCGAGTGCATGTGATAACTGCTTCACCTGCTGTTCGTTAAGACGTGTTTCCTTCGCGTCGTTGATTTTAATGTCGGAGGCGCTGGCCCACACGGACTCGACCGGCGTACTGACCGCCAGCGGCTCGCCATTGCGGTCGGTAATCATGCCGCGATGCGCGCTTACCTCAACAACCCGGCTATAGCGCTGATTGCCTTTTTCCTGCAAAAAATCGTCACGCACCCCTTGCAAATAGACATCCCTGCCGATTAAACCCAGCAGGCCCAGCAGCAATATTGCAAACAGCACATTCGCACGCCATCCCGGCAACTTCACCGTGACATTGTCATTTGCTTTAGCTGCATATTTCATGGCTGCCGGTCTGTTTCATTAGGTCGGGACTGTCGCAAACTTATAAACTTCACTTGCTCCTTTTTAGGCAGTTGCATTTGCAATTGCCGCGTTGCAATTTTTTCCACGCGCGCCGGAGCTGCCAGCGTGCTCTGCTCCAGCTGCAACTGTCCCCATTCAATTTCCATTTGATGGGCATGTTCTTTTTCCTGCTGCAATGCAATAAACAACTTACGCGCCCTATGTTGTGAGGTGACCACGCTTAATGCGCCCGTAACGACCAGCACCAGCAACAAACCCTGCAAAAAACCGTTACGCCACATCGCTGCGCTCCGCCACACGCATCATTGCGCTGCGCGCACGCGGATTGACCTGCAACTCAGACTCGCCGGCTTTCACGGCACGCCCGATTAAACTCAGCTTGCCCTTCGGCACTTCACTGGCACGGATGGGCACATTGCGCGGCAATTTATCGGCATCACTCATGTCGCGAATGAAGTGTTTGACCATACGATCTTCCAGCGAATGGAAACTGATCACTACCAGACGAGCACCGGTTTTCAGGTGCGCAACACACTGGGGCAATACACGCTCTAGCTCTTCGAGCTCCTGATTGAGATAAATCCGTATAGCCTGAAAGGTCCGTGTCGCCGGATTTTTTCCGGTTTCGCGGGTACGTACCGTCTTGCCAACCAGCTCGACGAGCTGCCCCGTGGTCTGGATGGGTTGAATTTCACGCGCAACAATAATCGCTCTTGCAATCTGCTTAGCAAACCGTTCTTCGCCGTAATCACGTATAACCTCCGTCAGCAGACCTTCGTCCACCGTTTCTAACCATTGTGCAGCGGTAGGGCCGCTACTGTTATCCATACGCATATCCAGCATTGCATCAAACCTGAAACTGAAACCGCGCGCAGCTTCATCCAGTTGCGGCGAAGACACTCCCAAATCCAGCAAGATGCCATCGACCTGCTCAACACCCAGCTTGCCCAACACCTCAGCCAGATGCGTAAAACCGCTGTGTATAATTTGAAAACGACGATCATTCCATTCGCGACCGTGAGCGATTGCCGTCATATCCTTGTCCAGCGCAATCAACCTGCCGTTCGGACCCAGATTCTGTAAAATCAGTGCACTGTGGCCGCCACGGCCAAACGTACAATCCACGTAAATGCCGTCCGGTTTGATCGCAAGCGCCTCGACCGCCTCATGCAACAAAACGGTGGTATGAATGAGCTCCTCACTCACAGCGAAAAGCCTTCCAGTTCAGCCGGCAACTCGCCGCTCATGAATGACAGGTCAGCTTCCTGCTGAGCCTGCCATTTAGCCCCATCCCACAACTCGAATTTATTGCCCTGCCCGACCAGCATCACGCTTTTATCCAGCGCCGCGTAACCACGCAGAACCGGAGATACCAGCACACGCCCGGCACCATCCATCACCACCTCTTCTGCATAACCGATCAGGCGGCGCTGCAAGGCACGAATCTTGGGGTTCAAGGAGGACATCCTGATCAGCTTGTCGCGTATCGGCAGCCATTCCGGTTCCGGATAAACCAGCAGGCAGCCATCCGCATCTGCAGTCAGCACCAGATTTCCGGCGCAGCTATTCAGCAGCCTGTCGCGATACCTTGCCGGTATTGCGAGCCTGCCTTTCCCATCCAGATTGAGTTGCGCTGCGCCCTGAAACATCCTCTTCCCCCACTATTACCCACTTTTTACCACTTAGACCCACTATATTAAAAAAAAACAGTCAGGTCAAGCGGAAAAATGAATTTTTTCTTTAAAAGACAAGGAGTTAGCGTCGAAACTTAAGAAATTACAAATATGCTTATAAAGCAATGAATTGCACAATTAAGCTAAAGTTGTTTGTAATGATCAGTGCAGATATTCAAACATTTTCCCCATCGTTGATGACGAGGAATAAAATCTGTCGGGTGAGTGAGGTAGTTTGATTTGGCAAACAGGTGGCACTGTCCGCTAAATAAATGGAATGCAACCCTTGAACGATCGTCACGAGTATCGAAGATTTGACTCGCCCGGTCATTTATATCAATAATGTTATCGAAATGACCGGGATTGATTTAATGATTGAAAAAGATACCCGGCCATACCTTTGTGGTTTTTCATGTTTTGCATCGTTATCTTATCAGCTATAAGTTATTTTCCATGAAAACTACTCCCACACCCGCCGCAATCAGCGCGCTCTTCATCAACGATAATCCGGCACAGGTTTGGTCAAAAGCCGTCGAAATTATCAGGCGCCTCAGCCCGGAATTCGACCTCAGTCTTGTGCAGAGCATTTTTGATGATGTCATCCGATTATTTCGCGGCGAGTATCCCGGTTATTGCGAAATCAGGATGCTGTACCACGACCTGCAGCATACGTTGGATGCTTTTTTATGCGCTGTTCGTCTGATGTATGGTTTGCATACTTCCGGCACACGACTGACTGATGACGAACTGACAATCATCATGATGGCCGCATTAATGCATGATATCGGCTATGCACAACTCAAAGGCGAGGAAAGCGGCACGGGAGCGCAATACACGCTCACTCATGTCAAGCGCGGCATTGAATTTATGCAGCAGTACATTATTGAAAAGCATTTACCTGCGTCGTATGCCATACCGCTGAAATATATTATTCTCTGCACTAACCCGGCGATAAATATCACCGAAATCCAGTTTCCGGATGAACGTACACGACTGCTCGGACAGATCATCGGTACAGCCGATCTGGTCGGACAAATGGCCGACCGGAATTATCCGGAAAAATTATTATTCCTGTATCTGGAATTTGAAGAAGGACATGTCGGAAATTACCAGAACGTTCATGTGTTGTTGCGCAACACGCAGGCATTTTATAAGGTAAACCAGCTGCGGCTTGACGAACAGTTCGACAACATCAATCGCAAATTGTCATTCTATTTCAGGGATTGGTATGGCACAGAAAATAATTACTATCAGGAGTCGATTGAAAAGAACATTGCCTATCTGGCCAAGGTCACCGCATTCGATGATACCGCCCATTTTTCCATGCTCAAACGCGCCGGGATTGTAAAAAGACTGCCCGGCTGACCGGCCTGATCAGCGTCTGCATGGTCAGTATCATGTAGCTGTGCCGCGATAGCCGCCAGATATCATGCAGATAACCGACATATATTGAAGGTTCACAACTACGCTTGCACAGCCATTGGGAGTAAACTACGATCCGTCAGGCAGCTAAATAAATCAATGAATTAGCAGCAATTCATTTATATCACCCGACCCGGGTGCGATCGAATAAACGATAAAAACATACTGAACTAACAATTGGCCAGCCATGTTATTCAATTCTTATTCTTTCTTCTTTTGCTTCCTGCCCGTCACCCTGCTGATTTTCTTTCATCTTGGGCGCTACAAACCTTTATTTGCCAGCCTGTGGCTGTTCGCTGCTTCGCTGTTCTTCTATGCCTGGTGGAATCCCGCATACGTCGGCCTGCTGTTAACTTCAGTACTGTTTAATTACGCTGCCGGCCGGATACTGGTGAGAAAACCTGTGCTGGCAATCCTGACTTTAAGCATTGCCGCCAATCTTTCCCTGCTGGCCTACTATAAATACGCCAACTTTTTCGTCTCCAATATCAGCCTGTTGCTGGACAAGCACTGGAGCATCGCTCCGATTATCCTGCCGCTGGGAATATCTTTTTTTACCTTCACACAGATCGCCTTTCTGGTGGATGCTTATCGCGGCGAGGTACGTGAGGCAAGTTTCATCAACTACGCCCTGTTCGTCACCTATTTTCCGCATTTGATCGCAGGACCCGTACTGCATCACAAGGAAATGATGCCGCAGTTTAGTCAGCCTGCCACCTATCGCATCAACTGGGAAAATATTGCCATCGGACTGACGCTTTTCACTATGGGTCTGTTCAAGAAAATCGTACTGGCGGATGGCATTGCGCCATTCGTTAATCCCGTGTTTGATACCGCAGCACAAGGCGGGACGATCACTCTGATGGAAGCATGGGGAGGCGCGCTATCGTATACGTTCCAGCTATATTTTGATTTTTCCGGCTACTCCGATATGGCAATTGGCTTGTCACGCATGTTCGGCATCAAACTGCCGCTCAATTTCAATTCGCCTTACAAAGCCGTCAATATCATCGATTTCTGGCGGCGCTGGCACATGACGTTATCAAGATTCTTGCGCGACTATCTCTATTTCCCTCTGGGCGGAAACCGCAAAGGCAGATTAAGGCGCTATTTAAACCTGCTGCTTACCATGCTGCTGGGAGGACTCTGGCACGGCGCGGGCTGGACATTCCTGCTTTGGGGCGGAGTGCACGGCGCGTATCTGATCATCAATCACGTCTGGCGGACTTTACTTGCACGTTTTGGTTACGAGACAGCCACCCACTCCCCGCAAGGGCGCCTGGCAGGCATGGCGATCACTTTTCTTGCAGTCACGTTTGCCTGGGTCGTCTTCAGAGCGGCCACGCCGCAGGCGGCACTGAACATACTGGGCACGATGACGGGATTTAACGGAATCACGCTGCCCGGGCGTGCATTGTTTCCATTACAGATGATAGCAACCATGGAAAAACTGGGCATCCGGTTTGCACCTTCGACACTGTTTTACAATATGGGAAACATCTGGGGCTGGATTGCCGCACTTTGGTTTCTGGCGTGGTGCGCGCCGAACAGCCAACAGATACTGGCCGCTTACCAGCCGGCACTGGAACAGGTTAGCTACAACGGATGGCTGCGCTGGCGACCGAACAGGTTCTGGCTGGCCTGCACTGCAATTTGTTTGCTTTATTCGATAACCGAAATGGAGAGAGTCAGTGAGTTTCTGTATTTCCAATTCTGACCGCCGCTTCGTTCTCTGGCTGCTTGCGCTGGTGATCTTGCCGGTCGCCGGATTGTTTGCATTGGGTGTTTATCTGGAACCACTTGATGGCGATTTGACACGCCTCGGTTTTTATTCTGAGAGAAAATTCGGGTGGCGTGACCCGCAGCAAAGATTTCCGGATACGCAGTTAACCTTCCCCGCATCGCAGTCGGACACCGGCCGCTATGACCATTACTATGACGTACTGGTATTGGGGGATTCCTTTTCCTACAAGTATCCTGCCTCACAATGGCAAAATTATCTGGCAAATTCCACCGGCTTATCCATCGCTACGCTGTATATCGGCAAGCTCAGTCTGTCCCAGGTTCTTGCCAGCCGGATATTTCATCAGCATCCGCCTAAAGTTATCATCGTCGAATCCGTAGAGCGGATGCTGCCTGATCACCTGAAAGCGGAAAAGCCCGACTACCACAGTCCATCCGGCAACATGGCTAATGAAAGTCCGGCTTTTGCCATGACCACGCAATCAGGAAAACGTCTTCCTGGCTCACCTCAGTATGCAGAGCGAAAAACCCCCTGGCAGGAGATCAAACTCGCCTATGTACGCGGTTTTCTGTGGCATAACCTGGTAAGAAAACTGACCGGCCGTGAACATACCAAGTCCATCAGACTGGAACTCAACCGTCCTGCCCCCTTTTCCAGCCGTGAACAAAGCTCAACACTGGTATGCCTGGAAGATTTTAAAAAGGCGGCATGGTGGCAAGACATGGGTGTGAATGAAATGAGCAGTCGAATCAATACGATGCGTCGTCAGGTCGAGGCAAACGGTCATACCCGTTTAATTCTGATGGTGCCGCCCGACAAACTCACTGCCTACAAGGATTTCACTCGCGACAGCAAGTTGAGGAATATCAGTCTGCTAGCCGAATTATCCGCGCTTCAGGCTGATGTCATGCCACGCATCGACCAAACCCTGACGGACGCCATTAACAAAGGTGAACGGGACGTTTATTTACCTGATGAAACGCACTGGGGGTCGAACGGGCAGCGGATTGCCGCCGAAACGTTGAACTCATTCCTGCTTCGTCCGCATAAACTATGGGACTCAAGCGGGGCCACGACAAAACTCAAATAAATAATTGAGTTCAGCTGGCAAGTCCAATTTCAAAAAAGGTGAAGCTGGCCGATAAGCCGGGTTCTGTCGTGGACAGTCATTCCTCTAGGCGTTTCGTTACCTGACGCTCAAGCAATCTACCCGCTGACGACGCGAGCCACGCCATAGTCAGCCTATTTGATCTTGCTCCGAATGGAGTTTACCGTGCCGTCCGTGTTACCACGTCCGCGGTGCGCTCTTACCGCACCGTTTCACCCTTACCGTTGCCCTTCGGCACTTAGGCGGTTTATTTTCTGTGGCACTGTTCATCACCTCACGGTGTCCGGCCATTAACCGGCATTCTGCTCTGTGGAGCCCGGACTTTCCTCCCCGCCGAAGGTGAATTCGGGTTTCCCCGAATTCACCTTGCGTACGCGGCGACTGTCTGGCCAGCTTCGGCGCGGAGTTTAACACCGAAAAAGATACAATCCCTTAAAAATTCAAATTTTCAAGATGAAGCGCAAGGAGCCGCGCAGCGAATGACGAGACATATCGATCAGATAGGCGATGAATGAGCGAGTATGCGACACCGCGATTCGCTTGAATAAATGGATTTTCGGTTATTTTTTGATGAGCTGCAAAGTGACGCCCAAGGCCTTCCACTGCTTCACTTCTTCCTGCAAAGCAGCTTCCGTCAGGGGATTTTGCTTCAACCAGTCATTGGGCATGGTGAGGCAATACTTCGCACCATTAAAACTCGCCGTCATCTCAGGCAACACGACATCGCTGCGATTGCGATAAAACAACGCAGCCAGACGCAGACTCATCGCCAGCAAACAATCTTCACCGTCCATCAACATACCTTGCAATTTTTTCAGACTGCCGCGATGTGCCAGCGCCAGTAAACTAAGTCTGTTTTGCTCCTTCTTCGAAAAACCCGGCATATCCGCATTGGCGAGAATATAGGCGGTATGCTTGTGATAACCGTTGTGCGCGACCCGGATACCAACGCCATGCAAATGCGCCACCCAGCCCAACACCTGCAGTGCCGACTCGTTCACTTCACTGCCGAAAAATTGTCTCGCCAGCGCGCTGGATAACTTGGCCACTCGCGCGACCTGTCTGACATCAACGTGATAGCGGCGCTCGAAATGCTGCACGGTCACATCGCGCATGTCGTTGTTGTGAAAGCGCCCCCACAAATCGTACAACACCCCTTCGCGCAGGGCGCTCAAACCCAGCTGCATCTGATCGATACCCAGCTCATCAAACGCGGCGTACATGATGGCGAAACCGCCGGCAAGTGCCGGCAATCGATCCGGGCGCAATCCCAGCAAACTGAGCTTTTGCACATCGCCCACCTTGATCAGATGTACGCGCAACGCGTCCAACCCACCCCGCGTGATGCCGCTCTTGCTGTAACCGTTTAATTCGAGGATTTCAGCGATTGCCTTGGCCGTCCCCGATGAGCCGATCGCCTTTTGCCACTGCCCTTTATAGTCGGCAACGATATTTTGCAACTCGCTGCGGGCGGCCAGCTCGGCCTGCGCCATATTATGCTTGGTGATTTTTCCATCAGGGAAGTACCGGCTGCTGAAGCTGACGCAGCCCATGTACAAGCTTTCCAGCTTGAGCGGGGTCAGTCCATGACCGATGATGAATTCGGTGGAGCCGCCGCCAATGTCCATTACCAGTAACTGGTCGTCCGACTGCGGCAAACCATGCGCCACACCCATATAAATCAGCCTGGCCTCTTCACGCCCTGCAATGACCTCAATCGGAAAACCCAGCACTTTTTCAGCCTGGGCAATGAATTCTGTGGCATTTTCTGCCACACGCAACGAATTGGTACCGACAACACGCACCGCTTGAGGCGGCAAATCGCGCAGTCGTTCTGCGAATCGCGCCAGCGCAGCAAGCGCGCGCTGTTGTGCTGCCTCATCCAGATAATTATCCGCGCTCAACCCTGCTGCCAGACGCACCGGCTCGCGCAGCCCATCCAGCATATACAGCTGTTCACCTTCCACCCTGGCCACCTGAAGCCTGAAACTGTTTGAACCCAGATCAACGGCAGCAAGAACCGGATGTTGTTCCATTATTCCGGCTTCAGAACTTCGCGTTCAATTTCGTCAAGAGAAACATGGCGCACATCACGCCCTTTGACCATGTAAATAACATATTCGGAGATGTTCTTGGCATGGTCACCGATGCGCTCGATCGCCTTGGCCACAAACAGAATTTCCAGCGAGGTGGAAATCGTGCGTGGGTCTTCCATCATGAAGGTAATGAGGTAGCGCATGATGGAACGAAATTCTTCGTCCACCTGATCGTCCTGACGCACCACTTCAGCGGCCATCTGCACATCGAGGCGCGCGAACGCATCCAGCGATTTTCTCAGCATATCCACGGCGATTTCCGAAGCATGCTTGATTTCGTGATAGCGCGGAATAGCCAGACCGTGTTTTTGCGACAGCATCTTGGCCATGCGCGCGATCTTTTCAGCCTCATCGCCGATGCGTTCTAGATCGGTAATCGTTTTGACGACCATCATCACTAAACGCAAATCGCTGGCAGTCGGCTGGCGGCGTGCAATCACCTGGCTGCATGCTTCATCAATCTTGACTTCCATCGCATTGACGCGATGGTCATCGTCGATCACGCGATTCATCAGCGCAATGTCACCTCCCACCAGCGATATGATGGCGCTCTTGATCTGGCTCTCTACCAGGCCGCCCATCTGCAACACATAAGCGCGTATCGCCTCAAGCTCAACGTCGAATTGCTTGGAAGTATGTTCACTACTGCTCATGGTATGCCCTCACTTCGTGAATGATAAACGGTATATTCTAATAGCCGACTGTTAATATTTTGTGACGATGATGCGAATCACGCCTCACCCCTTCCCGCCAAGAGTGGGACGGGGGAGATTTTTATGCCGTCATCGTCTTCACGCCTGTCGGCGTACCCAACAGCAACACATCGGCTGGCCGACGTGCAAACAGACCATTGGTCACGACGCCGGCGATATGATCCAGCGTCGATTCCAGTTCGACCGGATTCATGATTTTCAGTCCGTGCACATCAAGTATCAGGTTGCCGTTATCGGTAGTAAAACCTTCGCGCAACACGGGTTGCCCGCCAAGTGCGACCAGTTGCCGCGCCACGGAACTGCGCGCCATCGGAATCACTTCGATCGGCAACGGAAACTTACCCAGCACATCCACCAGCTTGCTGGCGTCACACAGGCAAATGAACTTACGGCTTGCGCCCGCGACAATTTTCTCGCGCGTCAATGCGCCACCACCGCCTTTGACCATGTGCATGTGACGGGTGATTTCATCAGCACCGTCCACGTACACCGGCAAATCGCCCGCCTCGTTCAACGATAACACCTCAATACCGTGCCCCTGCAAACGCTTCGCAGAAGCTTCGGAACTCGCCACCGCACCGCGTATCTTGTGCTTGATTTTGGCCAGCTCGTCGATAAAAAAGTTGGCTGTAGAACCCGTACCCACACCTACGATGCAATCGGCCGGCACATATTCAATCGCAGCCAACGCTACCGCACGCTTCAAATCGTCTTGACTCATCATTTTTTATTCTCCCACTGATTATTTTCCTGTAATTATTGCAGGAAATTGCGATTTTGGGTGAAGTCATCTGCTTGCGTTTGAAAACGCCGCGATCCTGCAAGCCTTTTTAATTGGGCAGGTGTAAGATTGCAACTGATATTTCAAACCGCCGGAGGGACTATAAATGCCAGCTGCTTTAACCATTGCCACAACCCCTTTCAATGATCAGAAACCCGGAGGATGGCGGCCGCCAATGGCTTCGGGCGCGTACTTGTTGGGCAAGGCGGCATCTTGTCCACGCCGGCCGCCTCATGCGTGATACGCAAATATGCGACCTACGGCGGAATCATCCTGTCGGCCAGCCATAATCCCGGTGGACCTGACGGCGATTTCGGCATCAAATACAACACCGCCAACGGCGGCCCGGCACCTGAAAAAATCACTGAAGCCATTTTTGAACTGAGCAAGACAATCACGCAATATCGCATCGTCGATGTGCCGGATGTGGCGCTGGACACTCTTGGCGATTACGCCATCGGCAACATGACCGTGTCGGTGATCGATCCTGTGGCTGACTACGCCGAACTGATGGAGTCACTGTTCGATTTCGGCGCGATTCGCGCCTTGCTGGCGGGCGGTTTCCGGATCAAGTTCGATGCGATGCACGCCGTCAACGGCCCCTACGCGCGCGATATTTTTATCAACCGTCTGGGCGCGCCGGAGGACAGCATCATGAATTGCGTGCCGCTGCCCGATTTCGGTAACGGCCACCCAGATCCTAATCTGACTTACGCTCACGAACTGGTCGAAATTCTTTACGGCGAAAACGCGCCGGATTTCGGCGCAGCCTCGGATGGCGATGGCGACCGCAACATGATATTGGGCCGTGGATTTTTCGTCACGCCTTCCGACAGTCTGGCGATCCTGACCGCCAATGCAAAACTTGCT
>JAPLQK010000015.1 GCA_026399735.1 Pseudomonadota bacterium
TGCATTGTGGAGCTACACGCAGGCGGTGACGATGCTGACGCTTGAAGGCTCTTTGTGATTTTCGGTATGTTAAATGCTTTGCTGGAGGTGGGTGTTGTCTGACTCAAATATGTATAAACTGGATTCTGTATGGAAACTGTACCGTTTGTTTGCCATTGCGGGTTTATTTATACTTGCAGGGTTGGCAACATGTGCTAGTGCGGCAGATATGTCAGGGCAGATCGGACAAAAATTTAGCGACAGCAGGACGTATCGCCTGAGTTCGGGGGATGTGATCAGTATTACTGTTTTCGATGAGGAGGATCTGTCGCGTCTGAATTATCGTCTGCCTGATACGGGGATTATTTCCTTTCCGTTCGGCGAAGTGCGCGCTCTTGGTTTGTCCATTTCAGAGCTGGAAATGAAGGTCATCGAAGGCTTGCGCAAGGGATATCTGAAAAATCCGCGCGTATCTGTCAGCATGATGGAGTACAGCCCGTTCTTTGTGATCGGTCAGGTCAACAAGCCTGGCGGCTATCCCTATCAGGTCGGTATGACGGTGCGCAAGGCGATCGCGCTGGCAGGCGGATTTGCGCCGCGCGGTTCAGAGAGCAAGGTATTTGTCGTGCGCGAGGCGGATACGCAGAATACGCAATCCAAGATCGATCTGGACGGAGATGTTTTTGCCGGCGATACAGTCACAGTTGAAGAGGGTTTCTTTTGATGCAACAGCTTGGAAATGCACTAAATAATCAGCCGGTCGCCGAAGAAGAAGAGGCGCTGGATCTGATCGGTTACTGGCGCGTCATTCAGCGGCGTAAATGGGGCATACTGGGGCTGGCGGCTTTCCTCACGTTGCTGGTAACGGTGGTCGTGTTCATGATGACGCCCATTTATAGCTCGACGGTGACTATCCTGGTCGAACAGACCAAAGCCAAGATGTTGTCTATCGACGAGGTTTACAGCGGCGTCAGTTCGGATCAGTCGCATTATCAGACGCAGGTCGAGATGCTGCAGTCCAATGCATTGATGGAGGCTGTGGTCGACAAGCTGAATCTGGCGGCAAATCCAGTGTTTAATCCGAGCACCGAGCACTCATTCCTGGCAGGCATGGGTGTCGGCGCTTCAAAAATGAGCGATCAGGATTTGCGCAAGCATTTGGCTGACAAGCTTTCCAAAATGGTGCAGGTTGAAGGCTCCAAGAAGAGTCAGTTGATCAAGGTGAGCGTCAGTTCGCCGGATCGACAGTTGGCTGCAACCATCGCCAATACCATCGCAGATGTGTATATCGATCTGGATCTGGAGGCGCGTTACAAGATGACGCAAAAGGCCACCGGGTGGATGAATGTGCGCCTGATTTCCTTGAAGGCCAATCTTGACAAGTCGGAGCATGCGTTACAGCAATATCGCGAAGAGCACAATATTATCAGCAGCACCACGCTGGAGCTGGGCGGTGCGGCCAGTCAGCTGGGCGCCAATCTGGGAAATCTGGCTCAGGCTCGTCTGGCCCGCGCGCAGGCTCAGGCGAATCTGGATCAGGTCAAGAAAGCCCGTGGCCGTGAGGAGTCGCTTCCTATGATTCAGCGCAACACGCTGGTGATGGGGCTGATGGGCGCAGTTACTGAGCGCGAAAGAATGGTAGCCACTCTGTCAAATCGCTATGGCAACGATCATCCGAAGCTGATACAGGCTCAGGCTGATCTGAATAAAGCCAAAGAAGATTTGCGTTTGCAGGTTGCGGATGTAGTCAGCGGTCTGGAGCGCGAGTATGAGCTGGCGCGTACCAATGAGAACATTCTTTCGGGTGCGGTCAATGAAGCCAGGCAGACCATTCAGGGTTCGAACCGCAAGGAATTTGAGCTTCTTGGTTTGGAACGAGACGTAAAAACCAACCGCGAGCTGTATGACATGTTTATGGGCCAGTTGAAGGGTACCAGTGCTGTCAGCGATTTACAGAATGTAGTGGCGCGTATTGTTGATCCGGCACTGGCGAGCGATGTGCCGGTCAAGCCCAAGAAGCAAATGGTGGTAAGTCTGGCCTTTGTTTTGAGTCTGATGCTGGGGGTCGCTGTCGCCTTTTTGCTTGAACATCTGGATAGCAGCGTCCGTTCCACGGAGGATGCCGAGCGCAAGATCGGTCTGCCGTTGTTGGCGGCAGTTCCCAAGATCGAGCTTGCGGCGGGGCAGGTTGCCGGTCTGCATTACCGGGATGCGCCGAAGTCGCTGTTTTCGGAAGGGATCAAAACGATTCGTACCGGAATATTGTTGTCCGGTATCGATCATCCGAAGAAGACGCTGGTGGTTACTTCATCCGTTCCCGGAGAAGGTAAATCGACGGTTGCGATCAATCTGGCGCTGGCGCATGCGCAGACCAAGCGCGTGTTGCTGATCGATGCGGATATGCGCAGGCCTTCCATCGCAAAAGTGCTGGGGCTGGATAATACGCATCCGGGCTTGTCCATGCTTGCATTGGGTATCGATAAACTTGATTCCTGCGTCTACAAGATTGAGGGCAGCAACCTAGATGTGTTGACGGCCGGCAGTATTCCGCCCAATCCGCTTGAACTGATTTTGTCGGAGAAATTCAAGGAGTTGCTGGGCGGATTGACCGAAAAATATGACACGATCATCATCGATTCTCCGCCCGTTCAACTGGTGAGCGATGCAGTTGTGCTCGGCAGTATGGCTACCGGCGTGGTGTTTGTAGTCAAGGCAGATGCAACGCCGTTCCAGATGGCGCGTCGGGGCATTCGCTCGCTGCAGCGCGGCGGCGCATCTATATACGGTATCGTGCTGAACCAGTCTAACTTCAAGAATGAAGAGTATTACGGCAGTTACGGCAAGTACAATTATCATGCCTACTACGGCGAAGATGCGGATAAGGAAGCTGCCAAGGCCTGATAACAGTGAAGCCAGATAAGTTGCGAGGATCAATTGTGGCGGGACGTGGCAATCCAGCCGTCATTGCGAGGAACGAAGAGACGTGGCAATCCAGAGTAATATTTTATAAATGATTGATTTACATTGCCATTATTTGCCTGTCATCGACGACGGATCGCAGTCGATGGCGGAGTCGCTGGATCTGGCGAGGGCGTCTGTGGCGGATGGCATTACTCATGCTGCGATGACGCCGCATATTCATCCGGGGCGTTACGAAAATATCCGCACTTCTGTGATGGATGCAACGAATCGATTTCGCAACGCGCTGACAGAAGCAGGTATCCCGCTTGAAATATTTCCGGCAGGCGAGGTTCGTCTTTCATCGGATCTGCTTGATTTGCTGGAGCAGGGCGAATTGCCGTTTCTCGGCATCTTGAATGGCTACCAGATATTGCTGCTGGAATTTCCCTATGGCCAGGTGCCGGTCGGTACCGAAAAACTGGCGCGCTGGTTGCTGGCGCAAAAGATACGTCCGTTGATTGCGCATCCTGAGCGCAACAAGGTCACCATGCAAAATATCGAAAAGCTGAGACCGTTTGTGGATATGGGCTGTCTGATTCAGGTGACAGCGGCATCTTTGCTTGGCGGATTCGGGCAGGCGGTACAGGATAGCGCTGTATCGATGCTGGATCGGCGCTGGGTCTCGGTGATTGCGACAGATGCGCATAATTTGCTGCACAGGCCGCCGATGCTGACGCCTGCGAGAAACTGGTTGAAAAATTACGGCGGGCAGAAATTGGCGGATGACTTGACGCTGAATATGCCGGCAAAAATCCTGGGTATTGATTTGCCTGGTTTATCTTCGTAGTATCTGCTGTCTATGCCTAAATCCGGATTGCTGTTTAAAATCATCTTCACCTTGCTGCTTTTACCTGCTTTGGCATGGCTTGCAAAAGTTGGCATAGCAGATTTTTTGCGACTCGCTCCCTGTACTTATATCGAGGATGTGCAGAAGGGTAAAGAGCGTCTGATTCCTGCCCGGTTGCTTGTTTCGCGCGAGCAGTTGTTGACGGCGCGTTCCTGGGATTCGTCCAATCCGCTGATTCCGGAATATCTGGGGCAGATCGCGATCATCCGTGCGCAACTGATCAGCCTCAGCCCGACGTTGCAGGCAGCTTTTTTCCGTGAAGCGATTGATGATTTTGAGGTTGCGATTGCTTTAAGCCCGAACTCTGCTTATCTTTGGGCTGACAGAATGACTGCGGGAAGTCTGTTGCTTGAGGTTAACGCCAAAACCGGACGTGATGGACAGTTCGCTATACACGAGTTGGCCGAGATAAGCATCGCGCTGCGGCGCGCGAATGAATTGGGCCCGTGGGAGCCTAAAGTGTTGGCGCAGTTGGTGAAAGTCGGAGCTTTGCGTTACACGGAATTTTCGCCTGATGTGCGCGTGCTGGTCGACGGGGCACAAAAACGCGCAAAAAAGTTGGGACTCAATGCATGAATGACGTGAAAAAATTGATAAATTAATTTGCATTGCGTTCTAACATTCTGTAGTATCTGAGCCTAGTCTAACCAAATTTAAGGAGTTGTCATGAAAAAAATCAATTTATTGCTGGCAGGGTTGGTTTTATGCACATCCCAAGCCGTATTCGCTGCCACGCAAGCTGAACAAGCAGCGCTCGATAGCGCAATAGCTTCCGTATCGATGAACTTGAATAGTCAGGCATTTGTCAATGCGGCCATTCAGGCTGCTGCTAACGCCGATGTTTCGGAATCTGATATTGTTACCCAGTTGTATAACCTTGGCGTTCCGGCTAACCTGATTTCAGCTGCCATGTCTGCAAACGTCAATCTGGGCGCAAACGGTGGTCAGCCTGCTTGTTCGCCTTCTTGCACCCCTGGTCATACGGGTAACGTTTCTTACGCATCTTCTGGACTTAACACAACCAATACAACATTGGCTCTGCTCGGTTCAACTGGTCCTACCGGTGCCGGTGGTAATCAGGGCGGCAATCAGGGCGGTAATGCCGGCGGCAGAGGTGGTCTGGCATCGCTCGGTGGTGGATTTGGTACCGGTGGTCTTACTGGCGGCCCGAACGGCGCTGTCAGCCCTCACTAGTATCCGGTTGATTTAAAACAAAGGGGAGCTTATGCTCCCCTTTTTTTACGCGCTATGTTTTATGAAAGCTATGTCACAATTAAGTGTTGATGTGAATTGCAAAGGCAACACTTGTCATGGTTTTCCATAAAACAACGCAAATGTCTTTGCGAGCGTAGCGAAGCAATCCAGTAATTGAAAAAGGAATGTCTGGATTGCTTCGCTACGCTCGCAATGACGGTTTCCACGCAAATACATAGCCTCAACGAGACTTGAATGAAAGCCACTAATTAACAGTGACATAGCCTTTATGAAATGGTGTTGTGATGATCATGGTTTCTAAGATGCGCTGGATAGTTTTGTGTTCAGTGCTGTGTTCTTCAGTTGCGCTGGCGGGAATCGCAGAATTTTCGCCTGGACTGCTGCGCTATGTCGCCACACGCTGGGGCAAGGACGCGCCTGTGCGACTGGCTGACTGGCGCGATGAAGAGCGTAAGCATATCGCTAAGCAGCGCGGCCCGGTGCCTTCCGCCGATGAAACCATGACTGACATGGAAGATTTCAACTGGTACTGGAATAACATCCGGTACTATACCGATGCACAGCATTGGGGCGTATTGGACTACTGGGCGACCCCGGTCGAGACGCTGGCCTCGGAAGGCGCGGATTGCGAGGACTATGCAATCGCCAAGTATTTCAGTTTGAAAGCGCTGGGTGTTCCGGTGCAAAACCTTAGAATAACTTACGTGCGTGCCTTGCGCTGGAACGAGCCTCACATGGTGCTGGCGTATTACCCCACCGTGGACGCGGACCCATATATTCTGGATAATTTGTCCAAACGCGTATCGCATGCATCCGAACGCAACGATCTGGTGCCTGTTTACAGTTTTAACGACGAAGACGTCTGGTTGCCCGGCGCCACTGCGGCAGGTGGGAAGTCCAGTCAGATCCGCCTGTGGCGCGGCTTGCTGGACAAGATGGAAAAAGAGCGGGCGATGTAAGACCGCAAGGGTCTTCCCCGCACAACTAAGGGGCTTAGCCCCAAGTTGTTGCGTGAATGATTCAGGATTCAGGATTGTTAATTAAATTCCGAGGGATGTGTCGATGAAAGAAAATGAAGTTTTTGCCGTAATTCTTGCAGGTGGCAGCGGCAGCCGTTTATGGCCGCTTTCCCGTCGGAATTTGCCCAAGCAGTTTCTGGCGCTGGATGGCGATGCAACGATGTTGCAGGCGACCATCAATCGTTTGTCGCCGGTCATTAAGGCCGGCAATGTGCTGATCGTCACGCAGGAGTCTCATGCGAAGGGTGAGGCTTATCACGCGTTGCTGGCTTACCAGTCGCTGTTTGAGCCGGTCGGGCGCAACACAGCACCTGCCATCGCGCTGGCCGCCGCGCGGCTGATGGCTGACGGTGCAGACCCGGTCATGGTCGTGCTGCCGGCGGATCACGTGATCAAGGACGAGGCAGGATTCAGAGCTAGTCTGCAAAGCGCGATCGAAGTGGCAGAAACCGGCAAGCTGGTTACTTTCGGCATCAAGCCCACCCGGCCCGATACCGGATTCGGCTACATCAAAACTGTAAACAGTGAGCAGGAGACTGTAAACAGTGTGTTAGGCGTTGAGCGTTTCACCGAAAAACCCGATCAGGCGACAGCAGAGCGATTTTTGGCGGAAGGCGGCTATTACTGGAATTCAGGCATGTTCGTCTGGCGCGCTTCGGTGATATTGGCTGAAATTGAACAGCACCTGCCCGAGGTTTACCGGATCGTTCAGGAGATCGGGGCTGAGAGCCGTATGACCGGAAATTGCCAGCAAGCGATTGACAAACACTTCGCTGCGATGCCGTCCATCTCCATCGATTACGGTGTGCTGGAAAAATCAAGCCGTGTGTCCTTGATCCCCTGCGATTTTGGCTGGAACGATGTCGGCAGCTGGCATGCGGTGCACGAGATTTCCGCAAAAGATGCCGATGGCAACGCCTTGCAGGGTAATGTGATTGCGATCGGCTGTAAAAACAACCTGATCCGTGCCGAAAAACGTCTGGTTGCGGCGATCGGTATAGAAGATTTGTGCGTGATTGAGACCGCCGATGCCATCCTCATTTCCCGCAGCGACCAGACCCAGCGGGTGCGCGAAGTTGTGGATGCGTTGCAGGAAAACGGTGCGTCGGAGCATGTCTGTCATGTCACGGTGAGACGCCCGTGGGGCAGTTATACCGTGCTGGAAGAGGACCGCGAGGGATTCAAGCTCAAACGCATTGAAGTTGCGCCCGGCGGGAAGCTCAGTCTGCAAAGTCATGCGCATCGTTCCGAACACTGGGTGGTGGTATCCGGTACGGCGACGGTCACCAACGGTGAAGAAATCATCACGGTGAATAAGAATCAGAGTACCTATATTCCGATGGGAACCAAACACCGTCTGGAAAATCGCGGCAAAATCCCGCTGCACATCGTTGAAATTCAGGTGGGCGAATACCTGGGTGAAGACGATATCGAGCGTTTCGATGATAATTATGGTCGCTGACAGTGCAGCCCTGATGTTTTTACGGCTTGCGCAACATTAATATGCCTGCAAGAGAGGATTCTTTATGCTCACTATCAGCATGTTTTACGGCATCATTATAAGAATGTACGCACTCGATACTAAGCAGCACCACCTGCCGCATATTCATGTGGAATACGCTGAGGCGGAAGCTGTTTTTCAAATTCCTGATGGTGAAATTTTAGAGGGCGCACTTCCTGCCAAGCAAAATAAACTGGTGCAGGCGTGGATGGCGCTGCATGCGGATGAACTCATGGCAGACTGGAAGCTGGCTGCGGCTGGCAGCACGCCCTACAAGATTGATCCTTTGAGGTGAGCAGAAAATGAACGCTTGCACCACATTACCCAAACCTACTGCTGTCGCGGCAGCGGATGACTACACTTTAAGAGTAACTTTCAATAACGGTGAAATTCGTTTATTTAACGTCACGCCTTATCTCGTGTATCCGGCGTTTGAAGCCTTGAAAGCGATTGGCCTGTTCATGCAGGCGCGTATTGCGCACAATACCGTGCTGTGGAATGAAGAAGTTGATCTGGCACCAGAAAGTTTGTATCTGGAAAGTATTCCGGTTTGAGGCGTAAGGGTTATGACTTGAGCCTAATTGTTGTGTCAGAGATATTTTACGCGCAGCATAAAAATGCAAAAGAGCGGTTTATCTAGCCGCAGGAGAATGACATGACCTTGTTCAGACAGTTGTTTATCGGTACTTCCATCGTGTTCCTGGTACTGCTGGGGCTGGTGGAGAGTATCTACATCGCGAATGCCCGTCTGTATATGCAGGAGCAGCTCACCTCGCATGCGCAGGATGTGGCGACCTCGTTGGGGTTGGTGTTGCCGCCGGCCCTGGCTGACAAGGACGTGCTGCGCGCGGAAATTACCGTGAACGCAGTGTTCGATCGCGGGTTTTATCAATCTATTGTGGTGGTCAATACCAAAGGTGAAAAACTGATCGATAAGAATCTGGCACCCACACCCGCCGGGGTGCCGGTGTGGTTTACCCGGATTTTACCGATGAATGCGCCGTCAGCCGAATCGCTGATTTCCAAAGGCTGGCAACAGTTGGGCAGGGTTGTGGTGACCAGTCATCCGAACTTTGCTTACAAGCAGTTGTGGCATACTTCGGTGCAAGCGACAGTGGGTATGCTGGTGCTGTATATCTTGTCGCTGTTTGCGATGCATTTTTTTCTGTCCCGGATTTTGCATCCGCTAAAAGAGATCGAGCGTGTTGCGCATGCCATCAGCGAGCGGGATTTTCAACAGATCAGTGTGCTGCCGAGCGCACGCGAATTACAGCGTGTGGTGAAGGCAATCAACTCCATGTCCGCCAAGCTGTTTGCCATTATCGCGCATGAAGTGCGTCAGGCGACACGTTACCGTGACGAATCCAGGCGCGATTTACTCACCGGTCTGGATAACCGGCGCGGTTTCGAACAGCATGTTCATGCCTTGCTGGAAAACGGCGGCGATGTGGTGTCAGGCGCCATGTTTTTGCTGCAAGTGGCTGATTTTAACGCCTACAATGTCAAGCATGGCTACCGGGATGGCGATGCATTGCTCAAAGATGTGGCGACAGGCCTGAGTGGTGTCTGGCCCGATCGTGAGTTGTTGAGGTGCCGCATCAATGGGCCTACTTTTGCCGTGATGGCTTTCAATATCACGCGGGACGAGGCGGTGGCGCTCGGAGATGCTTTGTGCGCTGCGCTGGGGCAGGCGGTTGGCGGGTTGAGCGATGCGCTGGCATACGGTTGTGGCGGGGTTTATTTCGCAGGACAAAAAGTGACGTTGAATGCCTTGCTGGCGCAGTGTGATCTGGAATTGCTGCAGTCGCAGGCAAACGGGTCCGGCTTCAGTCTGCTGGAAAATCTGCGGGATGATGAACGCAGCAAAGGCTCTCAGTACTGGAAGGAATTGATTCTGGATGCGATTGCAGCCGAGCGCGTGATGTTGCTGGCACAGCCGGTGATGAATTTCGGCGGTGTGTTGAAACTTCAGTCTGAAGTGGTGGGGCGGCTGATCAATGCGGACGGTGAACTCGTGCTGGCCGAGCACTTTATTCCGATGGCGAATCGTTATCAGCTGACGCCGGCCTTCGATCTCTCTGTGCTCAAACGTCTGTTTGCACGCATGGTGGCGACGGGCGGCGATGAGCTGGTCGCGATCAATTTTTCGATTCATTCGATACATGATATCGAGTTGCTGACCTGGCTGGGGACGGCCATGCACGACCATCCGCTTGTCGCGCGCCGTCTGGTGTTTGAATTTACCGAGTTTGGCATCGTGCAGGACAGGGTGGGCATCGAGCATTTTGTGGCTGATATGCGCCGCCTGGGCGGGCAGTTTGCGGTCGATAATTTCGGTTTGCACCATTCGGCTTTCGAATACCTGCAACGCCTGAAACCGCTGTACGTGAAGCTGAGTCCGGCCTATATACGCAATTTGCGGGATAATCTTGAAAATCAGTTCTTCATCTCATCGGTGGTCAATATCACCCGCTCTCTGGATATCCGCGTATTTGCGCTGGGCGTCGAAGACATCGGTGTGCTGCCGCTATTGCAGGAGCTCGGCGTCGAGGGTTATCAGGGTTATGTGAATGGCGGTCTGACGGAATGGGTGTAATATAAAACTCAGGAGTTTGGAGTATCATGATTTTATTGTCATGACACTGTCGGTACGTTAGTATGCTGATATCGAGTTAAACATGGGGTTGCAATGTCAACTTTGAGCTTGTCAAAAACCGAGCGGATTGATGTCCGTGCCAGTGCGGCTGTGAAGCAATTGCTTCAGGAAGCGGCGCAGTCATGCCATAAAAATGTCAGCGAGTTTTTACTGGATGCGGGTGTTACTGCTGCCAATCAGGCGCTGGCGGATCGTCGTAACTTCATTCTGGAAGAGACGCAGTGGGATGCGTTTCAGCGAGCGCTTGATCGCCCTGTACGAGCGAAGCCGCGCCTGACAAAACTATTATCTGAACCTGGTTTGCTGGGCTGAAGGTGGTGGTATTTAGTCAAATAGTTAAGCTTGCTGCTGAGGATTCTGTTGAAACTTTTGATTGTGGTCATCCGGCGCTGAATCAATTTTTGCAACGTTATGCGCTGATTAATCAGAAGGCCAACAGTACGCAGACTTATGTAAGTTGTATCAACGGTGTCGTGGCTGGATTCTACAGTCTGGCTGTTGGCAGTGTCGATCCTGCGAATGCGCCATCGCGAGTCGTAAAAGGACTGTCCAGGCATCCTGTTCCGGTGATGATTCTGGCCAGACTGGCGATAGATCGGGTTCATCAGCGAAAAGGTTTGGGGCAGGCGCTGCTCAGGGATGCGTTGCTACGGACAGCGCAGGCTGCCGATATTGCAGGTGTCCGTGCCTTGCTGGTTCATGCAAAAGATGAGGCGGCGCGTCAGTGGTATATGTCATGGGAGTTTGAACCGAGTCCGACGGATCACTTTCATCTGTTCCTGATGCTTAAGGATCTGAAGGCGTTGCTTGGAGTGAAGTGAGGGCGCTTTTACCAAGGCTTAAGCAGTTAAAATTTAACGTCTTTTCAGATTGGATTCGCGATGACAGTCATCCGCCAGCAGGATTTTATCGACAGCGTCGCCGATGCGCTGCAGTTTATCTCGTATTACCACCCGGCGGATTTCATTCAGGCGCTCTCTCGTGCGTACCGGGCTGAGCAGTCGCCGGCCGCGAAGGATGCGATGGCGCAAATTCTGACCAATTCGCGCATGTGCGCGGCAGGTCACCGCCCGATTTGTCAGGATACCGGCATCGTGGTGGCGTTTGTGAAGGTCGGCATGCAGGTTCAATGGGATGCCACACTGGATGTGCTCGAAATGGTCAATGAGGGGGTGCGCCGCGCCTATCTCAATCCCGACAACGTGCTGCGCGCCTCCATCGTCTCCGACCCTGCCGGTGCGCGAAAAAATACCCGTGACAATACGCCGGCGGTGGTGCATGTCGAACTGGTGCAGGGCGACAAGGTTGAAGTGCGCATCGCGGCCAAAGGCGGCGGTTCGGAAAACAAGGCCGTGATGAAAATGCTCAATCCCGGCGACGATATCGTCGAATGGGTGTTGCAAAGCGTGCAGGGCATGGGGGCCGGCTGGTGTCCGCCGGGGATGCTGGGAATCGGCATAGGCGGGACGGCAGAGAAGGCGGTGCTGCTGGCCAAGGAATCCCTGATGCAGACCATGGATATGACTGAATTGAAGGCGCGCGGTGCGCAAAATCGCCTTGAAGAATTGCGCATCGAATTATTCAATAAAATCAATGCACTGGGTATTGGCGCACAGGGCTTGGGCGGGCTTGCCACGGTGCTGGATGTGAAGATACTCGATTATCCGACGCATGCGGCTTCCAAACCCGTCGCGATCATTCCCAATTGTGCGGCGACACGGCACATCCACTTTGAACTGGATGGCGCAGGTCCGGCTGAATTTACGCCGCCGAAACTTGAAGATTATCCCGATGTGCACTGGCAGCCTGCTCAAGATGCACTGCGCGTCAATCTGGATACCGTCACGCGGGAGCAAATTTCGCAGTGGCAACCGGGCGATACCGTGTTACTCTCCGGTAAGTTGCTCACCGGACGCGATGCTGCGCACAAGCGTATCGTCGAAATGCTTGCCCGTGGAGAAAAGTTGCCTGAGGGCGTGGATTTTAACGGGCGCTTCATTTATTATGTCGGACCGGTTGATCCTGTGCAGGGCGAGGCGGTCGGACCTGCCGGGCCTACGACGGCAACGCGTATGGACAAGTACACAGAAGTCATGCTGGCGCAAACCGGCTTGATGGGCATGGTGGGCAAGGCCGAACGTGGTAAAATCGCCATTGAGGCCATCAAGAAACACGCTGCGGTGTCTTTGATTGCGGTTGGCGGTGCGGCCTATCTGGTGTCCCGTGCGATCAGAAGCGCGAAAGTGATTGCCTTTGCCGATTTGGGCATGGAAGCGATTTATGAATTTGAAGTTGAGGATATGCCGGTGACGGTTGCAGTCGATACGCAAGGCCGGTCGATACATGACATCGGCCCTGCAGAATGGCGTAAACGCATCGGCATGATACCTGTTATAAGTATTTGATTTTTAACGGCTTTGTTGGTTTAAGGCCGGCAACGAATTGGCGGGTCTCCCCGCATTGCAGGGTAGTGAATCTGGTCAGGTCCGGAAGGAAGCAGCCACAGCTAATTACTGCAAGTGCCGGGGGTAAGGCTCGCCTCCCTTTTAAGGCCATTGGAGGCGTGAGATGAAGAAAGTTAGTTGGTTTCTTTGCGCACTGTTATTCAGTGGCAATGTGTTAGCAGTGGACGGCGTGTTATTCGAGTTGGGTAACGGTTCGTCGACGGATACGGCGCGCGCGGGTGCGATTTTTAACTTTGAACGTCAATGGTTCACCGAGGGCGACTGGCTGGTGGCCGGTTTCTGGGAAGCGACTGCGGGCCAGTGGCAAGGCCGTAGCGCTGCGGGTAACAATCAGACGATCACCGATCTGGCAGTGACGCCTGTGTTTCGTCTGCAACAGAAGAATCCTTCCTCGTTTTCACCTTATCTGGAGGGCGCAATCGGTTTTCATCTGATTTCGCCGACCTTTATCTATGCGAATCGCCAGTTCGGCAGTGCATTTCAGTTCGGTGACCATGTGGGCGCCGGTGTGCGTTTTGGCGAACATCAGCAGTTTGACTTAGGCTATCGTTATCAGCATATTTCCAATGGCGGCCTCAAAAAGCCGAATCAGGGCATCAATCTGAACGAATTGCATTTCGTCTACCACTTCTAACGTGGCGTAACTTGTCAGATACTTCCGTTCTCGCACGCAAATGGCGGCCTAAGAGCTTCGCGCAACTGGCAGGCCAGGAGCACGTCGTAAGAGCCTTGGGCAACGCACTGACGCAAAACCGCCTGCATCATGCCTATCTGTTTACCGGTACGCGCGGGGTGGGTAAAACCACAATTGCACGCATCTTTGCCAAGTCGCTGAATTGTCTGACCGGTATTACCGCGACGCCTTGCGGTGTGTGCAGCGCCTGTACCGAAATTGACAGCGGACGCTTCGTCGACCTGATCGAGCTGGATGCGGCTTCCAATACTCAGGTGGACAACATGCGAGAACTGCTGGAGGGTGCGCTGTATGCGCCTACTTCCGGTCGTTTCAAGGTGTATATCATTGACGAAGTGCATATGCTGTCCAAGTCGGCCTTCAATGCGATGTTGAAGACGCTGGAAGAGCCGCCCGCGCATGTCAAATTCATCCTGGCCACCACCGATCCGCAGAAAATTCCGGTTACCGTGTTGTCGCGCTGCTTGCAATTCAATCTGAAACAGTTGCCGCCCGCGCTGATTGTCGCGCACCTGCAGCATGTGCTGGCGCAGGAGCATATCGAATTTGAAATCGGCGCGCTGAACCTGGTTGCGCGTGCCGCACAAGGCAGTATGCGCGATGCGTTGAGTCTGACGGATCAGGCAATCGCTTTTTCGATGGGTAAAATCGAAGAAGCCGCGATGCGCAGCATGCTGGGTGCGATCGATCAGCGCTATCTGTTCGATCTGTTGCACGCCTTGCACGGGCAAGATGGCGCGGCAATGCTGAATGTCGCCGATAATATGTCGCAGCGCAGCATTTCGTTTGATACCGCATTGCAGGATATGGCATCTCTGTTGCACCGGATCGCGCTCGCACAGACCGTTCCCGGGGCAATCGCTGACGATGAGCCGGAGAAGTTGCGTTTGCTGGAACTGGCGGCGTGTTTTGCGCCCGAAGAAATACAGTTGTATTACCAGATTGCGATACACGGGCGCAACGACATTGAGTTGGCCCCCGATGAATATGCCGGTTTTACCATGACGCTGTTGCGCATGCTGGCATTTGCACCCTCCAGCCAGCCTTTGCAATCCGCGCAGACGGGTGCGCCGCGAGTTGTCGTCAGTCAGCCTGTCAAAACTGTATCGGCGCCGGTTTCGGTACCGGCACCTGTTTCGGTACCGGCGCCTGTTTCGGCACCGGCGCCCGTTTCGGCACCCGCGCCAGCACCAATGCCGCTTGTGGCACCGGTGTCCATCCCCGGGGTTGATGCTGATGCTCCGCCGGACTGGAGTCGCTTGTTGGGCCAGTTGAATGTGCAGGGGATGGCGCAGCAATTGGCCAAACATTGTGTGCTGGAATCTGTGACGGAGGGGCAGGTCGTGCTGCGACTGGCGCAAGAGCACAAGCATTTGCAGACCAAGATGGCGACTGATAATTTGCAAAACGCCTTGAGCGACTATTTCGCACGTCCGGTGAAACTCTCCGTCGTGCTGGGAAAAACAGCAGTGGCAACCCCGGCAAAGATTGAGCATGAGACACGACAGGCCAAACAGCAGCAGGCGAGCGAGTCGATTGCACAGGATGCCTTTGTGATCGACGCGCAGTCGGAGCTGGATGCGAGTCTGGTTTCGGAATCAATAAAATCAATTAAATAAATATAATCAATAACTTAGGAGTTATAGTATGATGAAGGGCGGATTAGGCGGCTTAATGAAACAAGCACAGCAAATGCAGAAAAATATGCAGCAGGCGCAAGCCGAGCTGGCGACTATCGATGTGGAAGGAACAGCCGCATCCGGCATGGTTAAAGTGACTATGAGCTGCTCGCATGAGGTGCGTCGCATTAGTCTTGATGACAGCATCCTGTCCGACAAGGAAATGCTGGAAGACTTGATCGTATTGGCGTTGAATGACGCGGTCAAACAGGTGGCTGCGACGACCGAGCAACGCATGAGCGGTTTTGGCGCCGGCATGGGCTTGCCGCCCGGGATGAAATTACCCTTTTGATGGCTGTCTCGTATCTCGATGAATTGATCGCCGCGCTGCGCTGTCTGCCGGGCGTAGGCCCGAAATCTGCGCAGCGTATGGCTTATCATTTGTTGCAGCGTGACCGCCGTGGCGCGTTAGGTTTATCCGTGGCATTGCAACGGGCAGCAGAGAATATTACGCATTGTTCCCGATGCAATAATTTTTCCGAACAAGAAGTTTGCGATCTGTGCGCATCGGATCGTCGCGATGAGGGGTTGTTGTGTGTGGTTGAAATGCCGGCCGACTTGCTGATGATCGAGCAAACACAGTGTTTTCGCGGTATGTATTATGTGCTGATGGGCCGATTGTCGCCGCTGGATGGTATCGGTGCGAAAGAGTTGCATCTGGACCGTCTGGTCAAACGTGTGCAGCAACATCCCTGCGAGGTGATCCTGGCGACCAACTTCACGGTGGAAGGGGATGCGACAGCGCATTATTTGGCAACCCTTTTGCAATCCCTTGGTGTTAAAGTGTCACGTATTGCGCGGGGTTTGCCGGTTGGCGGCGAACTGGAGCAGGTGGATAGTGGGACATTGGCGCAGGCTGTGCTGGAAAGACGTGAGTTGATCGTATGAATGAGCAGGATATTGACCTGGATATTGAACCTCAACACGAGGTTGCGCAGGGCGAAAAATTACAAAAAGTGCTGGCGCAGGCAGGATTCGGTTCTCGCCGCGCGATGGAAGAGTGGATCGCGGGCGGGCGTGTCAGTGTGAACGGAGAACCAGCGACGCTGGGTATGCGCGTCGTGCCCGGCGATCTGGTGAAAACCGAGCGCCGCACGATACGGGTGGGCGAGCGCGATCATACTGCGCGCGTGCTGTTGTATCACAAGCCTGAAGGCGAGATCGTCAGCCGGGATGACCCTGAAAAGCGCGCAAGCGTGTTCGACAAGTTGCCCAAGTTGCGCGGTCAGAAATGGATTGCCGTCGGGCGGCTGGATTTCAATACCAGCGGCTTGCTGATTTTTACCACGTCAGGAGAATTGGCGAATCGCTTGATGCATCCTCGTTTTGAGGTGGAGCGTGAATATGCGGTGCGCGTGCAGGGCCGCATGACGGATGAGCAGATCACTAAGGTGCTCAAGGAAGGCGTCGAGCTGGAAGACGGGCCGGTTACTTTTGAAAGACTGGAAGATCAGGGTGGCGAGGGTTTCAACCACTGGTATAAAGTGATGTTGAAAGAGGGGCGCAACCGTATTGTGCGGCGTACCTTTGATGCACTGGGACTTCCGGTCAGTCGTCTGATACGCGTGCGTTTCGGTCTCATCAATCTGCCGCCGCGATTAAAGCGCGGCATGACAGCGGAGTTGGGTGAAGGGGAAATTGCGCAGGTGTTGGAGTGGGTGGGTATTGATGCGAATGAGCCTGAGCCGTCTGTACCGTTTGCACCGTCTGAGCAAAAGGCATCGGAGCCGCGTCGCCGTGCAGTCAGACCCGCCGGCAAAGGCCCCAGGCCTGATGGCAGTCGTAATGTGAGTCGATCTGGTAATGGAAATCGTTCAGGTGGCGGCCGTAAGCGCTGAACGCATGGCTAATGAGTTAATCAGGTCACAATTGGTGATGAATAGCTGAATGGAAGAGCCCAGCAATAAAAATATTGGCTGCAACGTGCTTTTTTTGGATATCGTTGAATATTCGAAAAAATCAGTGACGGGTCAGATATCCCTCAAAGACAGGTTCAACGCCTATCTTTCCAAGGCTATTGAGGGTGTGGATGTTGCGGATCGCATCATACTCGATACAGGCGATGGCGCGGCGGTGACCTTTCTCGGTGATATTGAAGCTGCCTTGAAAGCAGCGATCAGTCTGCGCGAGAGTTTGTTGGCTGAAACCGAAGATCCCGATATTGACCCGCAACTGCTGGTGCGTATTGGTATCAATTCAGGGCCGGTTCGCGTGGTACGTGATATCAACGGGCATCCCAATGTGGTAGGCGATGGCATCAATGTCGCACAGCGCGTGATGGCGTTTGCCGAGCCCAGTCAGATACTGGTATCGCGCGCTTACTATGATCAGGTTTCACCCATTTCCGATCTGTACACCGGAATGTTCCACTACCAGGGTTCACGTACCGACAAGCATGTGCGTGAGCACGAAATTTTTGCGATAGGTTATCCTGGCGATCAGACGAATAAAGTAAAGCAGGTCGTTACGGAGCAGGCCGCAGGCCCGTTGCCGGATGGCGCTAAATGGATCAAACAGCTTGATGGAAAGCAGCGCGTTATTATTGTTGCGCTGGCTATGGCAGTCTTGTTGGCGGCTGTATTTTCGCTGACACCTAAAAAGACGGTTGTGACGCCGCAGCTTGTCGAGACCATGCAGCCGGCGGTCGTGATGCCAATTTCCGGGGTTCCCGGCACGAAACCTGCGGATAAACTGCCGAAGGCAGCCGTTGTGGATAAAAATTCAGCCGGCAAGTCTGCGGTAAAAAATAAAGCAGATCAGCCCGTCGTTAAAAAGCCGCTGGCTTCGGGAAAACCGGCAGATGTTCTGGTGCCGGGAAAAAAGGGTAATGCAATCAAGCCTGCGCCTGAAACGGATGCCAAGCAGCCTGATGGGCTTAAGGAATCCTATCTGATGGTCAGTTGTAAGGAGGATGCACAGCTGTTCGTCGATAGCGTAAACAAGGGAAAGATTGCGTCAGGCAGTCTGACGGTCGTGACCAGGCCCGGCCAGCACAAGCTGATTCTGATGCATGCAAGTTTCGGTATTTTTACCCAGGAAGTGACGCTTGAGCCGGGGAAAACGGAACATATCAAGCCGAAAGTGTGCAATTGAATATGTGTTGGCTACTCACTGAAATTCAAATTTGCAGGTGGCTTAAATGATCAGCCAGTTGGGTCGCTATGAGGTGATATCCGAGTTGGGGCAGGGTGCCATGGGCGTTGTGTACAAGGCACGAGACCCTTTGATTGACCGCGTTGTCGCGATCAAGACGATTAATCTCGGCATGGCTCAGGATGAAGAAGATGAATACGAAGGGCGCTTTTATCAGGAAGCCCGTGCCGCAGGTCGTCTCAATCACCCGAATATTGTAACGATTTACGATGTGGGCAAGAGCGGGGAGATTGCCTATATCGCGATGGAGTTCCTGCAAGGATGTGAATTGCGCGACCTGATGCGCGAAAACGGCCGGCTGCCGGTTGATCAGGTGCTGGATATCGTGGCGCAAGTGGCGCAAGGACTGGCCTATGCGCATGAACACGAGATTGTGCACCGTGATATTAAACCCTCAAACATCATGGTGATACGGGACGGCCATGTAAAGATTACCGATTTTGGCATTGCGCGCATGGCATCCTCAGCGGTTCGTACCCAGACGGGGATGGTGTTAGGTTCGCCGAAATATATGTCTCCCGAACAAGTGCTGGGGAGCGTGCTCGATCAGCGTTCGGATATATTCTCGCTGGGTGTGATGCTGTATGAGATGCTGACCGGCGAGTCGCCTTTTATCGGCGACAACATCAACGCGATCATGTTCCAGACGCTTAATTCGGAGCCGGCAGCCCCGGGTACGCTGAATAGTGCCGTGCCCGATATGCTGAACTTTATCGTGGCTAAGGCGCTGGCTAAGGAGCGGGATGACCGGTATCAGAATGCCCGTGATTTTGCGGAGGATTTGCGTGCTTGTCGCAAGACCTTGCCGCGCTCTGACCAGGCGAGCGCTGTCTCGGGTGAGGAGAGAAGAAAACTGGCCGGCGCAGTCGTCACCGAACGCCGCAAAGCCGCAGAGCAGGCCGCATTCAGCCCGCTGGGCTTATCCAAAGCGTTCGATTCGAGTGAAGCGACGATGCGTCTGGCGGCATTGACCACGACCTCTGCAGAGGTCGATGAATTGTCAAAAACGATGAAGATGATGGCCGCGCCCAGGCCGGCTGCGTCCAGAGCGCGTCCTGTTGCACCTGCACGCGTCGCACCGCTACCCCAGGCGGGAGAAAGCAGCAGCCACTTTAAACTGGCCGTGTTTCTGCTGGTCGTGCTTTTGCTGATTGTGGTGATTGCCACTCACTGAAGATTTATTGAACCCATGCTCAAACGGTTCGAAATCAAACCCTCAGGAATATTTGTCGTGCTGGTGCTTGCAGTCCATCTGCTGGTGATCACCAGTATCTGCCTGACCGATCTGGTTTTTTGGGCGCGTGCAAGTCTTGTGCTGCTGATTGTGGCGAGTCTGATTCATCAGTTATATCTTCACCTGCGCGCCAGACAATGCTGGCGTTCATTCACGCTGGACCGGTGGCGGGTGGTGGTGAATACCTCGGGCGGGGATGAATTGAGCGGTGAGCTGACGCAACAGACGCTGGTGACCCCATATTGCGTCGTGTTGTGTGCCAGGCTGGCGGGGGATCGATTACCCGTCTGTCAGGTGATTTTTCGCGACGCGATGCAAACGGATGAATTTCGGGATTTGCGTGTGCGTCTGAAGTTTCCTTAGTGCGGGGTCAGGATGGTGGGCTTCGGATCGGCCAGCATTTCCGGATAATCCCGGCTGTAATGCAGTCCGCGACTCTCATGGCGCGACAATGCGCTTTGGACGATCAAATCGGCGTTGGTGACCAGATTGCGAAGTTCGAGCAAGTCCGAACTGATGTGAAAATTTGCATAGTATTCGTCGATCTCGTTTTGCAGTAACTGGACGCGATGCTGGGCGCGCTGCAGGCGTTTATTGGTGCGTACGATACCCACGTAATCCCACATGAAGTGACGCAGTTCAGCCCAGTTGTGGGCGATGACGATGTGTTCGTCGGCGTCGGTTACCCGACTGTCGTCCCATTCGGGCAGCGAAGGTCCTGTCTCCAGCGTAATGCCCAGAATGTCCTGCGCTGCGGCATCGGCGAATACCAGACATTCGAGCAGGGAGTTGCTTGCCAGACGGTTCGCGCCGTGCAGGCCGCTGTAAGCGGTCTCGCCCACCGCGTAGAGGTTGTTGACATCGGTACGTGCGCGCAAGTCGGCAACGATGCCGCCGCAGGTGTAATGCGCTGCCGGCACGACCGGTATCGGTTCTTTGCTGATGTTGATGCCCAGTTTGAGGCAACGGGAAAAAATATTAGGGAAATGCTCCTGTAAAAATTCAACTGACTGGTGCGAAATATCCAGATAGACGCAATCTAGCCCGCCTTTTTTCATTTCGCAGTCGATTGCACGCGCCACGATGTCGCGAGGCGCAAGTTCCGCGCGCTTGTCGTGGCAAGGCATAAAACGCGTTCCGTCCGGCAGTTTCAGAATGCCGCCCTCACCGCGCACCGCTTCGCTGATCAGAAATGATTTTGCATGAGGATGATACAAGCAGGTGGGGTGGAACTGGATGAATTCCATGTTGGCGATGCGACAACCGGCCCGCCAGGCCATCGCGATACCGTCGCCGGTAGCGGTGTCCGGATTGGTGGTGTACAGATACACCTTGCCGCTGCCGCCGGTGGCTAAAATCGTGTGCTGTGCTGCGATGGTGACGACTTCGTCGGTCACCGTGTCCAGCGCATAAGCGCCATAGCAGCGATTGTCAGCTAAACCCAGTTTATTTCCGGTGATCAGATCCACCGACATGTAGCCCTCAAGTACCGTGATATTGGGATGCTTGAGCACTTTTTTGATCAGGGTTTCCTGAACGGCGTGACCTGTTGCATCCGCTGCATGAATGATACGACGCCTGTCGTGGCCGCCTTCACGGGTCAAGTGATAGCCAATGTCGCTGCTGCTGTCTTTTGTGAAGGGTACGCCCTGAGCAATCAGCCAGTCGATGGCTTGTTTGCCGTGCTCGACGACATAGCGGGTAGCGGTTTCATCGCACAGCCCGGCACCGGCGGTCATGGTGTCCTGAGTGTGCGCATCGGAGGTGTCCTGGTCAGACAATACGGCGGCGATTCCGCCCTGCGCCCAACTGCTTGCGCCATCTAATAAGGCCTTTTTAGTGATCAGACCTACTTTGTGATGGTCGGCTAATTTGAGTGCCAGTGTCAGGCCGGCTAAGCCGCTGCCGATAATCAGTGTGTCAAATTGCAGCAATTGGATTCCCGGTATGCTGGTTAAGTGACCGAACTATAGCAAACTGTCGCGAAAAAAGAGTGTAATTTGTTTCGGCTGACGATATTGTACAGATCTGATTAAAGGCAGGCTGACGAGTTCGTCGGGTAGCGGTTATACTTCGCATAACAGCGCATTTTATGCGATCACGTGGAAATTATCAGGGATGGATGAGCGGGAAGTGGATCAGCAGTTGGTCGAGCGCGTGCAGCGCGGGGATAAGCACGCCTTCGATCTGCTGGTTGCGAAATATCAACGCAAACTGGGGCGGCTGATTTCCCGTTTTGTGCGCGATACCGGAGAAGCTGAGGACGTGACGCAGGAAGCCTTTATCAAGGCCTACCGCGCCTTGCCGGGGTTTCGCGGCGACAGTGCGTTTTACACCTGGCTTTATCGCATCGGCATCAATACAGCCAAAAATTATCTGTTGGCCAACAAGCGTCGCCCCCCAACCAGCACCCCTTTTGATGCGGAAGAATCCGAGTCTTTTGAAGACGCCGGACTTTTGCATGAAATTAGTACCCCTGAAAATGAACTCATGAGCAAACAGGTTGTCAGTGTCGTGCAGGCAGCGTTGCAGCAGTTGCCGGAGGATTTGCGCAGTGCGCTGACCCTGCGTGAAATCGAGGGGTTGAGTTACGAAGAAATTGCCAGCGTGATGAATTGCCCTGTCGGCACCGTGCGATCAAGAATTTTCAGGGCGCGCGAAGCGGTAGCAGAGAAGCTGCGCCCGTTGTTGGAAACCAGTCAAGATAATAGGTGGTAATGATGAAACATGAGATTTCGGCTCTGATGGATGGTGAGTTGTTTGAAGATGAAGCGGAAATTCTGTTTGGTCAGGTTAAACGCGATTCCGGTGCGCAACAGGACTGGGCGACTTATCACCTGATAGGCGATGTGCTGCGCCAGCCTGAATATGTTCATCGCGACATCAGTGTCATGGTGCGTGAGCGTTTGCAGAATGAACCGACCGTACTGGCGCCGCGCAGGCTGAAACAAAAGGCGCGCGTGTTTGCGCTGTCTGCGGCCGCTTCCTTGCTGGCTGTGGGTGTGGTGGCCTGGATGTCATTGCAGATCAGTCCGGAGGCATCGCCGCAGCTGGCGATGCAGCAGTCGGGCCTGCGCGCTGTCAATATGCAGATTCAACCTAAGTCAAACGATTACCTGATGGCGCATCAGGAATTTTCTCCCGGCAACGACATGAATGGCGGCGCTTCCTATTTGCGCACGGTGAATTACAGTCCGGAGGAAAAGTCGCAATGAGGGTAAGGTCGGGTTTTTGCGGGCTTCTGTTGGCAGCGAACGTCTGTGCGGCTGAGGGGGTATCCAGGCTGGACTGGTTAAAAAAGGCCGCATCTGCTGATCATCAGACGAATTATAGCGGTGTGTTTGTTTATCAGTACGGCAGTCATGTCGAGACATCAAGAATATCCCACGTCGTTGAAACCGACAGCGAATACGAAAAGCTGGAGAGCCTGGATGGTCCGAAACGAGAAATCATCCGTCATCACGGGCAGGTCTGGTGCTATCGAAATCATAAAATGGTGCAAGTGGACAGCCAGCACGGGCCGGGTCGTTTCCCGTTGCTGTTGCCGGATCAGTTGTCTGCACTGAGTAAAAATTACCAGGTTAAAGAGATAGGTTTGGATCGGGTGGCGGGTTATAACACCCAGGTTATCCTGTATCAGGCACAGGATAATTTGCGCTATAGCCGCAAAATATGGATGGATACGGGTTCGGGACTGCTGCTTAAATCTGCCGTGCTGAACGATAAAAATCAGGTTGTCGAACAATATGCATTTACAGAATTAAAATTAGGTGCGGAAGTGGATCGTTCATGGGTCGCTGCCAGTATGTCGGGCAATGCCAAGCCCGTTGTGAGCCAGGCGGCTCCTGTCTTTAACAGCGGATGGGTCGTGGATGCGCTGCCGAACGGATTCAGGAAAACGAAGGAGATTTTGCGACCGATGCCCGGTAAACATGCACCGGTAATTCAGCTGGTGTTTTCCGATGGGCTGAGCGCAATATCTGTTTTTATCGAACCTGCCGATGCGGATGAGGATGATAACGAAGGCATGACCAGTCAGGGTGCCGTCAATCTGTATCACAAAGTGGTTGATAAACACTTGTATACCGTGGTCGGAGAGGTTCCGCCGAAAGCTGTTATGCAAGCTCTTGATTCTATTAGATTTAATGGTAAATAATGATGCTGGAAACGCGTGCCGTCGTAGTGCGGAAGGACAATGAATTCACGCTGGTAGAGGCAAGCGGTGCGAGCGGCTGTTCCGTGTGTGAGGGCAAGGGTTGCGGCTCAAGCAAGGTGGGCCAGATGTTTTGCAGTAAACCGCGCCAGTTCAAGGTGGATAACCGCATCAATGCCGAAGTCGGCGATGAAGTGATTGTATCTGTCGTCGAGGGGGCGGTGTTGCGCGGCATCAGTCTGGTTTATCTGTTGCCGTTGGCGCTGATGTTCGCAGGGGCTGCGGGCGGCTGGTTCGCAGGTGGCCGGCAGGACGGCTATGCGGCACTCGGTGCGCTGTTCGGTTTGGTTGCCGGATTCGCCTGCGCCAAATGGTTATTGTCGCGTCAGCCGCGAAATCAACCCTATATTACGAGACTGATACGTGAGTAGTTCGTTTTAATTTTTTTAAAGAAATCATCAGGCAGATACACAGGGGACGCAATGTCGCTTTGCAGGTGCGCCGTGGTGAGATCGCTTCGTATGTGGCGATCAAACTCGATGAAAAATAGGACAATTCACGATCATCTCTGCGTATAACGTCTAAATCGGCTAGAATTCGACCTTTGCAAAAACATCGCACCCTCTCTACATGCCGCTTGTGCAACAGAGGGGAGCGGTATCTATTGGAATTTCATGCAGCTAATCCGTAATTTTTCTATTATTGCCCACATCGATCACGGCAAGTCCACGCTGGCCGATCGCATCATTCATTTGTGCGGCGGTTTGTCCGATCGCGAGATGGATGCGCAAGTGCTTGATTCTATGGATATAGAGCGCGAACGCGGCATTACCATCAAGGCGCAGACGGCAGCGTTAAGTTATAAGGCGCGCGACGGGCAGGTGTATAACCTGAATCTGATCGACACGCCCGGACACGTGGACTTTTCCTACGAAGTGTCGCGCTCGCTGTCTGCCTGTGAAGGCGCGCTGCTGGTGGTCGATGCCTCGCAGGGCGTGGAGGCGCAGACGGTGGCTAATTGCTATACCGCGCTGGATCTGGGCGTGGAAGTGGTGCCGGTTTTAAATAAGATCGATTTGCCTTCAGCGGACCCTGATAACGCGATCGAAGAAATCGAAGAAGTTATCGGCATCGAAGCGCACGATGCGGTGCATTGTTCGGCCAAGACCGGTGTCGGTGTGGAAGACGTGCTCGAATCATTGATCGTCAAGGTGCCGCCGCCAAAAGGCGATGTGACGGCACCGCTGCAGGCGCTGATCGTCGATTCCTGGTTCGATAACTATGTCGGCGTGGTGATGCTGGTGCGGGTAATGAACGGCACCTTGAAGCCTAAGGAAAAAATCCTGTTCATGGCGACCGGCGCACAACATCTGACCGAACATGTCGGTGTGTTTACCCCGAAATCGCAACCGCGCGATTCTCTGAGTGCCGGGCAGGTAGGCTTTGTCATCGCCGGCATCAAGGAACTCAAAGCGGCACGGGTGGGCGACACCATCACGCATCAGGCAAGGCCCGCATCAGCGGCTCTGCCGGGTTTCAAGGAAGTTCAGTCTCAGGTTTTCTCAGGATTGTTTCCGGTGGAATCGAATCAGTACGAAGCGCTGCGCGACTCGCTGGAAAAGCTCAAGTTGAACGATGCCGCGCTGCAGTACGAACCGGAAGTATCGCAGGCGTTAGGTTTCGGTTTTCGTTGCGGCTTCTTAGGCCTGCTGCATATGGAAATTGTGCAGGAACGTCTGGAGCGCGAGTTCGACATGGACCTGATCACCACCGCGCCCACGGTAATCTATGAGGTGGTGCTGCGCGACGGCACGGTCGTGACGGTGGATAACCCGTCCAAGATGCCCGATCCGTCCAAAATCGAGCAGATCAGGGAGCCTGTGGTGACCGTGAATCTGTATATGCCGAACGAATATGTCGGCTCGGTGATCACGCTATGTACGCATAAGCGCGGACAGCAGATCAATATCAGTTATCACGGCAAGCAGGTGAAGCTGATTTACGAGATGCCGATGGCGGAAATCGTGATGGATTTCTTCGACAAGTTGAAATCGGTTTCGCGCGGTTACGCGTCGATGGACTACGAGTTTAAGGAATATCGTCCGGCGGATGTGGTCAAGGTGGACATGCTGATCAACGGCGAGAAAGTGGATGCGCTGGCGATTATCGTGCACCGCGCCAACAGCCAGTATCGCGGGCGCGAAGTGGCGGCCAAGATGCGCGAACTGATCCCGCGTCAGATGTACGACGTGGCGATTCAGGCGACCATCGGTTCGAACATCATCGCGCGCGAAAACGTTAAGGCGATGCGCAAGAACGTGCTGGCCAAGTGCTACGGCGGCGACATCTCGCGCAAGAAGAAGCTGCTGGAAAAACAAAAGGCCGGCAAGAAGCGCATGAAACAGGTGGGCAATGTGGAAATTCCGCAGGAAGCGTTCCTGGCGATTTTGCGCGTGGACGATTAACGAGTAAATGTACCCGTCATTGCGAGGAGTGCAGCGACGTGGCAATCCAGTGTTTTGGCAGGGGTGTCGATTTTCTGGATTGCCGCGCTACGCTCGCAATGACAACTCATTTTTGTGGAATGATTTGTTGCGTAGTTTTTAGGGAATAAAAATGGATTTTGCTTTGATTATGTTCGTGTTGCTGCTGGTGTCCGGCAGCATCTGGTTGCTGGATCGCTATGCACTGGCTGAAAAACGCGCTGTCGGCGCGGTTGAGCCGTGGTGGGTGGAATATGCCAAAAGCTTTTTTCCGGTGATCCTGATCGTATTTTGCATCCGTTCTTTTCTGGCCGAGCCGTTCAAGATTCCTTCCGGTTCGATGATTCCTACCTTGCAGGTGGGCGACTTCATTTTGGTGAATAAATTTACCTACGGTATCCGTCTGCCCATTATCAATCAGAAGCTCATTCAGTTGAATAATCCGCAGCGCGGCGATGTGATGGTGTTTCATTATCCTGAAGATCCGTCGGTGGACTACATCAAACGCGTGGTAGGTGTGCCGGGTGATGTGGTTGAATATCGCGATAAACATCTGACCATCAATGGGATAGATCAGGTTCAGGTGCCCGACGGTGATTACAATTATGTAGAAAGCGGTTTGAACTTTGTGCATACTGATCGTCGCATCGAGACGCTGGGCGAGCGCCGTCATGCGCTGCTGGTCAATCCGAACATGCCTAATGTGCATTTGAATTCGGTTGCTGAATTCAAAGGGCATGAAAATTGCACATATACCGAGGAATCGGTGCGTTGCAAAGTCCCTGAAGGCAACTATTTCATGATGGGCGATAATCGCGATAACAGCCGCGACAGCCGATATTGGGGTTTTGTGCCGGACAATCAGATTGTCGGGCATGCTTTTCTGGTGTGGATGAATTTTTCTGATTTGAAACGTATCGGTCTGTCTATATGAGGGGAAACAGCATGAATAAGCCCGGAAATCAGCGTGGTTTGAGTTTTTCTGGATTCATATTTGGCGCATTGTGTCTGGTATTGGTCATGGTATTCGGCCTGAAACTGATCCCGCCCTATATTCAGCATGCTGAAATCAATAAACTGTTATCTACGATTGCCAACGATCCGGATATGCAAAAAGCCCCGATACGTGATATTCGCGCGTCCTTCAACCGGCGAGCTTCAATCGATAACATCACCGCTGTCAAGGCTGACGATATCGACATCGATACCAGTGCCGAGAAACCGGTTTTAACAGCCAGTTACGCCGTCAAAATTCCGCTGGCAGGCAATGTCAGCCTGTATATCGATTTTAATAGTGCGTCAAAATAAGGATAATGCCGAGTTGTGCAGGCAGTTGGGGCATGTGTTCAAACAGCCTCTGTTGCTGCAACGCGCGCTTACGCATCGCAGCTATGCACCGGATCACTACGAACGCCTGGAGTTTCTGGGCGACAGTGTTTTAGGCTGCGTGATTGCCCAGTATCTGTATCGCGAGTTTCCGGAGATGTCTGAAGGCGATTTGTCTCGGCTCAGGTCAAACCTGGTCAAGGAATCCACACTGGTATTGTTTGCACAACAACTCAATCTGGGAAGTCAGTTGAAACTGGGCGAAGGCGAGCTCAAAAGCGGCGGACATCGCCGACCTTCCATTCTGGCGGATGCGGTTGAAGCCCTGTTTGGTGCAATCTTCATCGATGGCGGTTTTGCGGCAGCAGAAGCGGCTGTGCTGAACCTGTTTGTGCCCTATCTGGCAAGCGTTGACATGAAGACGTTGGGCAAGGATGCCAAGACGATGCTGCAGGAATATCTGCAAGGCAGACGGCTGGCCTTGCCCGACTACAGCGTGACAGATACACAAGGGGTGGCGCATGAGCAGTTGTTTCAGGTGGAATGCGCCATTCCCTCGCTCAAGATAACCACGCGCGGTGAGGGAACAAGTCGCCGCAATGCCGAACAACAAGCCGCGCTTGCGGCTTATCAATTAATTGGAAAAAAACATGACTGATGTACCTGAAATTTTAAATGAAGAAGAATCCGATGTGTCCTTTCGCAGCGGTTATATCGCGATCGTGGGACGCCCCAACGTGGGTAAATCCACGTTGCTCAATCATCTGATCGGGCAAAAAATCAGCATCACTTCCCGCAAGGCGCAAACCACGCGCCACCGTATCAACGGAATTTTTACCGACGATCATTCGCAATTCGTGTTTGTCGACACGCCCGGTTTTCAGATGAAGCATCTCAATGCCTTGAATCGCGGCATGAATCGCGTGGTGACCAGCAGTCTGCGCGATGTTCAAGTGGTGATGTATGTGCTCGAAGCGTTGCGTTACGACGAGCGCGATCAGGAGGTGCTCAAGCTGTTGCCGGATAATCGCCCGGTGCTGCTGGTGATCAACAAGATCGACGAAGTGGCGGATAAGGGCCAGTTGTTCGATTTTGCCGAACGCGTCGCAAAAGATTTCAAATTCGCCGATATCGTTCCGGTGAGCGCCAAGTTCGGCAAGAAAATTGAAGAGTTGCGCGACACCTTGCGCAGTTTCCTGCCTGAGGGCGGGCTGATTTACGATGCGGACGATGTCACCGATCGTAGCGAGCGCTTTCTGGCCTCTGAAATCCTGCGTGAAAAAGTCTTTCGCTTCACCGGCGAAGAACTGCCTTACTCGGTGAGCGTGGTGATCGAAAAATTCGAGATGGACAAAAAATTGCGCCGCATCAGCGCCGCGATTCTGGTGGACAAGGAAGCGCACAAGGCTATGCTGCTTGGGAAAAAAGGCGAAAAAATCAAGGAAATCGCAACCCAGGCGCGACTGGACATGGAAAAACTGTTCGACGGCAAGGTGTTTCTCGAAGTGTTCATCAAGGTGCGCAGCGGCTGGGCGGATGACTCGCGCATGCTGCAAACGCTGGGATACGAATAAAATCAGCCAGTAGCTACTAGCTCGTAGCTCGTTGAATTTATTTTTATAAAATGACGACCCGACAAAACCGGCAGCAGGATGAACTGGCGTTTGTATTGCACAGCCACCCGTTTCGTGAAACCAGCCTGCTGCTCGATGTGTATAGCCGGGAGCACGGCAGGTTGGCGATTGTGGCGCGCGGGGCGCGGCGGCCCAGATCGGCATTGCGCGGTGTGCTGATGAGTTTTCAGCCGCTGCGCCTTTCATGGTTCGGCAAAGGCGAAGTGCGCACGCTGCACAGTGCGGATTGGCAGGGCGGACAGCCCTATTTGCAGGGCACGGCGCTGATGTGCGGGTTTTATCTCAATGAGTTGCTGATCAACTTGCTGGCGCGCGACGATGCGCATCAGCAGTTGTTCGATTATTACCAGGCCACCCTTTACAGGCTGGCGCATGAAACGGATCATGCCGCCACACTGCGTTGCTTTGAGAAGCATATGTTGCAGGAATTAGGTTATGCGCTGGAACTGGAACGGGAGGCTGTCAGTGCCAGGGCGGTCCAGCAAGAACTCGGTTATCGCTATATCGTGGAGCAGGGTGTGCTGCCGGATGACGGCGATACGGGCATGAAAGTTTCGGGCAAAACATTGCTGGCGATGGCGGCCGATGATTATAGCGACCCTGTTGCAGCGCAGCAGAGCAAACAACTGATGCGCATGTTGCTGGGTCACCATCTGGGTGGAAAAACGCTGCATACGCGCGAATTGATTAAGGACTTGCAAAAATTATGATCAAATTAGGACTGAATATTGACCATGTCGCCACCTTGCGTCAGGCGCGCGGTGCGCGTTATCCCAATCTGGTGCGCGCGGCACTGATCTGCGAAGAGGCCGGCGCGGATGCGATTACGCTGCATCTGCGCGAAGATCGCCGCCATATCCAGGACAAGGATGTGGATGTGCTGCGCGGCATGCTGCAAACCCGCATGAATCTGGAGTGCGCCGTCACCTCCGAGATGATCGCTAATGCGCTGCGCCTCAAGCCGCATGATCTGTGTCTGGTGCCTGAACGCCGCGAAGAGCTGACGACCGAAGGCGGTCTGGATGTGATTCGCTATTTCGATGCGGTGAAATCCGCTTGCGAGCGTTGCGCGGAAGCTGGCATCCGCGTGTCCCTGTTCATCGACCCGGACCAAAAACAGATCGACGCGGCGGTGCGTATCGGCGCGCCGGTAATCGAATTGCACACCGGTAAATATGCGGATGCGGACAGTGTACCTGCCCGCAAGCTGGAACTTGAACGCATCCGTGTCGCGGCAGCGCATGCGCATGTACAGGGCTTGCAGGTTAACGCAGGACACGGCCTGCATTACCATAACGTGCAGGATATCGTTGCGATTCCCAATATTGTCGAACTGAACATCGGCCATGCCATCATTGCCGAATCCGTTTTCATCGGACTGGATGCGGCAGTGCGCAAGATGAAGGGGCTTTTGACCGCTGGGTTCCCGCCGTCGCGGGAATGACGCATGATTTTCGGTATCGGCACCGACATCGTTGAATACGCCCGGATCGAAGCGATGTGGCAGCGGCATGGGCAGCGTCTGGCGGAGCGTTTGTTGTCTGAGCATGAGCTGCCGGAATTTCAGGCTCATGCTCATTCGGCGCGTTTTCTGGCAAAGCGTTTTGCCGCCAAGGAAGCGTTTGCCAAGGCCGTGGGCAGCGGGCTGCGGCATCCGGTATCCTTGCGCCGTATCAGTATCACGCATGATGGCCTGGGCAAGCCGGTGTTGCAGTTCGATACGGTGTTGCGCAGCTATCTTGCGCAGATCGGCATTAGCGGTCACCATCTGTCCATCAGCGATGAACGCAACACCATCGTCGCATTCGTGGTGCTGGAAACTATTTAATTATTGAGGTTAATCATGGGGTTAGGGCCGGTAATGCTGGATGTGGCGGGTACGCAGCTCACCGACGAAGACGTGGCGCGGTTGCGGCATCCGCTGGTCGGCGGGGTGATTCTGTTCAAACGCAACTACGAGTCCCCTGCTCAATTGACTGCATTGACCACCGCGATACGCGCGTTGCGACCGGTGCCGTTGCTGATTGCAGTGGATCATGAAGGCGGACGGGTGCAACGGTTTCGCGAAGGGTTTACCCGGATTCCGCCGATGCGCGAGCTGGGAAAAATCTGGGATAAACACCCGCAACGGGCGCGTCATCTTGCGCATCAGACGGGTTACGTGATGGCGGCTGAATTGCGCGGCTGCGGCGTGGATTTCAGTTTCACGCCGGTGCTGGATGTGGATTACGGGCAAAGCAGCGTGATCGGCGACCGGGCGTTTCACAGCGACCCGCAAGCCATCGCCGAGCTGGCACATCATTTGTTGCTGGGCTTAAAGATGGCGGGTATGCACACGGTCGGCAAGCATTTTCCGGGGCACGGGTTTGTGGCGGCGGATTCGCATTTGTCCATCCCGGTGGACGAGCGCGAGTTTGTGGATATCGAGTTGTGCGATCTGGTGCCGTTCCGGCAAATGATTCTGTTCGGTCTGACGGCGGTGATGCCGGCCCATGTCATTTACCCGAAGGTGGATAGTCGTCCGGCAGGATTCTCGCCCGTCTGGCTAAAGGAGATATTGCGCGGACAACTGGGTTTCGAGGGATGCATATTCAGCGATGATCTCTCCATGGAAGGGGCGACTGTCGGGGGCAATATCGTGCAGCGCGCCGCCGCTGCGCTGAATGCGGGTTGCGATATGGTGGTGGTGTGCAACAAGCCTGAATCGGCTGATGAATTGCTGCGCGGATTGCATTGGGAAATGCCGGTGACGAGTCGCGCTCGCATTATCCATATGAGAGGCGGGCACCATCCTGAGCCGATGGCGAAGCTGCATGAACAACCGCAGTTCCTCAAGGCGTTGCAGGAAGTCGCCGGCATCGGCATCAGTTCGCCTGAATTGCCGTTGGCATAGCTTTTTGCTGCGCTGCTTGAGATAATCCGCGCATGATTTTTTTGCATCGCCTTCCGGTATTTAAAACATGAGTGAATTACAAGCAGCGTTGTTGGCAATCGGTCTGGGTGTGGTGGTTGCGGTATACGTCTTCGGATGGTGGAAGCAGCGTCAGTACAGTCGCAAGTTCGGTGCAGCCTTCAGACAAAGTCACGAAGATGCCTTGTATCAGGCCGCGGTGACTGAACATGCGGCCGAGCCTCTGGATGATATCGTCATGATTAACGGGGATGCATTGCCTGATGAGATCGTTACTGAGGTTGCCGAAGCGATAACTGAGCCTGTCGAGATTGTCGCAACGCTCCCCGCGAGCGGGCCTTGTTCCTTGCTCGATGCGCGCAGCGATTTTATTATCGCGCTGCATCCGGCTGAAGCAAGTGCCGCCGCAGTGCTGGATGGTTTGTGGCAACGCAAATTTGATTTTCGCAAGCCGTTACAGGTGTGCGGTCTGATTGCCAGAACGGGGCAATGGGAGCGGGTGATCGCTGAAAGCCAGTCGCTGTATTCACAGTTTCGCATTGCGCTGCAGCTGGTCGACCGGAGCGGGGTTATCAGCGTGCCTAAACTGGGCGATTTTCGGGATCTGGTGCTGGGTATTGCAAAGAATATCGGGGCCGACACGACGATCCCGGATATTCTTGAAACGCATGCTGCAGCGCTTGGGCTGGATGCCTTGTGCGCCGAGGTCGATCAGATGGTCGGTGTTAATCTGCTGCCGCCCGGTGAACGGTTACTGAACGGCGGAAAAATCAATGAGGCGGCCGCCTTGCAGGGTATGAAGCTCGAATCGGACGGTGCGTTTCATTTGTCGGATAATACAGGTAATACTCTGATTTCATTGATAAATAAGGATACAAAGCCTTTTCAGCATCACAGTCTTGAACAATCCGCTACGACGGGCATCACGTTGATGCTGGATGTGCCCCGTGTGGAAAACCCGGTGGCAAATTTCGATCTGATGGTGCAAATGGCGCATGCGCTGGCCCGCGAACTACAGGTCAATCTGGTGGATGATCATCGGGTGCCGCTGACAGACGCAGGTCTTGCCCGTATCCGCGCGCAGATTGGCGAGGTGCAGGCTAAAATGCTGGAAAATAACCTTGTGCCGGGTAGCGCACAGGCGCGCCGGTTATTCTCCTGATGGCATTGCTTGCTGTGAAAGAGCGCATTGCAGCGCTGCGCAGTGAAATAGAACGGCATAATTATCGCTATTACGTGCTGGATGAGCCTGTCATTCCCGATGCGGAATACGACAAGTTGTTCCGCGAACTGCAAACCCTCGAATCAAATCATCCCGAATTGCTGACGCCCGATTCCCCTACGCTTCGGGTGGGGAGCGCACCGCTGAAATCATTTGCGGAGGTTGCGCATCGCACGCCGATGTTGTCGCTCAATAATGCTTTCAGCGAGGAAGACGTCCGCGCCTTTGATGCGCGGATCCGTGAGGCGCTGGATATCGCGACAGTGGAATATGCCGTCGAACTCAAATTTGACGGGCTGGCGATCAACCTGAGTTATCGCCATGGCCAGTTCGTGCAGGGTGCGACGCGCGGGGATGGCAATACCGGTGAAGACGTGACCGAAAATTTACGCACGGTGCGCGCGATACCGCTGCGTCTGCGCGATGCTGCAGGCGTTGAACTTATTGCCGATATCGAAGTGCGCGGCGAGGTGCTGATGTATACGCGCGATTTCGAGAAACTGAATCAGCAGCAGCGCGCTCAAGGTGAAAAAGAATTCGTCAATCCGCGCAATGCAGCGGCAGGTTCCCTGCGTCAACTGGATTCGCGTGTCACCGCATCGCGCCGCTTGAGTTTTTTCGCCTATGGCATCGGGCTGTGTGAAGGCGTCACGTTGCCGGGGCTGCACGAGCAACAAATGGCCTTTCTGGCGAGTTGGGGGATGCCGGTTGCGGTATTTCACCGGGTTGTCAGTGGCGTTGAGGGTTTACTGGAATTTTATCGCGAAATCGGTGGACAGCGCGCATCACTGCCTTTTGCGATCGACGGCGTGGTGTACAAGGTCAACTCAATCGCGCTGCAACAGCGGTTAGGTTTTATCGCACGTGCGCCGCGCTTTGCGATTGCCCATAAATTTCCCGCCGAAGAAGCGATGACCAGCTTACTGGATATCGACGTGCAGGTCGGGCGTACCGGTGTGCTGACGCCGGTTGCGCGTCTGGCGCCGGTTTTCGTCGGCGGCGTAACGGTGACCAATGCCACCTTGCATAACGAGGATGAAATGCGCCGCAAGGATGTACGCATCGGCGATACGGTGATTGTGCGTCGTGCCGGGGATGTGATCCCTGAAGTTGCGGGCGTGGTGCTTGAACGCAGACCCGTCGATGCGCGCGAGTTTGTGATGCCATTGGTGTGTCCGGTGTGCGGCTCACATGTCACCCGCGAGGCGGATGAGGCGGCCTGGCGTTGCACGGGGGGGCTGTTCTGTCCTGCACAGCGCAAGCAGGCCCTGCTGCATTTTGCCTCTCGCCGTGCGATGAACATAGACGGGCTGGGTGACAAGCTGGTCGAACAGCTGGTGGATGCAGAGCTGGTCAGCACGCCTGCCGATCTGTATAAGCTGGGAATGAATGCAATTACCCGTCTTGCGCGCATGGGCGAGAAGTCGGCGCTCAATCTGCTGGATGCAATCGAAAAAAGCCGTCATACCACGCTGGCGCGTTTTATCTTTGCGTTAGGGATCCGCAACGTCGGTGAGACGACGGCAAAGGATCTGGCTCAACGCTTCGGTTCTCTGGATTCGTTGCTGACCGCCGATACTGAGCGTTTACAGCAAGTGCGCGATGTGGGTCCTGTCGTGGCGCAAAGCATGGTGGATTTTTTTGCTGAAGAACACAACCGGAACGTCATCGAACAACTGCGCAGCCAGGGTGTGTGCTGGGATGAACATGATCCGGAACCGGATAAAATTGGTGTGCTTACTGGAAAAACATTCGTCCTGACTGGTACACTTGCAAGCCTCGCGCGCGAACAGGCCAAAGCGGTGCTGGAAGCGCTGGGTGCCAAGGTCAGCGGCAGCGTATCGAAAAAAACGGATTACGTGGTGGCAGGGCTGGAAAGCGGCAGCAAGCTGGAGCGGGCGAGAGAATTAGGCGTCGCCGTTCTGGATGAAAATGAATTCTTATTATTGATCGAGGGGTTGTAATGACCAGACCGTTAAAAGTAATACGCAAGGCCGTCTTTCCGGTGGCCGGTATGGGCACGCGCTTTCTGCCGGCCACCAAGGCCAGCCCGAAGGAAATGATGGCGATTGTGGACAAGCCGCTGATTCAGTATGCGGTGGAAGAAGCGGTTGCTGCGGGCATCACCGATATGATTTTCGTGACCGGACGCAGCAAGCGCTCCATCGAGGACCATTTCGACAAGGCTTACGAGCTGGAAGCCGAACTTGAGAAAAACGGCAAACTGGAGTTGTTGCGTCTGACTCAGGAAGTCATCCCGGAAGGCGTGAACTGTATTTATATCCGCCAATCCGAACCGTTGGGTCTGGGGCATGCGGTACTTTGCGCACAGCCGGTCATCAAGAACGAGCCTTTCGTGGTTATTCTGGCGGATGATTTTATGGTGAGCGAGGTTTCTGTCACACGGCAGCTGGTCGAAGTATTTGCGCGTCATCATAGTTCGGTGCTGGGCGTGCAGGATGTCCCGCGTGAACTGACGCGCCAGTACGGCATCGTCAGCAGCGCCAGAGTCAATGAAGAACTGGAGCAGGTAACGGGCATCGTCGAGAAGCCGCACCCGGCGGATGCGCCAACCACGCTGGCTGTGGTGGGACGCTATGTATTGACACCGCGAATTTTTCATCATTTGCATAATATTGGCCGGGGTGCCGGTGGCGAAATACAGCTGACTGATGCAATTGCTGCACTGATCGAGGAAGAACGGGTGCTGGCTTATCGCTACAAGGGCAAACGTTACGACTGCGGATCTAAAATCGGCTTTTTGCAGGCAACGGTGGCAATGGGACTGGAACATCCGGAACTCAAAGATGAGTTTGCCGCGTACTTGCAAAGTCTGAAGTAAGTACGATTGATGGATATTCAGCGCGCCCGTGATGTTTTGCAGCAGGCAGAATTGTTGGTGACAGCGGATGGGGTACAGGCGGCACTGCACAAGGTTGCGCAACAAATCAACCTGGCGTTGAGCGACGTTCATCCGCTGGTGCTGTCGGTGATGGGGGGGGCGGTGGTGTTTTCCGGACAATTGTTGCCTTTGCTTAACTTCCCGCTCGATTTTGATTATGTGCATGTATCGCGTTACGGCGATGCGCGGGCCGGTGGTGCCATGCACTGGAAAGTGGCGCCGCATGAGTCGGTGCGCGGCCGGGTGGTGCTGCTGGTAGACGATATTCTGGATGAAGGTCATACCCTTGCTGCATTGCAGCAGCGTGTGCTGGCACTCGGGGCGGCGCGTTGCTATAGCGCGGTTTTTGCAGACAAGCTGCATGGCAGATCCAAGCCTGTTCATGCCGACTTTGTCGGGTTGGCGTTGCCGGATCGTTTTGTGTTCGGCTATGGCATGGACATCGAAGGCGCGTGGCGAAATCTGCCCGCGATTTATGCGGTTAAGGAACAGTAGGTCGGGTTTTAACCCGACAAAGGAAATTAAATGTTGGCAATCATAGGCGGTCGCGGTCTGACGGAACTGGCGAATCTTGAAATCACCCACCGGCAAGTGATGCGCACGCCCTTTGGCGAGCCTTCAGGCGCATTCCTGTTCGGGATACTCAACCAGCAGGAGGTGATTTTTCTGGCGCGTCACGGCTATGGTTATACCATTCCGCCGCATCTGGTGAATTACCGCGCCAACTTGTGGGCGTTGCGCGAGCAGGGCGTGAGCGATGTGCTCTCGGTTGCAACGGTCGGTGGCATACGCGCGGACTTGACGCCAGGCACGCTCGTCGTGCCCGATCAGCTCATCGACTACACGTACGGACGTGATTACACTTTTTTCAGTACCCGAAACGCCAGCTATAAGAATATCGATTTTACCCTGCCGTATTCAGGTCAGTTGCGCGGCCGTATTTTGCGCAGTGCAGGAAAAGTGCAACAAGCCTGTCTGGATGGTGGTGTGTATGCGGCAACGCAAGGCCCGCGTCTGGACAGTATTGCAGAAATCAACCGCTATGAACGTGACGGAGCGGATATGGTCGGCATGACCGGCATGCCTGAAACCGCGCTGGCCAGAGAGCTGGATATGAACTATGCCACGATCGCTGTGATTGCCAATTATGCGGCCGGGCGCGGGGACAGCCAGATAAGCGTTAACATGGAAAGCGTCAATGCGACCGCCAAACATGCGATGGAGCGGGTGCGGATGATACTTGAACGGATATGTACGGCAGAGGAATGCAATGGCAATTAGGCAGGTCTTGCGGGGTCGGCTTGCGTGTGGTGATCTTTGGTGTCCAGGCAAATTCGCGTTATCCTGACGCGGAAACGGTGCCGGATACGGTGCTGATCAACCCTGTCATCACCTTACTGGATGAAAATTTAAAAGAAGACTGGGAAGGTTGTCTTAGTGTGCCGGGGTTGACCGGTCTGGTGCCGCGTTATTGCAATATTCGTTACCAGGGCAGCGATGAATACGGTGCGCTGATTGACCGTACGGTCAGCGGTTTTCACGCCCGTGTGGTGCAACACGAATGCGATCATCTGGACGGGGTTTTGTATCCGATGCGCATCCGCGATATGATCAACTTCGGCTATCGCGACGTGTTATTTCCCGATTCACATACGCCGGACGAATAGTATGATTCAGCACCAGCAGTCAAAAGTTGTCCGTAACCTGTTGATAGCTATGCTGCTACTGATTGTGGTATTCGTTATCGGTACGCTGGGTTACCATATTCTGGGTGGCCCCGGCTATTCCTGGGAAGATTGCTTTTACATGACGTTTATCACCATTGCCACTATCGGTTACGGTGAAATTGTCGATGTCACGCACTATGAGTACGGGCGATTGTTCACGGTGTTTATCGGCATGTCGGGTATCGGTGTGCTGGGTTATGTGTTGTCCTCTTTTACGGCCTTCATGCTGGAGAGCGATCTTAATGATTCATGGCGGAGAAAGAAGATGCTGAATAAAATTGCGCAACTGAAAGATCACTATATCGTGTGCGGTGTGGGGCTGGTGGGCAGCAACGTGGCGCATGAACTGGAGATGACCGGTCGCCCGTTCGTCATCGTCGAAGGTGAGATGACGGTCATACTGCGCTATCTCGATACACATCCGGAGCAGTTTTATGTGCAAGGGGATGCAACCGACAACGATGTATTGCTGGCCGCAGGTGTGATGCACGCCCGTGGTGTATTCGCCGTGGCGCATGATGACAGTGCGAATCTGGTGATCAGCCTGAGCGCTAAACATCTGAATCCGAACCTGCGTGTGGTGGCGCGTTGCCACGACATGAAAAATGCCGCAAAAACCCGCCAGGTGGGGGCGGATGAAATTGTTTCGCCGGATTACAGCGGGGGCCTGAGTCTGGTTTCCGCGATGGTGCGGCCGAACGTGATGAATTTTATGGACGACATGTTGAAATCGGACAGCAAATTGCGCATGGAAGAGATACTGATTGCGGCGAGTCTGGTGGACAAACCATTGAGCGTCCTGTATCAGGAAAACAAGGACTGTATGGTGCTGGCCATTCAGCGTCATGGAACATGGCAATTTAATCCTTCATCCACTCAGCTTTTGCAAGAGGGAGATTTAATGATGGTGATGACCACGCCGCAAGGTCGTTCGCGTCTTGAACAACTGATCCATGGAGCAGGTTAACGCTATGATCTTGATTTAATAAATTAAATCAAATAGTTATGTTTTATCTCTCGATGTGTGGCTATCTGCCTCAGCAGCAAATCAGTCGTAGTCGACATCCTGTTCCAGCCCGGCATGGTAATTTTGTATTTCGGTCACAACAGTTTTAATTCCGGTTCTCGACAGGATTTTTTTGATCAGGGTATTTTTGTATTCGTCCATGCGTTGACGCAGGATGGGTTGATATTCCGGCGGAATTTTTTTAAGCAAGACATTCCAGCCCGCTTCTATATCCGGCTTCATTTCGCGCGCGCGACGGATCAGGTTCTCGATTTCCTTTTGTCTG
>JAPLQK010000105.1 GCA_026399735.1 Pseudomonadota bacterium
CGTTCGGATTCGGAGAGTTTGAGGAAATCGCCCAGCAACACCATCTCGTCGTTCCATGTTTCCGGCGGCGCTTTCTTGAACTGTTTGGCAAAACGTCCTTCGGAGAGTGCGAAGTCGGCAAAGGTCAGCGGCAGCACGAGCGTCTTCTTGTCACCGGATTCATCAATATAATCAAGATTGTAGGTAACCCAGTCCGCGTCGATATCCGGATTTCCTTCCAGGCTGGCGCATTCGGAGAAGGTCACGCCCAGATCCGGGTTGTAACGGAACAGCGGGAAGGCGCGCGATTCCACGGCGATTTTGCTTTGCACGACCGCGCTGTTGTCGCCTACGCCGTGTTCAGGCGGGCAGACCGCATACACGTTGAACAGCGCCGGACGGCGACTGTTCAGGCCGTCGATGAAACTCTCCAGCAGATGGGTGGTGCTGGATAACGAGCCTTGCATCACATAGGACGTGCGGTGAGCCATGCCGATCACGCTGATTTCCTTGCGTTTTTCGGTCTTGCCGTGTTTCTTTGCGCCGTAAGGTGACATGTCAGCCACCTGTCCGATAAATCCGGAGGTGCAGGCCTGTCCGCCGGTGTTGGAATACACCTGTGTATCGACGATCAGTATTTTGATCGGCTTGCCTGACATCAGCGCACGCGACAGATTCTGGAAGCCGATATCGAACATCGCACCGTCGCCGCCGATCGCCACGACAGGTGGGCACAGCTGCCATTCTTCGTTCGTTAGCTGCTCCCAGTTGAAGCGGGCAAGCGCATCGTCGCTTTGTTCGGGATCGTAGCCGCCGGCCAGTTCCATCTCGACCATGCGCACGGTTTTGAACCCTTCCGACATTTTGGCCATGTGACCTTCAAACACCCCCATCGCCACCGAGGGTGAATCCTGGAACAGATTCGATGTCCACGGGAAGGGATACGGATTGAACGGGAAGGTGGAAGCCCAAACGGAGGTGCAACCGGTCGAATTGATCACACCCATTTCGGCGCGGCCATTCTTGCTTGGCCCCTCCAGGTAGCGCCAACGTAAATCTTTAAGTTTTTCAAGCATTTGCGTAACACGTCTCAACCATTGCGGGTCGATAGGCTGGCCGGCTTGTGTTTGCAGCAGACTGTCGGACAGGTTCGCCAGCGTCAGATCGTGCCCTGCGTGTGCCGCAATCGCCTGCATCAGCCCTTCGGTGTCGGTCAGATCGACGCTGGCGCTGAGCTTCATGCGCACATGGTTTTCCAGATTCTCGATCAACGTATCGAGTTTTCCCAGGAATTTCTTCACGCGCTGCTGCATCAGCGCAGTCACGGTGCTGGTGAACAGATGGATGGTCGATTTTTCGCCGCAACCCAGACATGCGCCGTCGCCGCTGACCAGAGAGTTGTAGTTTTTCTTGTCCATCAGCAGCGTTTCCAGGGCGCCTACTTTTTCGTCCAGATCGTCGATGCGGCTGTACTGTGGCGGGGTGGTGGGCAAACCCAGCCAGAAATTCCAGTCTGAACGTAAAGTTTCAATATTTTCAGTCGTTTGCGTGACCATGGTCAGCGCGTTGTCGCTGCAAACTTGCACGCAAATCGCGCAGCCTTTGCAGGTGTAGGGATTGACGGTGATCGAGTACAGGCCGCCTGTGCCTTTTTCCTTCTTTTCCCTGATATTCCAGTAAGGTTTAGTGGTGGCAAACTTGAAACTGCCCAGGCCCTCGCGCAGCAAGTCGAGTTCTGTTTCCAGCCGAGTCCGGTCATCCCCCTGCGCCGGATCTTCGGTAAATGCTTCGGTGATGGCGTGAGCCAGCAGCGCGCGCGTATCAAGCCCCTCGCGATCCAGCGCATTGCGCAGCTTTTTCTCGATTACGCGGCTGACTTTGCGCAAAAAGCGGGTAGGGCGTCCGCCGGTTTCGATTTTCTGCACCACGCTGTTCAGTACATCGGAGATGGTCGATACCAGACCCGGAATGGCGCTGTCAGGACACTGGGTGAAACATTCGCCGCAGGCCGTGCAATTTTCGGCATTCCATAGCGGATACTCGAAACGCACACCGGTCATATCGCGATATACGCCGGTGACTGCCGGAATCACGGAAAGTCCCATGAACGGATCGACCAGATTGTCCGAACCCTGTCCTTTCATATAGAAACTGCCGGTCTGTTCCCAGAAACGGTGAATGTCGGATATGCCGCCGTCGCCCTCGGGCAGGCGCTTCAACATCACGGGCAGGGCCGGAGCGGGTTTGGCAGTGATGCGCGCGCGCTGTCCGACTTTCATCAGGTCAGAGGGGATTTCGAAGATTTCTTCGTAGCCGCGACGTACCACGCGCAGGTTGTCTGCAACGATGCGTTTTCCCTTTTTGCCGAACTTGGCTTCCAACTGGTTCTCGATCGCGGTGAACAACGTTTCTTCGCTCAGACCTGCGCGCGCCTGTACATCCGATGCATGGAAGAAGGCGCCCTGGAAGGCGTTGCCCTGCATACGCAATTGTAGATCGACATTGCTGGACTCTTCGCGGGCAATCTTGAACGCATCCAGATAGAAGACGCGGATCTTGTGCTCGACGATGTATTTCTGGGTATGCACGGGGAAAGTCTCCCACAGCGCTTGTGCGCTGCCCAGATTGCTCTGGATGACGAACACGCCGCCGTTGTTCAAACCTTCCAGTGCATTGGTATGCAGGAAAACCTGCGGATCGGGCGACAACACGACATCGACGTGGGTGTATTCGCAGTTGATGCGGATGGGTTCGGGTGCTGCGGACAGATAGTAAGTCGTCGGCTGGCCCTTCTTTTCAGAACCGTACTTGGGATTGGCCTTGATATCCCAGCCGAGCAATTCGAACAGCGTCATCGCCAGATTTTTGCCTGTGGTCACTGCGCCCCAGCCGCCGACCGAGTGCATGCGCACGGCAATCGCGCCCTTGGGTAACAAATTCGGATTTTCGGAGCCGCGCAGCGCCAGTTCCTTGATGCCCGGATAGCCGGCCTGCAACGCCTGCTGGCGAATCTCCTGTTTTGGCGTGGCGGACTCGTCGCGCACGAAGTCCACTGACAGGTAATAAAATTTTTGATGTGCCGCGTCAGGCAGCATGTTTTCGACCGCAGCGATCAGTCCCTCCGGTTGCAAATCGCGCGAACCCAGACCGTAACAGCCGGAATACAGTGCAGGCATGTCTTGGACATTGCTGTAGGCAGCATATCCGGCGTAGGAATCTTCGCGACCGTTCTCCAGACATTTGGAGACCGTGGAGCGAACTTCGCGCATCAGCGGCAAGTCTTCCGACAGCGGCTGATCGGTGCGCTCCAGTACCGCTACGCCCTTTTTGCTTTTAAGTATATGGCCCAGCAGGTCGCCCGGGAAGGGACGGAACATGGTCATATTGACCACGCCGACACGGATTTTGCGATTTTCGCGCAGCCAGTCGGCAACCGCTGCCGCCTGTACTGTCATGCTGCCTTGTCCGAGAATCACGTAGTCGGCATCATCGCAACGGTAAGCGTCGATACGGTGATAGCGGCGGCCCGTAAGCGCATAAAATTCATCCATGCAATGGTCGGCGAGTTCAGGGATATGGTCGAAGAAATACGGGCGTTGTGCGGCCACGGCTTGCATATAGGCATCCTGATTGGCCACGCCGCCGGTCATCATCGGATTGTCGACATCCCAGTTCGCCGGCACGCGGCGACGCGTGGGGCCGTACAGCATCTGCTGTGCCGGTGTGGGGGTATCGATGATGTCATCGGCTGCGCCTAAGTATTCAGCGATCAGTTCCCTTTCCGGCACCTGCATCGGTTCGATCAGATGCGTGGTGAGGAAACCATCCTGCGCCACCATCGCCGGCGTGAGGGAAAGTTCGGCGGTCTTGCGGCCTATCATGTTAAGGTCGGCGGCTTCCTGCGCATTCTTCGCCATCACCTGAATGAAACCGGTGTCGTCCGCACAATGATAGTCGTCATGCGCACAATGAACGTTCAACGTCGCTTTGGTGATGGCGCGACAGCCCAGATTTAGTACGTAAGGCAGGCGTTTTCCGACGGCGGTGTACAGCGATTCGTGCATAAAGGCCAAGCCCTGCGACGACGTGAAATTGACGGCGCGTAAGCCAGTCATGGAAAGACCCGCCGTCACCCCTGCAGCGGCATGTTCGGATTCAGGTTCAACGAAAATCAGCGGATGGCCGGCGGCATTTAGATGGCCACGGGCGACTTCCTCTGCCCAGTATTCGCCCATTTGTGTGGAAGGCGTAATCGGGTAAGCGCCTGCGCCTTGCGAAGCTTCGCGTTCCACAATGATCACGGCGGTGTTGCCGTCGATCGCATCTCTCGTGCCGGGATATTTGAATTTGCTGATGCCGGCTTCCGAATCAGTCGCTACGCCCAGGAATTTGAATTGTTTGAGTTTGTTAAACATGATATCTCCTAGGCTTCGACAGGTAATGGTTCGGTACGGATGATCTTTTTGGCGGATTTGCCTTTAATCGTGCGATCGCCTTCGAGCCAGATGATGGCGCCGGTCGGGCAGCGTGCTATAGCCTCGCGATTGGCCAGGTCGTTCTTTTCGTAATCGATGACGGCAATATTCTTTTCCAGACGAATCAGACCGTTTGCCGCATCGACCACGCAACGTCCGCAGGCGTTGCAGGCGACTTCACAGGCGGCTTCGGCCGATTCGGGTTCGTCTTCGTTGCGGCACGCCATCCAGAGTTTTTTTGTAATACCTTGAATTGAAAACAAATTTTTAGGACAGATGTCGACGCAGTCGCCGCAAGCCGTGCATTTTTCGAGATTGACGACCGGCAAACCCTGCTTGTCCATATGAATCGCGTCAAAATCGCAGACGTCTGCGCAATCCCCCAGTCCCAGACATCCCCATGCGCAACGTTTGCCGCCACCACCGACCACTGAGGCTGCGCGACAGGAAGACAAACCCGCGTAATGGGCGCGCATCTTGGCAACATGAGCGCCGCCGGCACAGGCCAGACGCGCGACGCGCTTTTCCACATTGCCCATTGCGACACCCAGCAGGGCGGCGATGTATTTATTTTGATCGGCTGTATTGACGGTGCAGGACGCGGGTTCAATCTGGCCTGCGACCGCTTGCTCGGCGAAATTACGACATCCGGCGGTGCCGCAGGCGCCACAATTGGAGTGAGGCAGTAATTCTTCGACCTGATCGATGCGGGGATCTTCGTACACGTAAAGTCGTTTGCTTGCGATGGCCAGGAAGAAAGCAAGCACGCCACCGAGGCAAGCCATAAACGCGCCCGTGACTAGTATGCTGTATACAGTTCCCATCTCTCTCTCTCCTTCCTGATAAATCTGTACAGAGAACTGATGTATTATTCTCTTTTGGCTGCGATTATCAATCGCGCCATACGCGTTTTGAATATTAAAAAACCCTGCTGCCGGTACTTATATTGGTTTGCAGATTAAACCAGACTGCAATCATTCAGCGAATCAATTGTTTCAATTATGATTATTAATATTTCAAATGTTAAGGTTGTCGCAGGGGGATGGGGATGAATAAAGACAAGCAAAGCTATTACAAGAATAATCGCTTGAAGCAAATGCGAGCATTTTGTGAGGTTGTGCGCACAGGCAGCGTGACATTGGCCGCACAGAAACTTTTCCTGAGTCAGCCTTCGGTAACCTTGCAGATACAGGCAATGGAACGGGAACTGGGCGTGACGGTGTTCGAGCGGCGCGGGCCGGTTCTCAAACTGACACACGACGGCGGGGTTTTATACGCGCTGGCCAAACCGCTGGTGGAAGGGATAGACAGCTTGCAGGAAAGCTTTACCGCGCAGCACGACAGGCTGGAATCAGGTGAACTGAATATCGGTGCGGGTGAATCCACCATCCTGTATATATTACCGGAAGCAGTACGCCGTTTTGTCACCGCGCATCCGCGCATTCAGCTCAAGATTCACAATGAAACCGGGCGTGACGGGTTGAAGATGTTGCGTGCCGATGAAATTGATTTTGCTGTCGGCTCACTGCTGGATATACCCGATGACATTTCCTACCAGCCGGTGGTGACGTTCGATCCTGTGCTGATCACGCCGCTCGATCACCCGCTGGCAAAACTGGAAAACGTCACGCTTGAGGATATCAGCCAGTACGGATTAATCCTGCCGCCGCGCCATCTTTCGACATGGCGCATGGTCAAATACGTGTTTCAGCAGCATAATCTGACTTTCTCTGTCACGCTGGAAGCGGGAGGCTGGGAAGTGATCAAGAAATACGTGGAGCTCGGTATGGGCATTTCCATCGTCACCGACATCTGTCTGACCGGCACCGAGAAGCTGGCGCGCATTCCGCTTAAACAATATTTCCCGCAGCGAGGCTACGGTCTGGTTTTGCGCAAAGGTAAGTTTTTGTCGCCGCAGGCCAGACGATTTGTCGCGATACTCAAAGAGGTTTATGGTATCGAGGATACGCCAACGGAAATCGCTATTTGAGATCAGGATGAACGGGCATGGTTTTATTATCAGGGGTGTTTCTTCAGCATGCTCGTTAGGCCGGATTCAACGGTTTGTATATGCTTCAAATACTTCCAGAAAATCATCGCCATAGCGTGCCAGTTTTCCCTGTCCGACGCCGCTGATGCGAGCCAGCTCGTTCAGGCTGCCGGGACGCTGATCCATCATTTCCAGCAAGGTACTATCGTGAAAAATCACATAAGGCGGTACGCCCTGTTCGCGCGCCAGTTCCATTCGTTTCGCCTTGAGCGCCAGCCATAAGCGATCTTCATTGGCGCCGCTAAAAGGTTCGCGCGCTTTACTGTCCCGATTTGTTTTAACCGATTTGCGCCGGGCTACTTCTGCATCGCGGCGCAGCGACAGGGTGAGTTCGCCCTTGAGTATCGGGCGGGCGGTTGCAGTGAGTCTCAAACCGCCATAGGCTTCGATGTCCGCTTCCAAAAATCCGCCGGCGATCAACTGGCGATAGATGCTGCTCCATTGTTGTGCCGTGTGCGCAGTTCCGATGCCGAAGGTGGATAACTGCTGGTGGCCGAATTTTGTGATCCGCTCGGTTTGCTTGCCTAGCAGCACGTCAACCAGATGACCGACGCCGAAACGTTGTCCGGTGCGGTACACGCAGGACAAGGCCATTTGCGCCTCTGTTGTGCCATCCCAGGTTTGTACCGGTGTCAGGCAGTTGTCGCACTCGCCGCAGTTGCCGGGATGTTCTTCGCCGAAATAGCGCAAAATCGTCTGGTGGCGGCAGGCAGTTGACTCACAAAATCCCAGCAGCGCATCAAGTTTTTGCAGTTCCACGCGTTTTCGCTCTTCAGATGCTTCGCCCTGACTCAGCATTTGCCGCATTGAGACGACATCGCCCAGACCGTAGGCCATCCAGGCGTTGGCCGGCAATCCGTCGCGCCCTGCGCGCCCCGTCTGAACGCAACTGCGTGGTGAAATAGTATGGACAGTGGTTGAATGCACCATATTTACAGGGTTTGCTAAGATATTGTTGATGTCCATAGAAAATGCAAGCTTTGATGGCTTATACATGACTTTTGTCCATGACCGACGTTTCCTAACAGCGCGATCAAGGACACCAGTCACTCAGCCTGATTAATTTTGTACGGTGTAGTTTACTTCAGCAGGTCTATCAATTCGACACCGACTGCATTGGCAAGACATTCCATATTGTCGATTGAAATATTCCTCTCGCCGCGCTCCACTGACCCTACATAAGTTCGGTGCAATCCGGATTCTTCAGCCAGATCTTCCTGCGACCACTCGTGTCTGAGCCTGGCTTCTCTTAGGTTTTTTGAAAACCTGAGTCGCGCTGATATTTTTTGGTTGGTAGTCATGACGGCACATATCGTTGATATGCAGGATGATGCATAACTTGACGACTTTAGGTCGACAGACTATAAGTAGCTATTTCTACGAGAGTGAAGAGAGGTCGTTATGAGAAAGCAGGGTGCCGCACAGAAGATCAGACCTAACAAAATACTGCAACTGCCACAAGAAATACCTCTGAATGAATGGGAATCAGCTAAATGTTGTCTATACGTCATTCGTTTTGAACGGTTAGAGACAAATTACGCATTGCACTTGAATCCTGAGCGTGATGGGGATGATCGTTTCTCAGAAAACTTTAGCACCAGAATTGTTGGAAGTATGATTGCGCCAAAAATAAAAGGTGCAGATCAGGCCAGAGTGATCATCAGTGCAGATAGATCTACTAAAAATGAGCGTATCGCCCAATCCAAAATGGAACAGCAAATTGGTTCAATTATTTTGCGTAAAGACACACTATGCGGTGAATTAACTATTCCGTTTGAGTCATACCAATTGCTTCTGCCATCACTGTCTGCTGGCCAGGTCGAAATTCTTATGTTGTTTGGAGAGGTGTTGAAGGGTGAACAAACAAGAATTGCCGGAATACGATTTAGAGGTAAAGATTGCCCGGATGAATATCAATTCCTTACTTGAAATTCCAATCTGTAAAGACATAGCGGATTCAGCTAAGGAAATACTGATTTATTTTCTTTTGTCGTTCCTGCTAAGGCGGGAACACAGTTTTATTCTTGTCATGGAGCGATTGTGAATGAGGGGTTTTGTGAATTTGTTATTTTTATTCGTCTTGACCATACCATATGCCTAGGAACTGTAGGTTTCTCAACGTGCTGAAAAAATGGGTGCTAACGATCAAAATATTCAGGTTAAAAATGAGTACGTTTTTAGGGGGGGGCTGAATGGCTAAAACAGATATAAATATAAGCGGGAAAGTTTTGTTGTCTATGGCTGCAACTTTTCTTGGGACCCTACTCATCATTTGGGCTACTGGTCAAAATGAAAGAGCCTTCAGACCGACCTTAACCAAAATTACTTTGACAACAGCGGGCTGTGAGTATGTCCAGCGTCAAACGGGGTTGCCTGAAAAAACTGTTGGCAAAATTGGATCGTGTGAGGTAGAAGCCGACTTTACACAATATAGCCTTAGCAGTGGAGGTACCATTTTCTATGGCAATGAGGATAGTGAGTCGCTGGAAATTTCAGAGAGTCAGGTTGTCGGAACGGTTAAGATGCCTAAAATACCAAACAAGCCGTGGACCCACAACCAAAAGGTGTCAGTCTGGCAATTAGCCTTTTCATATATTTTTATGCTGTCCAATTTTATTTTCATCGTTGTTCAACTTAATAAGCCAAAGCGCAAAAATGAAAATTGATCTGACGACCGGTTTGGTGTTGATGGGTGCCATCATTTCAGCAGGTGCAATTGGAATGTGCGCTTTTGCAATCTGGCTGTACCACAAGGACGGTGGAACACGATCAACAAAAAATATTTTGCGGGATGCGCTCACTGCTTACTTTGCGCCGTTAATATCAATCTGGAAATGGATGGGGAGGTAAATTTCATGCTTGCCAGCTTTGTAAAAGGGTTTTATCAAGGGGTGATGGATTTCAGGCGCGTTTATGTCGGATATTTTGCACCGGTGATTTGCCGCATTCAGGCTGGTTAAAAAACGCTCATGGAATTATTTACGCCAAATTCGTGTTGTATATCGCTATGCGTTTTGGAGCGGGAAGACGCGGAGGGCGATATGAACGACAGCGTTAAACGCAAGCGACGATTAAGCAGATAAAACATGCTGATTTTTCTCGATTTTGACGGTGTATTGCATCCGATGCCAAGGCTCTCTGAATCGTTCTTTTGCCGAGCAGACTTGTTTTGGGAAATATTACGCGCTTGTCCAGATGTGCAGGTGGTTTTTTCAAGCTCATGGAGGAACTTCCACGCGCACGATGAATTGGTGGAATTTGTGACTTCTGGTGGGGGTGAAGATTTGTCACACCGTTTCATCGGTTTTACGCCTAGTGTTAAGGCTGAAACCTGTCTCGGACAACGAGATATTGAAATCAAATGCTGGCTAGAGGCCAACAGTAATTATGCTGACAAATGGATTGCAATTGATGATATGCCGGATTTATTTTTCCATGAAATGGAAGATATTGGGGAATATCCGAATCTTTATGTTGTGGATTGTAAAGCAGGACTTACTGAAAGAGATGTGACCGCATTGATTGAGAGGTTGGCGGCAATATAATGAGTTTATAAATATGCTCTGGTTTTTGGCCATTGCAGCTTGGTCAATGTAATGCTCGATTTGCGTGCCATATACAATATTCTTTTAGAGTCATAACATAACATAGCATACCGTTATGTTATGTTATGACGTTGTAGGAGATGTCTGATTAGAGTGATTTGTTTTACACCTGTATCGATAGTTCTTATATTATTCGCCGGGCTCCTTCAATCCGTCTGTTCCAGCAATGACCGACAACCAGAATCCCGAACAGAAAGCCCGCGATAACATCGACGCGCTGCTCAGGCAGGCGGGGTGGGTTGTGCAATCAGCTAAAAAGATAGACCTGAATGCCGGGTTGGGTCAGGCGGTGCGTGGGTAATCCCCCCCCCCTGAATACCAGACTGACGCAGGTCCGGCTGATTACGTGCTGTTCGTGGATAAAAAAGCGGTCGGCGTGATCGAGGCCAAGAAGGAAGAGCTGGGACATAAGATCACCGAGGTGGAAGAGCCGACTGAGGGTTAGTCGTGCCGGACAATGTGCTGTTTGAGGGGGGCGCGGGCGAGACGGTGCGAAGAAACTGCTGGAAACCACCGATCTGCACACCATATTGCGCCTGCCCCGGCATCTTCTACGCCTACGGCGTGAAAGCGAACGTGCTGTTCTTTGACAACCATGCGGCAAGTAAAGAGCCGTGGACGAAGGAAGTCTGGTTTTTTGATTACCGCACCAATGTTCACCACACGCTGAAAAAGAAGCCGCTGCGCTTCGAGGATTTGCAGGAATTCATTGCGGATTACAATCCGATGAACCGCCATGAGCGTCGCGAGAGCTGGAACGAGGCGACAAATCCGGAAGGCCGCTGGCGCAAGTACAGCTATGAGCAGATCATTGCGCGTGACAAGACCAGTCTGGATAATTCTGGCTCAAAGACAAGAGCCTGGCCGATCTGGACAACCTGCCCGAACCGGATATATTGGCGCTGGAAATCATCGAGAACCTAGAGGCGGGATTGAACAGTTTCAGGGAAATCGCAGCGGCACTTTAGTTGCTGATCATGGAGTTACAATCTTCTAACAATTCTCTTCAATGACTTTAAGGAAATCGTCACCATAGCGAGTCAGTTTTCCCTGCCCGACGCCGCTGATTCGCGCCATTTCGGTGAGGCTGCCGGGTTTCGATTCGCGCATTTCCAGCAGGGTGCTGTCGTGGAAAATCACATAGGGCGGCACACCTTGTTCGCGCGCTAGCCCCATGCGTTTGGCCTTGAGTGCCAGCCATAGCCTGTCGCTGGTGGCACCTGAAAACGGTTCTCGTGTCTTGCCGTCACGTTCGGTGCGTGTGCGTTTGACGGGTGCTGCATCTCGCCGCATCCAAACTTCCTGCTGTCCTTTTAGCACCGGGCGTGCAATTTCATCAAGTTTTAATCCCCCATAGGCCTCCATGTCTACTGTAAGTAAACCGGCGGCAACAAGCTGGCGATAAACACTGCTCCATTGCTGCTGCGCCAATTCCTTGCCGATACCGAAGGTGCTGAGTTGCTGGTGATTGAATTGTTCTATTTTCGCAGTAGCTTTGCCGAGCAGCACATCTATCAAGTGGCCGACACCGAAGCGCTGACCGGTGCGATATACACAAGACAGCGCCATCTGCGCAGCCTGGGTTGCGTCCCAGGTATCAACCGGTTCGAGGCAGTTGTCGCATTGCCCACAGTCGCCGGGATGTTCTTCGCCGAAGTAGCGCAGCACAGTTTGGTGGCGACACTCAGTAGTTTCGCAGTAACCCAGTAGCGCATCGAGCTTTTGCAACTCCACGCGCTTGCGCTCCTCCGGCGCTTCGCCTGACATCAACATTTGTCGCATTGACACCACGTCGCCAAGGCCATAAGTCATCCAGGCATTTGCGGACAAGCCATCACGGCCTGCCCTGCCTGTTTCTTGATAATAAGATTCGAGACTTTTTGGTAAATCCAGATGCGCTACAAAGCGCACGTTGGGCTTGTCTATACCCATGCCGAACGCAACGGTGGCGACCATGATAACGCCCTCTTCGCGTATGAAGCGGCGCTGGTATTCGCTGCGCATGGCAGCATCGAGCCCGGCGTGGTAGGGCAGGGCATCCCATCCCTGTTCCTTAAGCCATGAGGCGGTTTCTTCAACCTTCTTGCGTGACAGGCAATACACGATGCCAGCATCGTTTTGATGTTCTGTTTCAAGGAAAGACAATAACTGTTGGCGCGCATTGTTTTTCTGCGTGACGCGATAACGGATATTAGGACGGTCGAAGCTGGAAATGAATTGCTGTGCGTGTTCCAATGCTAGTCGCTCGACGATCTCGCGACGTGTCGGTGCATCTGCTGTAGCCGTGAGGGCGATGCGCGGTACATTGGGAAAGCGTTCGTGCAATACCGTCAACGCACGGTATTCGGGGCGGAAATCGTGGCCCCATTGTGATACACAATGTGCTTCATCGATGGCGAACAGGGCGATACCGTTATCCTGCTGCAAGCGCTCCAGCAGATTAAGAAAACTTTCGGTCATCAGCCGCTCGGGCGCGACATACAGCAGTTTTAACTCGCCGCGCTGCAATTGCCGCGACACCTCGCGGGCTGCTTCAGCATCCAGGCTGGAGTTCATAAATGCAGCCGAAACGCCTAGCTGTTTCAGCGCATCCACCTGATCCTGCATCAGCGCGATCAACGGTGAAATGATAATGCCAAGTCCGTTGCGGCAAAGTGCTGGAATCTGGTAGCAAAGTGATTTCCCACCCCCGGTCGGCATTAGCACTAGGGCATCTCCGCCGTTTGTTACATGCTCAATAACGTTTTCTTGATTGCCTCGGAATTTTGGATAGCCGAATACATCACGCAGTATCTTGTTTGGGGTATCGTTAGACATCCTTTGGGGGGTTCCTACCCCGTATCAGGGCAATGTTCTAGAGAGGATGAGAGGGCGCAAATGAAAACTATTTGCGCTATTATCCTTCATCTGCTCGTAGCATTCAAACTACATCGCTCAATCGATCACAATCCCCCAATGGATTTCTTTATTGCTATGCGATTGCATGAAAACAATGCTACATTAATCGCTGCGTTTTGAAAACGATATCGTCGCAGCGGAGGGTTTGGTAATCCGTCTGAGTTCATCTAACATTCGGTGCACATCAGCAAGCTCCTCTGTGAGATCGACGATCAGCAGATTTGCGTCCGCAAGAAGCCCTGCGGATGCATCGCGCTGCTGTTTCAGGTCTGAAATCGTTTCCTTAGTATCGCGGTTCCGTCTACGTCGTTTCAGCAACTGCTGACGTTCTGATACTGGCACATCCTCTTTATGCGTTTCAACATAATGCTGAATTTCAGCAACGAGCGACGGGAAGCGTGACTTTCGCAAGGCAGTCGGGTCGCAGCCAGCCTCTTTGGCAACGTTGTTTTGGCTGACGGGAGTGTCCTTGGGTAGTCTCTCTGACCTCCCAAGTTTAAGCCGATCGAAGGCAGCCCTAAAACGCTGTTCTGCGGATGGTTTAGTTTCTGTTGATGACATCGAAGTAGTTCTCCAAACCGCGTTTTTCTGCTTCCATTGAGCGATGTAATGGACTATCTGCTGGCGCATCTGTCAAACGCTGTTCTATGCTATTAAGATACATCTTGTTGGCTTCGGCCTTTTCCTTATCATAGAGAACGTCAGCACAAGGGTGATTGCCATCAGAACCCGCACAGTGAGAGATTGATTCCACACCGCCATATTCACAGACTCCACGCTTCATGCAGCCACCCAGCCTCATTGAGCGGAAGAAAACCTCGCCTTTTTTTGCTGAATTGGCAAACTTCTTTGCATCCGGGTCAGTGACAAGATTTACAACGATCATCGCCTTCCGCTCTTCCCCGTATGGGCTGACGAACCGTTCTGAGAGCACATTAAGAACCTCCTTGCCCATCGCTTCATACATCGCGTTCACTACCAGAGTCCTAGTCTCCTTGTTTAGGCAAAGCCGAGTGTGGCCCTGCCCATAATAGAGCGACATGATTCGGCTGGCATGTTTCATCAGATACTGCATTGATGAATCTGAAACCACCCCAGAAGCGAACATGTTCACTGCACTAGTTCGTCTAATCTGGTGCCAGGCAATGGGCCATGACTTCCCTACTTGGAACTCTTCGAGATTTAGTGTCGGACAAATCGACAGTGCTATCTTGAAGTCTTCTTCAGTGATTCTCATTTCCTTCTCACGGAATAGCTTAGGGTATCTGAGAGAGAACTCTTTGTACGTTGGAGTTGTTTTTCGTAGTGAGTAGACGTTTGTTTTTCCCGCCGCCCAAGGTTCAAAGGCGCGATTAAACAGATACGGATTTGCCTTGTCTTCCACCGAGAGGGCAGCACTTGGGTTATGTTCTGCACAATGAACTCGCATGCTCGATACGGATGTCATACTATCAATAGCAATTTGGACGCTCGGGCTTGTCGGCCATCGAGCATCACTGTCCAGATCTGTTTTGGTTGTTACTCCACGTAGAATAGGGATACGTCCGAATTTTTCATCGTTCTCCCAATAGAGGCAGTCTGCACGCAACGATGATGCTTCCTCAATGCGCATTAAACTGAAAATGCACATATAGGCGAGCCCTGCGTGTTGAATCAACGATAAATAGCTTGATAAGAGCCTGATACCTTTCTCTGGATCACCTTCTTTAGGTAGTACAACCCATCGGCCTAGGAGTTCAGAGATACCAAACTGCTCAGCGGTGAGTGAAAAATGACCGTGGTAGCGACACCCTGTCTCGTAATAACTTTTTTCCCCAAAAGGCACCCTCGATCTTATGGGCTTTGTTTTCAATGCCGCAGTTAATGAGCCGTAGTTATGGGCGTATGCATCGAGACAGAACTGGAAGCATTTTTCAATTTTATGACGATGCTCCAGATAGTCTTCTAGGCACTCCCGTAAGCGATTGATCTGATAGCTCCAAATGCGTGGCGGTATGTATGCGGTCTGGGCTATCTTGTATCGAGGCTTGGAAGCTACTAGTTGCTTGAGTCCGTTTTTATCCAGCAAGACGAAACCAAGGGTTTGTTTCGCATCGAGCAGTTGGTGCAACTCGGACACAGAGTTATCAAACGTACTCGGTGCCAACACCTGTGAAACTTGTTTCATGACGGCAGGGAATCGCATCAGGTCACTAGTTAGAATGCCATTTTTGCTGCATAGAGCGACAATTTTTCGCAAGGGCGTAAAAAAATTTAACAAAGTACTTACTGTTCTAGCACCCCGAGGCCCCCAGAGTCTCCAGGTAACTAGAAGGCGCAGCAGATCTGCATTTTCTCCATCAATTCTCGTGGTATGAGTCACCAATCCGTCACCAAAATTCAATGATGTTGGTTTTCCTTCCCACAGGTCAAGTCTCCAGACCGGATCGCCCCAGCGAGAGATGATATTGCCTTGCGCATCTTCGACTACAACCCAGTCGCGCGGAGGCGGCCAGCTTGGTGGTCGATAGTTGCGCGATGAGGGGGTTACTAGGGGTGAATGGATGGCTAGGCCAAGTTGATCTATTGTGACCATGTTAAATTTTATCTTCTATGGACTGGATGAGTTCACCCCATGTGGGGTGGTAATCGCCTTCTTCGACGCGTGCCAACGATTCCTCGACCCAACCCTTTCGCACATCGTTTGAATGCTGAAACCAGCGCAGCTTGTCAGACAACCGCTCAATTGCATATAAAGCTGGATGTGTCGGCAGGTGTTTTTGTGGTGGGTGGTATTTAACCAGCTCAATACTTTTTAAGTGCCTAAAACTCGACGCCGACCAAACGTAATCGAAGCTGTCAACGTCGCGGTGATACTCGCACCAAAGACAACCGGAAGGATGAATGCAGTCAGGTTTTGTTGTGCCGAGCTGAATATTATCGACGGGCATCGGTGAGCCAGTACAAATGCCCGGAGCTGGCGGAATAATTATAGGATCGGCAGCCTGCCAGTAGCGTACGACTTCAGTCATTGTGCGGTGGAGGTTTGGTTCCTCGTACAGATGAATCAAGGTTTGCTTTGAATGTTGCGCCTGCTCAGCCGTCAGGTCAGTGTCGCCAGAGCGTCGCAGAAACCAATTGATGCGGGTATTGCGCAGTTGGCTTGGCGGGATAAATCGTATCCCAAGTTTTTTGCATGAATTTTTAATTCTGTCCCAAGAGGGAGGCTTGTCCTCAGCGCGCCCACCAGTGCGCACGAGCGGAAACAGCAACCCGTTTGAGTCGTTTGGAAAGACCGACTTTCGCCACCTCAAATAGTTCTCGAAAAGAGCTTTATAACCGGAAAATATCTCGAACAGAACTTCACCCCGGCGGCGATGTTTGTAGTCGCGTACCTGATAACCATCGATTGTGCTGGAATAGCTGAAATGCCGGATTTTAAGCTGGTGGGCTTGGGCACGGTTCATTCCCGTCTGCGCGATAAAGAACAGCAACTCCGCCTCAATGCGCAAATTGGCAAGCGAAAAACGTGTCCGTAATGTACGGTCAGCTTCGTAGTTCGAGCGAATCTTCGTCGACGATTTTATGCTTAAGCGTTGGCGTCTATTTTGTGGGTTCGTCAAGCGTTTTTTTTCGGGGGGGCGTAGCCTAGACCATTCGACCAGTTCTTGCCCAGTACGAAACGGTATGCGCACTGGAAGTTTTCCCCACAGCGCATCGAGTGTCAGACCATCCATGATGTCAAGAAGCATGTGGCCAAACGCAAAAGTATCCTGAAGGTTCTGCTTGTCTGCCTCCACGCCGCGAGCACTTTTTCTACTTGGTGGTTGGGTCAATCGCGTGCTCGTGATAATGGGTCTGCCACGCTCTAAAGCTTTGTCCAGCAAAGACCCAAGACTACGTGCTTGAGTGTACGCTGACATCTGCAACAAATCTTTAGTGACGCGGACACGATGTAATAGGTGGTCAGACCAACGTACATAGTTTCTGACGACATTGTTTAACGTTAAAGAATAACCTTCTGAATCTGCCCACTTAAAAAAGTAACGAAAAACTAATAGTGAAGTTTCCGCAGTGTTCTTGCTGCCCCCATATGTCATGGCAGCAAGAATTTCTTCATGAATTTTCTCAACTAGTTCAATCCGTTTAACTCGCGGAGAGCCTAATTTTCCTGTGGCAATTAGGGCAGCCACTTTGGTGACGTGTGCTGCAGCACCTCCTTTATACAGTAGTGGTCGCAAATCCCATGGGGCCACTCTGCTCCCCAGCTTCACAAATGGGAACGTCAGGTCGGGGAGCTGACCGTCACGCACGATTCGGGTCACCTAAGTGCGTAAAGAGGCCACAGAAGGCCTGGGTAAAGGCATTTCCAGCCTCAATCTTGGCCTTTGTATGTTCAAGAAAGGTGATATATCGCATGGTGGTTGCTTCGTTTTTGTGTAGCATGGCGTTTCTGACGAATTCTATGGCTGCCTTTTGATCAACTTTTGCTAGTGCAACCGTCATAATCCAAGTGCCATAAGTGGCGCGCGTCTGATGGAAGTGGAAGGACTGCATGAATTTGAGACCATATTTGACTGCGCTGCGCCGGAGGTCGGTCATCTCGCGTGTTATGGCCGATCCAGATAATTTGTCTGGGGTGGTGTAAGGATTGCCAAACCGTGTCAGGAATAAGAGTGACTTATTATCTTTTGTTGCTTGCTGTTCCCGCTGGAGGCGCTGGCTACTATAGGCGTAGCGCTTAAGTGTCGACAGTAAAAAATCTGGTATGAGTAGATAACCGCTCACGTCAAATTTGGTAGCCACCCCCGTTCCTGGCCCAACAGCGATGGATGTAAATCCGGGGACGTTGTTATCCGGCAGCGCATTTTCTAAGTTATCCAAACGAAGACTGCAAATTGTCCCTATGCGAGCACCACTTAAAAATCCAACGGTAAGCATCAGATGCAACTCTTCACTTGAATTTTCCAAAGTGAATCGCAACAACTCCGTCATGTGTTCAGAAGTGATTGGTAGCAGCCCGTCCTCAAGCCTACAGCCTAGTCTTGCGCGATTCGGAATGGATATGTCCGTCGACAAACGGAGGAGCGTGCGTTCAAAGCCTGCAGAGTCGAAATAAGATACGATAACAAGCCGATCTCGCCACTTTGGTGCATCGCAGCTAATAAAGTTGTGGGAGGCGCAATGGCGGTAAAACTGAATGACAGCACGCATTCGAGCGCTTGCACTAGAAGGACTAAGATGTCCTTGATTTCGAGCTTCAATCAATGCACCGCGGTATCTGACCAGTACTCGAGCTGATTTTTGGATAGGAAAATGCCGCCAGTCCACTTGCTCTGCTTCCAGCCAAGAGGCGTACTTGTGCAGATGGGACATGAGATTCTGCACAGTTTTAAGCTTCACTCCAGAACTCCGCGCCTTGTCTAGCGCCCAATGGTTTGCTTCGGCCCATGGCGTGCCGTCCTTCGAAAATATTTGTGGCAAGTTGGACAGATGTCGGGCACCAGATGTGCTCACCCAATTCACCTTGTGTTCTGCCAATATCCCATGATGCGGAACATAATTGATGCTCTCAAGCTGTGCCATTGGATATCGCTACATTCTCTGGCGCAATTGTGGCGGGATGATGTTAGTTAAATACTGTTGTTGAAAAAAATGTGCTTTTGTTGTCATGGTGTAATCAAGGAATTTAGTTTGGTGTTGTAATTTTTACACGGCTGATAAAGGAGTGTCAAACCTAACTATTTGATTATATGTGTATAATATACATCACTTTGTGGAGTTTATTTAGCTATTACCTTGATAAAACGTAAGCGTCCAGCCGTACCATCTGTTCCGATCAGCTAATCTGTGCAGTTGATTTGATTGGCAGGAGTTCGTCGATGCGTCGCATGGTCCAGACGGGAAGTTTTTCCAGGGTATCTTTGAGCCAGGCAGCCGGTTCGATGCCGTTGAGTTTTGCGGTGGCGAACAGGCTTTGTATCGCAGCAGCCCGTTTTCCGGCACGTTCACTGCCGGCAAACAGCCAGTTCTTCTTTCCGATGGCGATCGGGCGGATCGCATTTTCCACCGGATTGTTGTCGAT
>JAPLQK010000027.1 GCA_026399735.1 Pseudomonadota bacterium
TATGGCATTATTTTGTAGGGTCGAGGGTCGGGGATTGATCAGGCAGCGATGATTGATAAAGGAAGGAGAAACCGATCACCCAGAGGGCCATCACCCAATAGCCGAACGCATCGGTGAAACCGTTCAGCACCAGTCGCAGATCGTGGTTTTCAATCAGAAATTGTGTCAACTGGAAAATGACGAACAGCGAGGCCAGCAGATTAGCCGCCAGCACCAGACGCTGGCCGAACTGATAGCCTTTACCTGTCGGTTTGCCTTCGGGCGGCAGTGAGCCGCGAAAATGCTGCACCAGAAAGACGGCGCCAAACAGCAATACAGCGCCGACCAGGCGACCCGGGACATCGCCTTCATGCGTGTTGACCCCCAGCAGTTCAAGCAACATGCGGCCGGTAAAAGCAATCCAGCCCATTCCCAGTGTCAGCGGGATCAGGAACCATGCAAAAAAAAGATTGAGACGAGACTGCATTATTTTTTCTCCCGGGAAGTTAATTGTTTCAAATCTTCAATCGTAAAACTCGCGTCGCGAGGTCTCTCTCCATCTGCGGGGGTAAACTGCGACTTGCCCGTTTGCGGACTTAGTCGGTTTGTGAGAGAGGGGGCGAGTATGCGCGTCGATCTTTGCAACAGGCGCGCATGATACCAGCGTGAGGGTTTAGATTACAGCGCATTTCCGGTAGAATGCGCCCGTTGTCCTCGTCGTAAAATGGATATTACCGCCCCCTCCTAAGGGGCAATTACAGGTTCGATTCCTGTCGAGGACACCATAAAATATCTTTTATATTCAATGCGTTGCGTAATTAACACCGTATCGAATCGCTGCAATTCCCGCTGTTTTTTCACCGAAAAAACACCTGTGAACTCAAATGCACCGTGCGGTTTTTTTCTTAAGTTTTTATCCCTCTGACGCATTTCGAAGCCCGGACGGACATGAAAATCGTGTGCCGGAAAAATATTTTTCAACACGCCGGTGATGGCAGGTCGCCCATCCCGGTGGACACCGACGTATCGTTTTAAACCTGCACCCAGGCCTTCGCTTCGTCGTAATCGGTGAACACGCAAATTTCGGCATCGACGAACAGGCGCGATAACCAGGCCTGCCAGGTGAGCCACTGGTTGTCGGTGACCACGGCGATTTTGGAAAAGTCGTGATTGTGTTCGCGGCTGAAAAATTTCAACTCTTCCCAGGCGACATCCACGGTGTAGTCGAGCATCGCGCGCAGATCGAACAGCAGGTTGAGCGCGCCGGGCGATTGCAGCTTGTATATCGACTGTTCTTCGAACGCCTTGAAATCGGCGATGGTGAATTCGCCCAATATGGCGGCGTTGACCAGGTTGTCTGTTTGTTCGATGGTAATCATGATGGAACCTTTCCTATTTGGACGACGGATGCTTTGGTGACAGGCTCAAGCTTATCACACCACTGGCGATGATGAACGCCATCCCAAACCAACTTGACAGCGGCAGGACTTCATTCCACAGCAGTATGCCGAAAAGACTGGCGAACACGATGGTGCTGTAGGCCAGACTGCCCACCACCAGTGTACGGCCAACGCGGTAGGCGCGCGTCATCGCGAGCTGCGCCAGCGTGGCGGTGATGGCTAATCCCGGCAAGATATAAAAACTGTGCATTGTGATGGCATGTACGGTATTGAACAGCATCCAGACACCGCTGATGCTTGATGCAATCAGGCTGAAGTAAAACACCGTGCGCGTGTCCGGCTCGCCGAGCGTGCCGAGTTGTTTGACGTTGAGATAGGCGATGCCGGCAAGCAGGCCGGAAATAAGACCGAGCAGGCCGCTTGGCAGCTGGTCGTGTTGCAAGGTCGGGTGCAGCAGCAATACCACGCCGCAAAATCCCAGCGTGATGGCGATGGTCAGCGGTAAATGGAAGCGATCCTTGAACACCAGCATGGTGAGCAGGGTGAGGAACATCGGTGCGGTGTAATTGAGCGTGACGGCGGTGGCCAGCGGCAGTACGGTGAGGCAGTAGAAAAACAGCAGCATCGCCGCCGTGCCGGACAGTCCGCGCCACAGGTGGCGGCGCCAGTGGATGGTGACTGTGCTCACGTGCTGCGAGCGCATCATCAGAAATACCAGCAGCAGCCCGATGAATGAACGGTAGAAAGACAGTTCGATGTGCGAAAAATACGCGGCGCCCAGTTTGACGAATACGCCCATGCAGGCGAACATGAAGCCTGCAACCAGCATCCACAGTGAACCCATGTTGTCATTCCCGCGAAGGCGGGAACCCAGCCAAAAAAGGATTCCCCGTCTGGCGGGGATGATGCTTACAGGTGCGGCACAAGGTTGCGGCGCAGATACTCGTGGAAATGCAGCATGCCGTCCTCGGTGGGCGACTGATACGGGCCGTGTTCTTCGATGCCGCGCTCATAGAGCGAACGGCGCCCCTGATTCATGCGCAGGCAGATGACATCGTCCTCAATCGCTGTTTCGTTGTAGGCTTTCTGTTCGGCTTCGACGTAGGCGCGTTCGAACATCACAATGTCTTCGAGGTAATAAAATTCGACGATGTTGGTGCAGGCTTCCGCGCCGCGCGGTACCAGCGTGCTGATGACCAGCGTGCCCGGATACCACTCGACCATGATGTTAGGGTAGTAAGTCAGCCAGATCGCGCCGTATTTCGGCAGTTTCCCGCCGTGATAGCGCAATACCTGTTCCTGCCAGTCGCCATACGCCGCACTGCCGACCCGTTTGAGCGCATTCTTGATGCCGACGGTCTGTACGCTGTATTGTTCGCCGAACTCCCATTTCAGGTCGTCGCAGTCCACGAAATTTCCCAGACCCGGGTGGAAGGGTACGACATGGTAATCTTCCAGATACACTTCAATAAAAGTCTTCCAGTTGAAGGCGTATTCGTCAACCTGCACGCGATCCAGCATATATCCTGAAAAATCAAGATCTTGCATTACGCCAACTTTGGCCAGATCTTTTGCGATGTCGCGTTTTCCCGAGAACAGCATGCCGTTCCAGTTTTGCAAAACTGATTTGTTCAGATGCAAACAGGGGTTCTCGGGAAAGTGCGGCGCGCCGAGCAATTCGCCGTCGGTCTTGTAGGTCCAGCGATGCAGCGGACAGACGATGTGTTGCGCGTTGCCCCGGCCTTGCAGCATGGTGGCCTGACGATGGCGGCAGATGTTGGATAACAACTCCACGCCGTTCGGGTTGCGCACCAGCATTTGCGCTTCGTCGCGCAAGACCTGATAGTCGCCCAGGCTGGGTACCATCAGTTCATGGCCGACATAGACGGGGCCTTGTTCGAACAGCACGCGCTGCTCTACCTCCAAAATTTTTGGGTTGAAGTACCAGTCGAGTGGCGGCTGAACCTTTGCCGGGTCAAGTTGAGTTACTGTAGCGATATTGGACAAACCTGCATCATCCTTGCAAATAATGTTTGTTACGGGAAGAAACGTGATTTTCCCCTAAATCAGGAGTGAGGGCAACAAAAATTGGCTCAGACAGGATGCGTTGGGTAAAATGGAGTACTTTCCTACTCAGAAGACCGAAATGACCGGAAAATCGCATAAGGCCCCGGGTTACGAGTCAGCAATGACCGAGCTTGAGCAAATCGTCGCAGACATGGAGGCTGGCCGCCTGTCGCTGGAAGATTCACTGGCCGCGTATAAACGCGGTGCGGAGTTGCTGACATTCTGCCGCACTCGCCTGGAAGATGCGCAGCAGCAGGTGCGCGTGCTGGAAGAGGGTGTGTTGAAAGAACTGCCGGCAGGGGAAATTTTATAATGAACAGCAATTTTACAACCTGGGCCACAGCCCACCAATTCCGGTTTGAGGAGGTGCTGCGAGGCCTGTTGCCGCAAGCGCAAATCGCGCCGCATCGCTTGCATCAGGCGATGCGTTACGCCGTGCTGGATGGCGGCAAGCGTGTGCGTCCTTTGCTGGCGTTCGCTGCGGGCGAACTGGCCGGGGCCGATGTGACGCGCGTGAATATCGCAGCGGCGGCGGTCGAACTGATTCACGCCTATTCCCTGGTGCACGACGATATGCCGTGCATGGATGACGATATGCTGCGCCGTGGCAAGCCGACTTGTCATGTGGAATACGATGAAGCGACCGCGCTGCTGGTGGGCGACGGCCTGCAATCGCTGGCTTTTCAACTGCTCGCTGAATATCGTTTGAGCAAGGATGCCGAAACGCAGTTGGCGATGATCAAGCTGCTGGCGGTGGCTGCCGGTTCGCGGGGCATGGCGGGCGGGCAGGCGATCGATCTGGACAGCGTGGGCAAGTCGTTGAGTTTGCCTGAACTGGAGAATATGCACATACACAAGACGGGCGCGTTAATTCGTGCTGCTGTGTTGTTGGGCGCGCAGTGCGGGAATGTTACGCAGGCGCAGCTGGCAAAACTTGACCATTACAGCAAATGCGTGGGGCTGGCTTTTCAGGTGGTGGACGATGTGCTGGATGCCGAGGCGGACACCGCGACGCTGGGCAAGACCGCCGGCAAGGATGCCGATAACGATAAGCCGACTTATGTCACGCTGTTAGGCGTCGCCGCAGCGCGCGAGATGGCGCAACATCTGCACCGGGAAGCTTTGGACAGTCTGGCGGAATTGGGCGATGAAGCGCAGCGTCTGCGCGAACTCGCTGATTTCATCGTGCAAAGAGAGTTTTGATGTACGCCCTGCTCAATACCATTAATTCACCGGAAGATTTGCGTAAACTGTCCCGTGATAAATTGCCGCAACTATCCCGTGAATTGCGTGAATTTCTGGTCGAATCGGTCAGTAAAACCGGCGGGCATCTGGCTTCCAATCTCGGGACGGTCGAACTGACCATCGCGTTGCATGCTGTTTACAACACGCCGGATGACAAACTGGTCTGGGATGTCGGACATCAGACCTATGTACACAAGATACTGACCGGACGCCGCGCTGCCATGAGCACCTTGCGCATGGCAGGGGGCATTGCCGGATTTCCGAAGCGCGACGAGAGCCCTTACGACACTTTCGGTACCGGGCATTCCAGCACGTCGATTTCGGCAGCGCTGGGGATGGCCGTGGCGGCGCAACTGGCAGGCTCTGACAGGCGTGCTGTGGCGATTATCGGCGACGGCGCAATGACCGGCGGGATGGCTTTTGAGGCGCTCAACAATGCGGGTGCGATGAGTGCCAACCTGCTGGTGATCCTCAACGATAACGACATGTCCATCTCGCGCCCGGTAGGCGCGCTGAATAATTATCTGGCCAGATTGATGTCGGGGCGTTTCTACGCGGCGATGCGGCGCGGCAGCGAAAAAGTGCTCAAGGGCATGCCGCCGGTGCTGGAATTCGCCAAGCGCGCCGAAGAACACGTCAAGGGTATGGTGATACCCGGCACGATGTTCGAGGAATTCGGTTTTAACTACATCGGTCCGATTGACGGTCATGACCTTAACGCCTTGCTCGATACGCTGGGCAACATACGCAAGCTCGAAGGCCCGCAGTTTCTGCACGTGGTCACGCAAAAAGGCAAAGGCTACGCGCGCGCCGAGGACGACTGTCTGCTGTATCACGGCGTGGGCAAATTTGATCGCGATCAGGGCATTGTGGCAAAACCTGTGCCGGACAATGTCGAAGGCGTCAAACCGACTTATACCCAGGTGTTCGGGCAATGGTTGTGCGATATCGCAGCGGCGGACGATCGTGTGGTTGGCATTACGCCCGCGATGTGCGAAGGCTCGGGCATGCCGGAATTCGCTAAAAAATTCCCCTCCCGCTATTTCGATGTGGGCATCGCCGAACAACACGCGCTGACTTTCGCCGCAGGTCTTGCCTGTGACGGTTACAAGCCGGTGGTGGCGATCTATTCGACTTTCCTGCAACGCGCTTACGATCAGCTGATTCACGACATCGCGATTCAGAAATTGCCGGTGGTGCTGGCGATCGATCGCGGCGGACTGGTCGGCGCAGATGGCGCGACTCACGCCGGGAGTTTCGATCTGTCCTTTTTGCGCTGTATCCCGAACATCACGGTGATGGCGCCCTCCGACGAAAACGAATGTCGGCAGATGCTGTATACAGCCCTGCAGCTGGATGGCCCGAGTGCGGTGCGTTATCCGCGTGGCGTGGGGCCGGGCGTGGCGGTTGAGAGCGAGATGCAGGCGCTGCCAGTGGGGCGGGGCGAAGTGCGTCGCTGCGGACAACGGGTCGCGATACTGGCTTTCGGTTCGATGCTGGCGCCGTCCCTGTCAGCCGGTGAGGTGTTGGATGCAACGGTGGTGAACATGCGCTTTGTCAAACCGCTCGATATGGCGCTTGTGTTGCGTATGGCACGGGAACATGAATTGCTGGTCACGGTGGAAGAAAATACCGTGCAGGGCGGCGCGGGCAGTGCTGTTGCGGAATGCCTGATGGGATTGGGCGTGGCGGTGTTGCAACTGGGTTTGCCGGATCTCTTTATTGAGCAGGGCGAACCTGCGCAAATGCTGGCCGATTGCGGTCTGGATACGGCAGGAATTGTCGCAGCGATAAATCGCAATTTAACCAAGTAAAATTGTCGGGATTTGTTATAATCCCGTCCACCTGAATTTTGATAGAAAGTTGATTATGAATACTCCCAAGCCCATCGCGGATGTGCAAAGCTCGGCGGATTTACGCCAGATCGCGATCAATCGCGTCGGCATCAAAGGTATCCGGCATCCGGTCAAGGTTCAGGACAAGAGTGTCGGTGTGCAGCACACGATTGCCACCTTCAACATGTATGTGCATCTGCCGCATAATTTCAAAGGCACGCACATGTCGCGCTTTGTCGAGATACTCAACCGGTATGAACGCGAGATTTCCGTCGAGTCCTATGAAAGCATCCTGCGTGAAATGGTGGTGTTGCTCGAAGCCGAATCCGGTTATATCGAGATGAACTTCCCGTATTTCGTCAACAAGACTGCGCCGATCTCCGGCGTGCAGAGCCTGCTGGATTACGATGTGACGCTGATCGGCGAAATGAAAGAAGGCCATGCGAGCGTCACGATGAAAGTGCTGGTGCCGGTGACCAGTCTGTGTCCTTGTTCGAAGAAAATTTCCGAGCGCGGCGCGCACAACCAGCGCTCGCATGTGACCATCACGCTGCGTACCAACAGTTTCGTCTGGATCGAGGATGTGGTGAATATCGCCGAGAAACAGGCTTCCTGCGAGTTGTACGGTTTGCTCAAACGCCCTGACGAAAAATACGTTACCGAACGCGCCTACGATAACCCAAAGTTCGTCGAAGATATGGTGCGCGACGTGGCCGCCGTGCTTAATGCAGACGAACGCATCGATGCTTATATCGTCGAGTCCGAGAACTTCGAGTCCATCCATAACCATTCGGCTTATGCGCTGATCGAGAGAGATAAAACGGTGAAGGGATAAGGGAGAAGGGGGAAGAGAGAAGGGAACGCAGCTGCTGTGCTCAAGGGAAAAACACAGTACACCGTTTTTACTCTTTTCCCTTTTACTCTTCCCTCTTCCCTAATTTATGAAACCTGTCGCCATCTTCCGTCACATAGCCTTTGAGGGTCCGGGTTTTCTGGCCGGATTTCTCGACGCGCGCAATATTCCCCACCAACTGATTTGTATCGATTCAGGCGATGCGGTGCCCGCGTCCGCATCGGCGTATTCCGGGCTGGTTTTCATGGGCGGGCCGATGAGCGTCAACGACGATTTGCCGTGGATAACGCAGGAACTGGATCTGATCAGGGATGCGGTGGCGCAGGACATTCCGGTGCTCGGCCATTGCCTCGGTGCGCAATTGATTTCAAAGGCACTGGGCGGTGTGGTGTCGAAAAATAAAATCAAGGAAATCGGCTGGGGCAAGGTGCAGGTTTCCGATAACGAAACCGCGCGCTCGTGGTTTGTTGACGTGAAAATTTTCGATGCTTTTCACTGGCACGGCGAAACCTTCACGCTGCCGCAAGGTGCCGTTCACCTGCTGTCCAGTGAGTACTGCGTCAATCAGGCGTATGCAATCGGCCCTCATCTGGCGTTGCAGTGTCACGTTGAAATGACAGCCGGGATGATTGCGACCTGGTGCGAATTCGGCGCTGATGAAATCGCAGCCTGTATCAGTAGTCCGGCGGTGCAGTCCGCGCAAGCCATGCAGCAGCAGACGGCAGGTTCGCTGCCGCACTTGCAGGAAGTTGCAGCGCAACTCTATGCTCACTGGGTCAGCGGCCTTTGACACCAACCTGATGAATACACTCTCGTTGTTACGCAGCGGAAAACTGGCGGGAATCACACGGCTGGATCTGTCGTGCGGCCTCGCGCAATTTCCTGATGAGATTTACGATCTGGCAGAATCTCTGGAAATACTCAACCTTTCCGGCAATGCCTTATCAACCCTGCCGGATGATCTGCTACGCCTGAAAAAATTACGGGTGATATTCTGCTCCGACAATCAGTTCACCGAAGTGCCGAAGGTGTTGGGGCAATGTCCGAAGCTGGAGATGATCGGTTTTAAATCCAATAAAATCAACATATTGCATGCTGAATCGTTGCCGGTCGCGCTGCGCTGGCTGATACTCACCGACAATCAGCTGGGCGAATTGCCCGCTGAACTGGGGCGCTGCACCCGATTGCAAAAACTGATGCTGGCGGGCAACCGGTTGCAACACCTGCCGGACGAGATGGCAGCCTGTCTAAAATTGGAATTGCTGCGCATTTCCGCCAATCGTTTTGAGTCGCTGCCGGAATGGTTGTTGTCCTTGCCGCGTCTGGCCTGGCTGGCGTTTGCGGGCAACCCGTTCTCGGATGTGAGTGAGGCGGCAGCGAAACAGGCGATTGCACCTGTTCACTGGCATCATATTGATTTAAAACATAAATTAGGCGAGGGTGCTTCTGGCATCATTTACCAGGCCGACTGGCATGCGGGTGACACAGCCGTGGCGGTCAAATTGTTCAAGGGTTTGGTTACCAGCGACGGGCTGCCGCGCAGCGAGAAGGCGGCCTGTATCGCGGCAGGCGTACATGCCAATCTGATCGCGGCTATGGGTAAGATCAGCGGGCACCCTGACGGTACGGCAGGGCTGGTGATGCCGTTGATCGACGCGAGTTTCAAAAATCTTGCCGGTCCGCCCGATCTTGCATCCTGCACCCGCGACATTTATCCGGCAGATACGAGATTTACCCTTCAAACCGCCATTTCGATGGCGCAGGGCATTGCGGCGGCGGCAGAACACCTGCACGACATGGGCATCCTGCACGGCGATTTGTATGCGCACAACATGTTGTGGAACGGCCGTGGCGATTGTTTGCTGGGCGACTTCGGCGCGGCTTCCTTTATGCCGTCCCGGAATGTCCAGATGACACTTCAGCGCATCGAAGTGCACGCATTTGCCTGCTTTTTGGAGGAATTGCTGGAACGTGTTTTGCCGGAATCGCCCGCTGTCATGGATGTGCTGTGGGAATTGCAGCGTCGCAGCGCTCAGGAAGAGATTGAATCGCGGCCCTCGTTTTCCCAGATCCGCCAAATTCTGCTGCCGCTTGGTAATGTTTGAATTCAGCGCCAAACTTTAGCGTGTTTGCTGGAATGAGTGGTTTAGGCTGGCATGACATGATGCCATTTATCAGTTATCAAATCGCTCCAGCCAACCCCCCGGTTCACGATGCTGATGAAAGAATGAAATTACCAGTAATTCATCCGGGCTTGGCAGATAAATGAGTGTGTAAGGAAATTTGCGAAACAGCACCCGGCGGAACTCTTCCTCGATACGCAAATGTCCGAGAGGGTTGCGAAGGGCTGCCGCAACTGCTGCGTCAGCAGCACGAGCGAATTCAAAGCCAAGACCCAGCGCTTTTGACTCGTACCAAGCCTGCGCTTCCAGAAGTTCTTGTTCTGCTTCTGGACGGAGCGCGACCAACATCAGGGTTTGCTTGGAAATAATTTGGATCGAACTTGTTCCCACGGAACCGCCGTGGCAGGATCGGCGCGATGTGCAGCAACGCGACGATGCAACTCAGCTTTTTGTGCTTGTGATAAGCAGATGGTATCTGATGGCTCCACGGCGATGCTATCCCATATGTCTTCAACGAGCTGGATGCGCTCGGAGACAGACAGCTTCAAGTATTCGGCGGCGGCAGTTGGAGTATGCATGGGCGTAGTATAAATCAAGCTCGACATTTAATGTAAGTGGCGCTGCCTAACGATTGTGGCAGTTAAGCACCAGGCATGACAAATCCAGTTGAACTGTTTAACGGCCTGCTCCAGATTTGCCGGAAATGCTTGCCGATCCGCGTGCACCCGCCCCCGCGCGACAATCATGAATCATGAAATTACGGAGATCAGGCATCGGTCGGCAGTTTACAATGACACCACCTTACGAAACTCTATATTCAATAAGTTCATCGGCCATGCATTTTGCTCATAAAATTGTTCGCACTCGCCCCCGTCTGATCAGCGCGATCATTGCAGGTATTGTGGTCGGCGTGTTGTTCCCGCTGCAATTGAACCCTGTTGTGCGAGCGTTGTTAGGCTGGAATGTGACGGTATGGTTTTATCTGGTTTTAATGGGGTGGCTGATGATGCGCGCAAGCCATGAAAGGGTGCGCAATATTGCCGAACAGGAGGATCAGAGTGCGGGCGTTATTCTGGCGATCATGTCGATTGCTGCGATCGTCAGTATCGCCGCGATCATTCTGGAACTGGCAAATGTCAAGGGTTTACCGTTGAGCCTGCGCCTTGCGCATTATGCATTTACCGGGGCGAGTGTATTCGGTTCCTGGTTATTGGTCTCGACGCTGTTTACCTTTCACTATGCACGTCTTTATTACCGGTCGCCCATCGGGCAACGGGCGCTCAGTTTCCCGGACAAAGAGGATAATCTGGATTATTGGGATTTTATGTACTTCTCATTTACAATCGCTGTGGCCGCCCAAACTTCCGATGTCTCCATCATGTCGCGTTCGATGCGAAAAACCGTGCTGGCGCAATCCATACTCAGTTTTTTATTTAATGTCGCCATTCTCGGCCTGACGATCAATATCGCGGCCAGCCTGGTAGGATCGTAAGTCCGGCGATTTTTCGTTGTCAGATAAACCTAAAAACTGCTGTTGTCCACGAAAGGCACGAAAAAAACGCGAACAAATTCATATGGTTACCCAAGCATGGTCTGTCACCAATTCGGTGAGTAGGTCTGCCGCCCTAAGTTTTTGATTTATTTCGTGAATTTTGTGTTTTTGCGAGTTATTGGCTAAAGCCAATATCCCTGCGAGAACCATTTCGGGATGAAAAGATTTTTTAAAGATAAACCATATTTATTTACGCTATGACCAAACACACTACCCCCGATCACGCCAGACTCGACCGTGTTGTCGCCGAAGCACGCAAACAAAGTGAACTGCGCGAGGCCGGTTATCGCGAGCGGGCGCTCAAGTTATATCCATGGATTTGCGGGCGCTGCGCCAGAGAATTTTCCGGGGTGAGGCTGCGCGAGTTGACGGTGCATCACAAAGATCATAATCACGACAATAACCCGGTTGATGGCAGTAACTGGGAGCTGCTCTGCCTGTACTGCCACGATAACGAACATTCGCGCGTGCTCGAAGAGGCAGGACGGAGTCGCAGCGCATCCGGTCAGAAAGTGGCCACCCACAATCCTTTTGCCGACCTGCAGGCGCTGTTGAAAAAATGATCAGATTGTATTGCCGGCTGAACTTGTGCTCAGGCGCTTTTCGAGGTGACCATCTGGGCATGCATTGCGCAGACACCCGTACAATCTCACGTTGAGAGGGAGTTGTCATGAATGAAGTATCGATCTACACAATACAGGCCGGTGCCGGTCGCCTGAATCACGCAGAGGCGGGCGAGTGAGTCTGCTCAGGGTAAGCAATCTGGTCACCGGGCTGCACAATGGTACGGCCATCGTGGATGGCATTTCGTTTGAGATTGCGGCGGGCGAGACTTTTGCGCTGCTGGGCGAATCCGGTTGCGGCAAGTCGATGACGGCGCTCTCCTTGATGCGGCTGTTGCCGGACGGGGTGTCGAACCAGGCGGGCGAGGTAACGCTGGGCGAAGCTTCGTTGTTTGCTTTACCTGAACGCGAGATGCGCACAGTTCGTGGCGGCAAGATGGCGATGATTTTTCAGGAACCGGGCTTGAGTCTGAATCCTGTGATGACGGTGGGCGAGCAGATCGCCGAGGTGCTGGAGTTGCACGGCGGTCAGAATGCAGGTCGGGATTTAACCCGACATCAGCGCTGCATCGAGTTGCTGGATCAGGTCGGCATCCCCGATGCGGCGCGACGCGTGAACGAATACCCGTTCCAGTTATCCGGCGGCATGAAGCAGCGCGTGATGATCGCGATGGCGCTGGCAGGAAGTCCTAAACTGCTGGTCGCCGACGAGCCGACCACCGCGCTGGATGTGACGATACAGGCGCAGGTGTTGCAGCTGCTGCGCGATACGCAACAAAAGACCGGCATGGCGATGCTGCTGATCACGCACGACTTAGGCGTGGTCGCGGAAACGGCGCATCGCGTCGGCGTGATGTATGCCGGGCAAATCGTCGAGCAAGCCAGTCGCGAAGACTTGTTCGCACAGCCGTTGCACCCCTATACGCAGAAACTTTTCGCGGCCATGCCGCATGCCGGACGTCGCGATCAGATGCTGGCCGCGATACCCGGCAGCGTACCGCCGCTGGGCGGTATTGAAAAAGGTTGCCGGTTCGCGCCGCGCTGCGATAAGGCATGGGAACTGTGCCGCGAACAGACGCCGGAATGGACTGTTGTGGCAGCAGAGGCCGGGAAGCTTTTGGCCGGGCACCCGCAGGGGGTGAGGTGCCATCTTTATCAGGAGGGGAGAAGGGAGAAGGGAGAAGGGATTGAGACGGGAAGGGTGACGGGGGAAGGGAGAAGGGTAGAGCCGGTGGTTTCCTCTTCCCCCTTCTCCCTTCCCCCTTCTCTCTTGCAGGTTGAAAACCTGCAAGTTCACTTTCCGATCCGTAAAGGCATTTTGCAGCGAGTATCAGGGCAGGTGAAAGCGGTGGATGGCGTGTCGCTTGAAATACCCAAAGGTCACACGCTGGCGCTGGTGGGTGAATCCGGCTGCGGTAAGACCACGCTGGGCAAGGCCTTGCTGCAACTGATTGCGCCGACAGGGGGAAGCGTGCAGTTCGACGGACGCGAACTGATCGGTACGCGTGGCGGTCAGCGCGCCTCGATGCAGATGGTGTTTCAGGACCCGTATGCTTCGCTGAACCCGAAGATGCGCGTGGCGGAAATCCTCGAAGAAGGTATGAGTGCGCTGGGTATCGGCGGCAACGGCGCGTCACGTCAGGCTTACATCGACACTTTGCTGGATAAGGTGGGGCTGGCGCGCGCCGCCAAGTGGCGCTATCCGCACGAATTTTCGGGAGGGCAACGGCAGCGCATCGCGATTGCACGCGCACTCGCCGTGTCGCCTCAGTTGCTGATTTGCGACGAGCCGACCAGTGCGCTGGATGTGTCGGTGCAGGCGCAAATCCTCAATCTGCTGAAAAGCCTGCAACAGGAATTGAATCTCTCCTATTTGTTCATCACGCATAACCTCGCGGTGGTGGAATATCTGGCGCATGAGGTCTGTGTGATGTATCTGGGGCGTATCGTCGAGCGAGGTACGAGCGACGAAGTTTTGCGATCACCCGGTCATCCTTATACGCAGGCCTTGTTGTCCGCTGTGCCGCGCATCGACGGACAACAGCGGGAATATATCCGTCTGGCGGGCGATTTGCCATCCCCGGCCAATCCGCCGCAAGGCTGTCATTTTGCACCGCGCTGCCCCAAAGTGATGGAAATTTGCAGAACTGACTATCCGGTAAGGTCGGATATTTCTTCAACGCACATCGTGCATTGTCATTTATCGGGAATAAACGGTTGACGCGATGCCCCCTTTAGATTAAAAAGGTGACAGGGATTTTGTTCTTTTAACTTAACTTTTCAGGAGAGTATCATGAGCACCAATTCAACAAGCGTACAGAGCGATGTCAGCAAGGAAAAACTGATGCAGGATTTGCAACAGGTCGTGTCGGATGCCGAAGAGTTGTTGAGAGCGACCGCAGGCCAGGCGGGGGATAAGGTGAGTGCCGCACGTGAACGCATCGAGGAAAGCGTTGCCGCAGCCCGGGTGCGTCTGGCTGTAACTCAGGAAGCGATGCTGGAAAAGACCCGCCAGGCCGCGCGTGCGACTGACGAATACGTGCATGATAATCCTTGGCGTGCTGTCGGCATCGGCGCTGCAGCGGGTCTGGTCGTGGGTATGCTGATTTCGCGCGGACGATAGGCCATGCCTGACGCGGGTTTGCTGGGTTCAATCAAACGATTGTTGTCCACGCTGACGTCTGTCGCGTCCACCCGGCTTGAACTGCTGGCGAATGAGTTGCATGAGGAGCGTCTGCATCTGGAGCAGATGCTCCTTTATTTTTTCTCCATGCTGTTTTGTCTGGGCATGACCCTCACGTTATTGACGGTGTTTGTCGTTGTGCTGTTCTGGGACGACCATCGCCTTCTTGTGCTGGGCGGGCTGAGTGCCCTGTTTTGCGCGATTGGCGTGATGCTGGCCGTGCGTTTGCAGAAGATGGCACAAGCCAAATCAAAGCTGTTTTCCGAGAGTTTGGCCGAGCTGGCAAAGGACAGGGAGCAACTGGGCAATGGATAAGCGCAGACTTCAGGTGATGCAACGTCGCCAGGCCTTGCTGGCGAAAATATCCGGTCAGCGCGAACAGCTGTCCGAAATCGGCACACGCTGGCAACCTGCGTTACACGTTGCCGATCAGGCATGGCTTGCAGCGCGCTTTATGCGCCGCCATCCTTTGCTGGTCGCAGGGCTGGCTGGTCTGGCGGTGGTGCGCCGCAGCGGTGTGACCGGTCTGGTCAAGGGCGCTTGGCGGGTCTGGAAGGGCTACCAGTTGCTGAATGCGCTTTCCAGAAAAATAACGCCGCGCGCGTAGTCGGGTTGCACTGACCCGATTGTTTGGTGAAATTACTTAATAATCAATTGCTTATCTGTCCTGTCGGGCGAGATGAGTGTGCCCGGCTGCCGGTTTGTTGCCTGATTTGCGTTGCGCGACCCGGTGTGTTTTGACTTGAGCAAAATGCCGGGTGTGTTTGCGCGCTGCCGTATTTGACGATGCTTTGGCGTGAGCAATGGTCAGCGTCTGGCCGGCCTTGAGGTGTTTCATCTGGCCATTCCAACCCTTCAGGCTGGCGACACTGACATGGTAGCGGCTGGCCAGTTTGTCCAGCGTATCGCCATTGTGGACCGTGTATTTGAGCGATGCCGTGTCGCGGGTGTTTTGGGTAGCCGGATGCAGGTGCATGCTGACGGCTTCAAATTCGTCCTCTGACTCGCCCGGTTCGTCGCCCAGCGGAACCAGCAGCGTATCGCCGGCACTCAGGATGGCGTGTGCAGACAGGCTGTTAACCGATTTCAGCCTTTCAGGGGAAAGACCGAAACGGGGCGCCAGATGATCCAGGCTTTCGCCCTTCTTGGTGTGGTAGATTTGCCAGCTGACCAGCGGTTTGTCGTAGTTTTCCAGATTGGCCTGAAAGATGGCTATTTTATCTACCGGCAGCAAAATATAATCGCTGTTGTCCTGCAAAATCACCGGGCGGTTGTGTGCCGGATTCAGCGCAATGAATTCTTCTTTGGTGATATCGGCCAGCTGGGTGACCAGTTTTACATCGATGTGTTTGCCTGTCGAGACGGTCGCGAAATAGGGTTTGTCGAGAATGTCTGGCAAGGTCAGGCCAAAGCGTGCCGGATTCGCGACGATATTTTTGATGGCCAGCAGTTTAGGGACATAATTGCGCGTTTCATCCGGCATTTTCAGGCTTGCATAATTTACGGGCAGCCCTTTTTTGCGGTTGCGTTCCTGAGCGCGTTGCACCGATCCTTCACCCCAGTTATAGGCTGCCAGTGCCAGCTCCCAGTCGCCGAATTGTGTATGCAGTTTTTCCAGATAATCCAGTGCGCCGGTGGTGGCGCCGATGATGTCGCGGCGGCCGTCATACCACCAGTTTTGCCGCATACCGAAATTTTTGCCGGTGGACGGGATGAATTGCCAGATGCCGGCGGCATTGCCACTCGAGTACGCGCCGGGATTGAAGGCGCTTTCTATCATCGGCAGCAGCGCGATTTCGCCGGGCATGCCGCGACGTTCCACTTCAGCGGTGATGTAATAAAGATAGCGGTTGGCACGCGTCATCATCCGCGCAACGTAGTCGGGGCGGTTGGCATACCATTGCTCGTGTTTTGTAATTAACGGACTGTCCGGATTCTGCAGGGCGAAGCCGTTGCGCAGGCGTTGCCAAAGATCGCCGTTGTCCAGCGTGTCGTCATAGATGAGCTTCAGTTGGATATTGCGCGCATTGGTAAGGATCATAGCAGGCTCTGCCAACGACGTACTCAGCGCGAGTTGATCTTCGGCGTGTGCATGGGTGAATAGCGTGGTGATTGAGAGCAGCAGCGAGAAAAACAGTTTGAACAATGGCGCAGCACCAAAAAATTGTATGATGCTAGCCGACTTCACTCAGACAGGTCAATGAGAATTGTTTTATGTTATCAGCGTCTGTTTGAATTCGTCGCGTATTTTCCACCGGATTTGTCAACGGCCACAGTTTGGTATGATGGCGGCCCTCGCATGAACTTTTTAATCCGTAGCTATCCATGTTAAGTAAGCTCAATTCCGTGCAGCGCGAAGCGGCGATGTATCTCGACGGCCCGTTGCTGGTGCTGGCAGGCGCCGGCAGCGGCAAGACGCGCGTCATTACGCACAAGATCGCCTATCTGGTGGAAGAGTGCGGTTATGCGGCGCGCAACATTGCGGCGATCACCTTTACCAACAAGGCCGCCAACGAAATGCGCGAGCGCGTCGGACACCTGTTGCAGGGCAAGAATGCCAAGGGGCTGGTGGTCAGCACCTTTCACTCGCTGGGCATGACCATATTACGTGCCGAGGCTCCTCTGCTGGGCTACAAGCCGCAGTTCTCGATTTTCGATTCCAGCGACACCGTTAAAATTATCGGGGAGCTGAGCAATTCCGGCGACAAACAGGAATTGCGCGATATACAGACGCAACTGTCGAACTGGAAGTCGGCCTTCATTTCGCCGGAACAGGCGGTGGTGGTGGCCGACAGCGCCGAAGCGGCGGCTTATGCGCGCATCTATATGCGCTATCAGGAGACCTTGCGCGCCTATCAGGCGGTGGATTTCGACGATCTGATTCATTTGCCGGTGCTGCTGTTCAACCAGCACCCGGAAGCCTTGCAGCGCTGGCAGAACAAGCTGCGCTATTTGCTGATCGACGAGTATCAGGATACCAACGATTGCCAGTATCAACTGACCCGTCTGCTGGCGGGCAAACGCGCTGCCTTTACTGCCGTGGGCGACGACGATCAGGCAATCTACGCCTGGCGGGGCGCGAGTATCGAAAACCTGCACAATCTGCGCACGGACTACAGCGCGCTGCGCGTGATCAAACTGGAGCAGAATTATCGTTCCTCGCAGCGCATTCTCAAGGTGGCCAATGGTCTGATCAATCACAATACCAAGGTGTTCGAGAAGAAATTATGGAGCGATCACGGCATCGGCGATGCTATCCGCATCTATGCCGCGAAGGACGACGAGCATGAGGCCGAAAGCGTGGTGATGAAGCTGATCACGCACAAGATCGAGCATCAGACTCAGTTTTCCGATTATGCGATTCTGTACCGCAGCAATTATTTGTCGCGCGCCTTCGAAGAGCAATTGCGCGCCCAGCGCATACCCTACACGGTCAGCGGCGGCAGCTCGTTCTTCGATAAACCCGAAATCAAGGATATCACCGCCTATTTGCGGCTGATCGCCAACCCGGACGACGATCCGGCTTTCATCCGCGCCATCACCACCCCTAAGCGCGGCATCGGCAATACGACGCTGGAGAAGCTCGGCAGCTATGCCGGCACGCGTCATATCAGCCTGTTCGAGGCGGCGTTCGAGACTCATATCGAACAGTTGCTGCCCGCACGTCAGTATGAAGACCTGATGATTTTTTGTAACTTCATCAACCGGCTGGAGGGCAGGGCGGAATCCGATCCCTGCGGCGAATTGCTTGATGAATTGCTGCGCGCGATCAACTACGAAACCTGGCTGTATGACTCGCAGGAAGCGCGTCAGGCCGAAATCCGCTGGAAAAACGTCGAAGATTTTATCGGCTGGTTGAAGAAGAAATCCGAAGCGGACGAAAAGTCATTGATCGAGATGGTGCAGACCATCGCGCTGATCAATATGCTGGAGGGCAAGGATAAGGAGCCGGATGCCGTTTCGTTATCCACGCTGCATGCCGCGAAAGGGCTGGAATTTCCCCATGTGTTCATCATCGGTGCGGAAGAAGACATATTGCCGTTCCGCGACAGCGACGCAAAAGGCATCGAGGAAGAACGCCGTTTAATGTATGTCGGCGTCACCCGTGCCGAGCGCAGTTTGCAGATCAGCTATTGCAACCGCCGCCGTAAAGGCCGGGACTGGGCGCTGTGCGAACCCAGCCGTTTTCTGGATGAAATGCCCCAGAGCGAACTGATTTTTGCCGGCGGCCATTCGGATGCGGCACCCGTGGTGACCAAAGACCAAGGTATGGATAAGCTGGCGAGACTCAAGGCGATGCTGAATAAACCGGTGGCAGAATGATGAGCGAATATCAAACAGAATTAAGGCAGGCGACGCTGTGCTGGCTGAGTGAGCCGGATGCTACGCGCAAGGCGGCGGGTGTGCGGCAGTTGGCAAAAGACTGGTCGTCGGGTGCAATGCAACTGGACAGGCAAGCCGTATTGACTGCCGCGCAGACCATTCCGGGCGTTCCTGCCAGACCCGAGCTGGTCGCGCCAAGACTGGTCAAGCGCCGCTCAATGGTGACAACTGAGGGGCGCGCGATCCTGATTCATGCGCTGGTTCATATCGAATTCAACGCCATCAATCTGGCGCTGGATGCGATCTGGCGCTTCGCGGATATGCCGTGCAAATATTACACCGACTGGCTGCAGGTCGCTGATGAGGAGGCGTTGCACTTTTCCTTGCTGGCAGGTCATCTGCAAACGCTGGGTCATGTCTACGGCGACTTTCCCGGGCACAGCAGTCTGTGGGAGATGGCCGATAAAACCCGAGGCGATGTGTTGGCGCGGATGGCGCTGGTGCCGCGAACCATGGAGGCGCGCGGCCTGGATGTGGTGCCATCGCTACGCGATAAACTGGCTCAGGCGGGAGATCTGGCGGCGGCCGGAATTCTCGATATCATCCTGACGGATGAAATCGGTCATGTCGCGATCGGCAACCGCTGGTACGGTTACCTGTGCCAATTGCGCGGTCTGGAACCCGTATCAAACTATGCTGTTCTGGCGTTGCAATATGCGGCCCCTGTGTTGCGCGGCCCGTTTAATTTTCCGGCCCGAAGGGCTGCCGGATTCAGTGATCATGAACTGGATGCGTTAATCGACCGAAATGCATAGGCCATTTGGCATATAGGTGTTTGGTTGGCCCGCTTTTATAATGCGCAGGTCGAAATCGACATGGAACGACTTAATTCAACTGTCATTTATTTGATGTAAAGTCAAAAATCATTCACCGGGGGGTGCTTCATGACTAAACTTATCTACGCAAACTCGAATTCGATTCTTCCTGTATCAGTCGCTCATCGAACTTGTCCCAATTGCAAATCGACCTATCTGGATCGTGTCCAGCGCCGTGTAATTGACCGGGTCGTTGGTATCGTCGTCCCGCTCAAGCGCTATCACTGCGGCTCTTGCGGCTGGGAAGGTAATCTGAAATTTAACCGCGAGTAAAACGGAACCGGCGATTCACCCTGCCATGACTCACTGCTTCAAAACACAACCCAATCCAACGCTCTGGTAGTATCTTTCGCGGTAAAGCCGGATAGTTTTGTTAACTCGGCAAGGGCGTGGCACAATTACGCCTTGCTCAAAGAAACCAAACTTCATGCTCAGTTACCGCCACGCCTTTCACGCCGGCAATCATGCCGATGTGTTGAAACACTTCATCGAGGTGCAGTTGCTGCGCTATCTTGCGCAGAAGGACAAACCGTTCTGGTACATCGATACCCATGCCGGTGCGGGTTGCTATTCACTGGACAGCGGCTACGCCACGCAAAATGCCGAGTATCAGAGCGGCATCGCGCGCCTGTGGGAACGCGATGATTTGCCGGCAGCCCTGGCCGACTATGTGGCGCAGGTTAAAGGCATTAATCCTGACGGGCAGATGAAGTTGTATCCCGGCTCGCCGCTGGTCGCCCAACAGTTGCTGCGCGAGCAAGACCGGATGCGGCTGTTCGAACTGCATCCTTCCGACAGTGAACTGCTGTTCAATAATTTTGACGGATGCGGCTCGCAGGTGCTGATGCAGACCTCCGATGGTTTTGGTGCGCTGAAAGCCTTGCTGCCGCCGCCGCCGCGCCGCGCGCTGGTGCTGATCGATCCGCCTTATGAAGACAAGCAGGATTACCAGCGCGTGGTGTTGGCGCTGGGCGAGGGGCTGAAGCGCTTCTCCGGCGGCGTGTATGCGGTGTGGTACCCGCAGTTGCAGCGCAACGATGCGCGTCAGTTGCCGGAACAGCTCAAACAGTTGCCGGTCAAAAGCTGGCTTAATGTCGCACTCAGTGTAGCGGCGCCCGGCGGTGATGGTTTCGGCATGCACGGCAGCGGCATGTTCGTACTCAATCCGCCTTTTAATCTGTACGGTGTATTGCAGCAGGTGATGCCCTATCTGGTCAAGGTGCTGGGGCAGGATGCAAGTGCGTCCTTTACGTTGGAGCAACAGGCAGGTTAGTTGTTGTAGTATATTGTTTTTATTGATTATTTTAAATAAACTGGTGAATTCAATGACGGCTCCCCATACATGGAATTTCTTTCGCGCAGGCGGTTTTGATCAGGTGCAACTCGATACCGGTGCGGATTTGCTGGCGTTGAAAGATCTGGATCAAAAGCTGTGGGTCGCGCTGAGTTGCCCGACGCGCGGCATCGAGTTTGATACCCGTACGCTGGATATGATAGACAGCGATGCGGACGGACGTGTGCGCGCAAACGAAGTGCTGACCGCGATCAAATGGGCCGGAAGCCTGTTGAAAAATGCGGAACTGCTGGTCGAAGGAACAGATCTGCTGGCTTTGTCGGAGATTGACGACAGCAATGCCGAGGGGCAGCAGCTGTTGCTCTCTGCTCGTCATATCCTGAAGAATCTGGGCAAGCCGGAGGCCGCGCAAATTTCCATGTCGGATATGACCGATATCGAAAAATTTGTCACCGGACTGCAGTTCAACGGAGACGGTGTGGTGAGTCCCGCGCAAGTCGACGATGCTGCGTTGCGCGCCACGGTCGAAGACATCATTAAGTGTGCCGGTTCGGTATCTGATTTGAGCGGAGATGCAGGGATCAATCAGGAGATTGCCGATCGTTTTAATGCGGAAGCTATCGCGTATTCGGACTGGTATGCCAGGGGTGAGGAGGATGCCATGATCCTGATGCTGGGCGAGCAGACTCAGCCTGCCGCCGATGCGTTTATTGCGATCAAGGACAAGGTCGGCGACTATTTTACCCGTTGCCAGCTGGCCGCATTCGATGCGCGTGCTGCGATGCCATTGAGCCGCTCCATAGAGGATTATCAGCAGATTTCAGTGCGAAGTTTGTCCGCGCAAAGCGCGGAAGTGGCGAGTTTTCCGCTGTCGATCATCGCTGCAGACCAGCCTTTGTCGTTGACCGCAGGTGTCAATCCAGCCTGGCAGGTCAGGCTGGACGCGCTGTGTACCCTGGTTGTCACGCCGATGCTGGGTAAGAAGGATGCGCTGAATGCAGATGAGTGGGCTGTGTTGTGCGGCAAGTTTGCAGCTTTTGAAGCGTGGCAGGCTGGTAAACCCCAGTCATCTGCCGAACAGTTGGGCATCGCGCGCATTCGTGACATCTTGGCATGCGGGCACAAAAAACTGATCGATGAATTGATCGCTCAGGACAAGGCGGTTGAAGCCGAGGTCAAGGCTGTCCATTCGGTGGAGCGCCTGTTGCTGTACAAACGCGATTTATTCGTGCTGGTTAATAATTTCGTTTCTTTCCGTAACTTTTATACCGGTCGTGAAAAGGGTATCTTTCAGGTCGGCACGCTCTATCTGGACGGGCGCAGTTGCGAGTTGACCGTCAAGGTCGAAGATGTGGGCAAACACGCTGTTTCTGCGACGATGAGCGGCGTGTGTCTGGCTTATTGCGATTGCGTGCGCGGAGCAGAGAAAATGAGTATCGCAGCGGCTTTCACGGCAGGGGATTCGGATTATCTGCTGGTTGGTCGCAATGGCGTTTTCTACGACCGCAAAGGCCAGGACTGGGATGCCACTATTGTGCGCATCATCGATCACCCGATCAGCATACGTCAGGCATTCTGGTCGCCGTACAAAAAACTGTCCAAGGCGATCAGCGAGCAATTGCAAAAAATTGCCACGGCGAAAGCCAGTACGGCTGAAACCAGCATGATCAAGGCGGTGGTGGATAACGGCAAGGCCGTGGTTGCCGCACCTGCGCCGCCGCCTAAACCTGCATTCGATGTCGGCAAATTTGCAGGTATTTTTGCGGCCATCGGCCTTGCGATTGGCGCGATCGGCGGCATACTCGCGCATATCGTCGGCGGCGTATTGGGATTGAAATCGTGGCAAATCCCGCTGGCGCTGGCAGGCCTGATGCTGCTGGTTTCGGGTCCTGCCATGGTGTTGGCATGGTTCAAACTGAAACGGCGCAATCTGGCGCCGATTCTGGATGCCAATGGCTGGGCGGTCAATGCGCGTGCCCGGATCAACATTCCGTTCGGTACCTCGCTGACCGGATTGGCGAGTCTGCCCATCGGGGCGCATCGTTCACTTTTTGATCCGTTTGCCGAGAAAAAGACGGCATGGCCCTTTTATGCACTGATTCTGGCGGTCGTGGGTATGGTTGCAGGCCTGTGGTATTTCGGCTTCTTCGGACATCATTAGGCCATGATGTTCGCGTTGAATCGCCGTTAGAGACGGACTGTTGTCCAATATGTTGGAAACTGAAAAATTCGATTCCAGGCCGATACTGGATAGCCTGCCGTTGCTGCCGGGTGTATATCGCTATTACGACAAGCGTGGCGCGGTGTTGTATGTCGGCAAGGCCAATCAGCTGAAAAAGCGCGTTTCATCCTATTTCCAGAAGAGCAATATTTCACCGCGCATACGTCTGATGGTGTCGCATATCGCGCGTATCGAAACCACCGTGACGCGCTCCGAAGCCGAGGCCTTGCTGCTCGAAAACAATCTGATCAAGTCTTTAAAGCCGCGCTACAACATATTGTTCAGGGACGACAAGTCTTATCCCTACATCGTGCTGACCGGGGAGGCGTTTCCGCGCCTGACTTACTATCGCGGCACGCCCAACCGCCAGCACCAGTACTTCGGCCCTTATCCGAATTCCTATGCGGCGAAGGAATCCATTCAGCTGCTGCAGCGGATTTTTCGTATCCGTACTTGCGAAGACAGCGTGTATCACAACCGCACCAGACCTTGTCTGTTGCATCAGATCAATCGCTGTACCGCGCCCTGCGTCAATTTGATTTCAGCCGAAGATTACCAGACCGACATTCGCTGTGCCGTGCTGCTGTTGCAAGGTAAGCATCAGGAGGTGGAGCGCACATTGCGTCTGGCGATGGAAAAGGCGGCGGAAGAGCAGCATTATGAGCAGGCCGCCGTGCTGCGCGATCAGTTGCGGGCGTTGCATACCGTACAGCAAAAACAGTTTGTCGAATCCACGGGGGGCACTACCGATGCCGATATCATCGCGCTGGCCGTACAGGGTGATCTGGTCTGCGTGAATCTGGCGATGGTGCGCGGCGGACGTCATCTGGGCGACAAGAGTTTTTTTCCTGAGCATGCGGAAGATTGGTCTGCGAATGAAATTGTGCAGGCGTTTATCGCGCAGCATTACCTGAGCCGTGCTGTGCCGCCACTGCTGGTGCTGGCAGGCGACTACGGTAAATTGAATGACGGGCGTGAAACGCTGGCGCAACTGCTCAGTGAACAGGCCGGACATCCGGTTAAGATCAGCACAGCGACTGCCGGCGAACGACGGCAATGGCTGGAGATGGCGCAGCGCAACGCCGATCTGGCCCTGCAGCAGCGAATAATGCAGCAAGGCGGCCAGCAGCTGCGTCTGGATAAATTGCGTGTCTGGCTGGATATGCCCGACTTGCAGCGCATCGAGTGTTTTGATATCAGTCACACTATGGGGGAGGCGACGGTGGCGTCCTGCGTGGTGTATGAAAATCTCGACATGCGTTCTGCTCAATACCGGCGCTACAACATCCCAGTCCTGAGCCCGTTGGCTAAGCCCGGAACAGACTCGGTCGAAGGCGGCGGTATTACGCCCGGGGATGACTATGCGGCGATGCGTCAGGCTTTGATGCGTCGCTATCGGAGGCTTAAATCAGGCGAGGGTGTGCGCCCTGATCTGGTTCTGATCGACGGCGGTCTGGGGCAATTGCATGTCGCGATGCAGGTGATGCAGGCGCTGGAACTCGATTTGACGCTGGTGGGGGTCGCGAAGGGCGTCGAGCGCAAGGCCGGGATGGAGCAACTGATTTTCCCGGATGGCGCTGCCCGTCAGTTGAGTGCCGATGATCCTGCGCTGCATCTGATACAGCAGATACGGGATGAGGCGCACCGTTTTGCCATTACCGGTCATCGCGCACGGCGCGGCAAGGCGCGCACCACGTCCAGTCTGGAAGCGATTGCCGGGGTGGGGGATAAACGGCGGCGCAGCCTGCTGACGCACTTCGGCGGTTTGCGCGAAGTTGCACAGGCCAGTGTCGGGCAACTGTGTCAGGTGGAGGGAATCAGCAAATCGCTTGCTGAGGCGATTCACCAGCAACTACACCGATAATGCAAAAGGTTGTTGCTGAAGCTATTTATCAGCAGCTACACTAACGACTATGAAAATAAACATCCCAAATTTGCTTACCTGGTTGAGAATTCTGCTCATTCCGGTGTTTGTCACGGCTTTTTACCTGTCTGACAGCACACTGAGTCCGCATTTAAAAAATCTGATTGCAACGGGTGTGTTTATTTTGGCGGCCGCAACAGACTGGCTGGATGGATACCTTGCGCGCCGGTTAAATCAGTCTTCCGCATTTGGCGCCTTTCTCGATCCGGTCGCAGACAAGCTGATGGTGGCTGCCGCCTTGATTCTGCTTGTCAAGTTGGGTCGTGCGGATGCAATCATCGCTTTTATCATCATCGGGCGTGAAATTACCATCTCGGCACTGCGCGAATGGATGGCCAAGGTAGGGGAGAGCAAGAGTACTGCCGTTTCCATGCTGGGGAAAATAAAGACGACTTTTCAGATGCTTTCGATTACCTTGCTGCTTTACAATGAGCAACTGATGGGTATTGATTGCCAGCTGATTGGTTACTGGCTGCTGTATATTGCAGCGCTGCTCACGTTGTGGTCTATGGGGTATTACCTGATGATGGCGATGCAAAGATTGAAAGAAATATGAAATCGGCGTTGCATTATTGGGGTGCGTCTGTATAATGCGCAGCCTTCGGGGTGTAGCGTAGCCTGGTAGCGCGCCTGGTTTGGGACCAGGATGTCGGGAGTTCGAATCTCTCCACCCCGACCAGATTTAAAGCAGTTTTCTTGCCGAAGTTAAATTGGTCAAGAAAGAATTTGTGCCCATAGCTCAACCGGATAGAGCACCAGCCTTCTAAGCTGGGGGTTACAGGTTCGATTCCTGTTGGGCACACCAGTGTCTGTCGGGTATCCGGAAGTTTAGTCCGGAAAGTTCAATGGTGGCTGTAGCTCAGTTGGTAGAGTCCAGGATTGTGATTCCTGTTGTCGTGGGTTCGAGCCCCATCAGCCACCCCAAATTAAAGCCGCTAATTCAATGAGTTAGTCAGTGTGATGGGATTGTGATGGGGATGTGATGAAAAATCGATGAAAACAACTATTTCCCAGAAATTATTTTGTTGGATTTAGCGGCGCTTGGTTATTCGTTGTTCGGCTTTGTGTGATGGGAATGTGATGGGGAGCGATTTAGGTGTCACCTTCGGTGTGGTAAGGCACATTAAACGTGTGCTTGAATAAATAAGGTGTTTTACAGCCATATCACCCTGGCAATTGTCAAAAAAGAAAGACGAGTTTGGTATAGAATTACCGAGCTTTGCATTTCGCCATATTCTTCATAGAATTTTCGAGCCAACAACAGTACCTTGTTTAAGAGTCGGTTGTATGGAATTCTTTGCCCAATAAATTGCCAATAAAAAATATGAGTAAACCCCCGTTCAAAAATCTGAATTTGCGTCGAGATTGCATTATTTCTTCATTGTCCGATTTTGGCGTGGCAAATATTTCTTATGAGCCAAAAAATTCCTCCGGACATCATCATTTAAAAGGCATTTATGATGGACAAAATATTCTGCTGAATATTTTTGAAAACAAGGATGGATCTACAACTGTAGGGCAGGCAGCGGGTCACGATAAAAACGTATTTGAGTCACTCGCTTCAGAGATAGTTTTTCGCTGTTCTTATTCAGAGAAAAAAAGCTGGAGCTTTCTATTCCTAATTTTTCAGAGTCTGATTTGAATGGCTTGCTTGATTATTTGGCGAGTGAAAGTGCTACTAAAGCAGATGAAAAGGATCTGCCACATTGCAAACAGTCACGTTGGACTGGTCCAAATCAAGACACTCTCACCATCAATGTCTTTAATAACCATACTGTACAATTCCAAGGAAAACATGCGCACTTGGCTACGTTGATATGGGATTACTTAATAAATGTCCTGTCTTTGGAGGACACTCTAAAGAAACAAATCGAAACGTATGACATAAATATCACTGTCAGCGAGATAAAGGATGAACTTGCAGCGAGAATCCCTGCCTCATGTGGATACATTGCTGAGTCCGTGCGCAAGCAACTTTCTTCATCAATAGCACTTTGCAAAGTAAATCTACCTTTAGAGGATTTTGGTGCTATTGCCTTTCCTGCGCTACGTGGTCTCGAAGGGTTTATCAAACAAGTTTTAATATCTGGCGGATTAAAACCGGGTAATAAAGATTCAATAGGCGGGTATTTTGAACAAAAAGTTGTAGACATGTATGTTTTAAGCGCTGTGAATTCATCGTATGTTGGACAACCTCGTGCAGATATACTAGCAACCAGTTATACTCTGTACAAGAACCAAAGACATGGGTTGTTTCATATGGATGCAACACCGGAAACTTCTCGTATTTTAGGCTCAATGCATGATGCTCAGATGATTGTTCAAGAAGTTCTTGATAACATTGAAAAGGCATGTATTAAACTTTTATCGTGAATAACAAATACCTCATTCAGACTAAATTATCGGAGAGCTTTTCGGCTGCCGTTTTTGCCGTTGGTGCTGTAAGCCCAATGGAATATTTAAGCCAGGTTGAAAAAGACCTGAAACGTAAAAAAGTTCATGGTGCCGTTCTCTTTGATCTTTTACTTGCGCATGGATCTAAATCTAATCGGTTTTTTGTAGGGGAGTTTAATGGAGAGCACTTTTCCTCCCCTCAGTTTAAAAATCGGGATGATTGCTATAGTGACTTTTCTGTTTTTTCCGCTCGTATTTTCAAAGAGAATGCAGAAAAAGTGAATGATTCGTTGCTATCTAAAGCTATGCGTTTTGCGCTCAAGCGTGGTATCCCTCTTTAGCATTCACCGCTCTCACCACCCCGACATCGAACAACCGCCCATACGTCGTCATCATCTGCGCCTGGATAACCGGAATCGTTTTATCTGTCACCCACCAGAGATTTGATGCACCGACCAGCACATCCGGCTTTTCAGTCATCATCCACAATACTGAATATGTCAGTAGTTGCTCATAGCAGATCAGCACACCAGTTTTCTTGCCGGCTACATTAATAAGGCCGCTATGGCCCCACACATCGGCCACAGCACCAGCCTTGCCGAATGGATGCCACATGGACACCGGAACCGGAATGCCTTGAACAGCCTGCCGTCCATCAGATCCCTGAGCGCCAACCACCATCACTGCATTCAGATACCGACCATCATCTTGATCTAACTCGCCGCCGGCCAATACTCGCGATCCTCGTTTAATTAGCCGAGCCGATGCATCAGCTAATAGAAATCTTGCTGAATCTCCAATAGGGCCGATCACTGTTTCCGGTAGCACGCGGACGCTGTTCGCTGGAACCGTATCAGTATACTTCACCAGCCAATCCACGCGCTTCATTGCATCAATAACCTGCCCAATGCCGCCACCGCTTCCCAGTTGTGGAAAATGCGTGTCCATGCCAGCCCATCCAGCAGGAACGGCAGGCGCGATGTAATAGGCATTAGCGACCACAGCCATAAACGCAAGCGTAAATATCCACTGAGTCGACCTTACTGCCAGCGACATCATCATGGCTAGCGTGAACGCCAGCCCGAGCCACCCCATCGCCGGATACAGCGCACCGGTAACTGCCAACGGATTGATCCAGCCGACAAACGCCAATGGCGGCATGATACTCACGCATGTCGCCGCTACAAAGCGCCAGCCGCTACCGGATTTAGACCATAGAAGGGAAAACGGAAGTGTCAAAAAAAGGCATGCCGCCAGATAGCACACGAAGCCAAGCCATGCAGGTGAGTCACTACCAAAGAAAACAGCAGCGCCACCAGGCAAACCCCGAGCACCACCTAAATAATAGCCAAGCATCAATAATGACGCCGACAACCGAGACTGAGCCAATCCCCAAGATAGCGGCAGCAGTGTCAGATACATTAGCCACCAAGCTTCAGTTCCGTTTCCCCATGCCAGCCATCCTATTAAGACACCGACTAACCCGAATGTAACCACGACCGTCGAAGACCTGAGTGCATTCATTTTTGTTACTGTTACGCTATTTTGACACTGACCGAATCTCAGCCAGATCAATGGGGCCAAAATACCTTGAGTCGTATGACCGACCCGGCGTTTTACTGCCATACGTCCAATACTGACCTGGCTTCAGTAAAAATCGCCCACGCAAGACTGGGAGCTCCATGGTCGGATCAGAGACAGAGAAGGACAGAGGGCGAGAATCGGACAGCATCACCCCGTTGATCAGCACACCAGCATCACCAACCACCACCAGATCACCAGGCACAGCCGCAGCAGTCTTGAAGAATGGTGCAGAACCATTAGGACAAACGCCATGCGTCATATAGCGATTTATTGCGCCGGAATAGCAAAATTCAATCAGATCACCGCGCTCGATGCCAGCAGAGACTGGCTGCACCAGGTACACGCCGCGAGGCTCAGAAGCAGTCCAGTTGATCCGGACACCGACCACATTCATAGCCACGACGGCCAGTGCCATAACCGATAGCAGCAGAAGCGGGGCGCGCAGGCGCGTCCAGTTGGCTTTTGAGGTGGTCATGATCACAACGGCTTGACCGAGACTTGCACGATGTAGACTTGTCCAGGCTTAGCCATTTTCAGCACGGATTTTGACGTTTCAGTTAATAGCGCGGAAGGATTAGCCGTCAGATCATCAACGGCTATTGTTTTTGCATGTTGAACTGTAGATAACGACGTAATAAAAGCAGCGTGTAGGATAAACCCGGCTATCAGCAGAAACACACCAACGCCGACCAGCTGACTGCGTCGCTGTGCTCGACGATGCGCGGATGAAGCCTGAACCTCGATTGAATAAGCCTGAAGCTCATTAAACAAGCCTTGATCTTTAATGCGGAAGTATTCGTTTGGCACTTGAGTCACCTGTATTTTTTGATATACAAGTATTGTGCAAACGCGGAATAATCAGGAAGTCACCATGCGACAGAAAGCCCAGTCCCATCCGCCTCAAGCGGGCTTGCAGCAGGAGTCCATTGCACCCTTACCTGAACGGCATCAGCTGGCCGGCTTCGACGAACATCAGTTATTTCAACTTCGCTCTTTGTCCACTTGGCAGGCGTTCCGCCTGGTATGGCCGGGACAACCACACCAGCTTTGCCATACACCTTTGATGAGTACTGACTGCCCGTCGTTTTTCCGGTGTTGTATATCTGCAATGTCTTTTGCAGGTCACCATCAGACCGCTTGTGCGCGTCCACAAGGACTTGCTGGCTGGCTTGTAGGTTCGAGCAAGCATCAAAGGACTGCTCGACCGTCATTCCTACCCATTGCAGATTTTTACTGTTAATTTGTGCAAGACCAAGATCAACGCTGTGACCTGCGGCAATTAATCGCTTTGCCAGCGTCACAGCCTCATCAAGAGACTTCGGGGAATACGATTTGCCATCAGCGTTGTCGTGCATTGCCAGTGGGTTTCCACCGGATTCGTTCTGTACCACTGCCGACATTGTGACCGGATCAACCAGTGGCGAGCAAGTTGCGAGCAGTATCATCGGTAACATGATCATGCCGCCAGATTCCGGCCAGTTGCAGGAGGCTTAATTTTGATGCGCTCAGCAAAAGCCGGATCAAGGTAATATTTGATCTTCTGGCAATAGATCGGTGGATGCCCGGCCACAAACACGATTTCGTCATCCGCAGGCAGCCGCATCGCTTCGTCAGGCTCCAGCAGTGAGCGACCTACAATCTGCTCATTGGTATTTACATGTTGAAGTACCACGGCCAAACGATTTCCTGAATATTGTCGTTGCGTGTGGGTCACTGTGGCTTTGCCTGTCATTTCTGATAGCAGCTTTGCCGTCTCAATCTTGTTTGGTGCATACGCGATACGGATATGGCAGTTCGACATAATCGATTCATCTTTTGTGTATATCGCGTGCAGTTGCGACAGGTCTTGCGTAATCAGCAGTGCTTTGATTCCATATCCAGCCAAAAATGCCAATGCTTCTTGGAAAATGTCCAGTTTTCCAAGAGAAGGGAATTCGTCCAGCACCATCAACAGCCGGTGCGGATAGCGTGATTTTCCAGACCCATCGGCATTAAATTCCATACCTTCGGTCAGACGACGCGTGACCTGGTTAATAATAAGGCGGATTAATGGTTTCAAACGATCCTTGTCAGACGGTGGAACCACCAGATACAGGCTGGTTTTTTGCTCCATCAGACTTGTCAACGTAAAGTCGGAAACACGTGTATTTGCCGCTACCACGTCGTCTTTATAGAGAGACAAAAACGACTGCGCGGTACTTAAAACACCTGATGATTCGCTGGCAGCCTTGTTCAGAAATGATTGTGCAGATTGCTGTACAACTGGATGAGGACGATCACCGAGGTGTTTTGTGTCACGGACTTTTTCCATGACAAGCTGAATGCCGGATTTCTTTTTGTCCTCGTCTTTTACATCCGCTGGCGGCGGCTCAGACAATAGCGATTGCACCCGTGCTAGGCTTTTGTCATCTTCAACATAAAGAACATGCAGAATCACGCCAGTAAGTAGGTCGAATCCGGTTTTAGCCCAATGGTCGTTCAATCCCTTACCATCCGGATCGACGATCATCGTTGCAATGTTCTGAACATCGCGCGTCTCAAATTCGGTGCCAATTCTGATTTCGGCCAGTGGATTAAATCGTGCTGAATCCAACGCCGTCGGATCAAACTTGATACAGTGTTGCCCCATCGATGCGCGAAAACCTGATGTCAGCTGCCAGTTTTCTCCCTTGATGTCATGCACCAATACAGACTCATCCCAACTTAAAAGTGTCGGAATCACAATACCAACACCTTTTCCTGATCGAGAGGGGGCAAATACCATCATATGCTCAGGTCCTTTGTGGCGTAGATAGGCTATTTTTCCTTTGTTTTTACCTTCGGTTGATGTGTATGCACCAAAGAAAACACCGCCGCGATTTTTGTCATCGGGCAGTAGTTTTGTCGCAATAACTTCCTCATCGTTTGCCCAATGCGCCGAGCCGTGCAGATCGTTTTTTTCGTTACCCGAATTTTTGGTGCGATAGAACGCATATCCGACTGGTATTAGCAGAGCGGCCAGTCCGCCAGCGGCCATAATCAAATGGGCGACTTCGAATACGTCCAATACTGACTGGCCGTACTTCATCGAATTGAATTTGAATGTCCAGATCAGAATTGACCAAGGCTCATATATCCACTCGCCCCACATTGGCGCACCAAGCAACGTATCCCATCTCAATTTCCACGCCACATATTCCGTTGCGGCCCAGCTTGACGTGAAAACAATCATAATGAATAAGCCCAGTGCAGGCCATACGACTTTTGTCATATCGCCTTGTGCTTTTGGGATGTTGTAAAGTTTTGACGGCATGCGAGTCTCCTGAATAGAAAACGGCCCCACGTGGAGGCCGTCGGTACCGCTATTCAGGGCAGGCGGTAATTTTGATTACCGCACTAAGTCAATTTCAGGTTCAGCTTCATGCCTGATAGCAGCATCCCTTGGTTGAGCGTGCGCCTCTTTATTTTGCTCAGAATTTTCGGAATTGAGTTTTTCTTTGTACTGTTCAATGAGTACCGCATCAATTGCTTTAAGCTCTGCGATGGTAGGGTGATAGTTCTTGTTTGCAGCGCGCCGAGCACTTGCTTGCTTTGACAACTCCTGGTTCTTCGCATCAATCTGTTTTAGCTCAATGGCATTGGCCGTACGCAGGTCTTTTGTTGAAAGACCGTATTCGGATGCGGCTTCACCAAGCGACTGGGCACCACCGAACGATATTTTTCGATCCTCATGGTCAATCGTCAGAAAACCACGCTCGACATAGACACGGCTGCCTGAATAGGGCTTGTAGTCACCCATCAGAACATCGTGAGCCGATAACCCATTCATACCAGGTAAGTCTGGCTTGGCATATTTCTCTGTCAGTCGATCAAAAGTTTGTTGATCAATTTTGCCGATTGCTAATTGTTTGTCTGTTTTTGACATGACATCGTCAAAAATTCGCTCCATCGTGCCAGCATCCATCGCTGCATGATCTTGTGCTAACTGAGCGTCAATATCAAGAATGGCTGATTCGTTCTTCGCGGGCAATGCGCTGAAAATATGAGACAGATCGTAACGATTACCGGGTAAACCTAACGGTTTTAAAATCTCACCTCCAATATTGAAAGGGCCAACTGAAGCACCAGGCGCAGCCTTCGCAGCAATTTCCTGGAGTAGTTCATCTTGCTTTACAGCCGAAACACCCTTTGCAGTCCATATTTCACGCAATCCAGCTTCAGGCGATAAACCAGGTAGTGGCTCGGTCTCAATACCAGCAAATTTTTCCAGTTCATTCGACAGTTCATTTGTCTTCTCAAGCTGTGCTTCACGGGCCCGATCATGCATGTAGTTCGCTGCCTGATCAGCCAATTTTGCTGCACGAAAAATCTCATTTTTGTCGTTCTTCAGTGCGGAAGCCCACGACTGGATATAAGCTTTGTGATCCTCCATGTCGTGCGGAATGCCAGTTTCGGCAGCCAGAAATGCACTTGTCATTTCAGCCACCAGCTCTTCTTTGGCATAGCCTTCAGAACCGAATTCGTATTTCCCGACATCGCGATTAAGCCGTTTTTCATTACCAGTTGCGTGCGCAGACTCATGCAACGCTGTACCGTAGAACATAGCCTCACTCTTGAAGTCATCACGAGGCGGCAGGCTGATCGTGTCACTGGCTGACCGATAGAACGCGCGATTTGGCGATTCGACGAATCTCACACCGTCATTTTTCATGCCTTCGAGCAGCAACTCACCGCGCTCATGCATCGGCATTTTTGATTCCGGTGTTGGAGTCATTGGCTCAATCTTCAAGTCCTGACATTGGCCAACGTTGAAAAGCGTGTGCGTCTGGCCGACCAATGTATTCAGCTTGCGCTCAGCTTGTCCCCATCCATATTCCTTGCCATCATGATGCACAGTAAAGGCACTCACAGGCGCAGTACGACCACCGGCCAGAGTAACTTGATCATCCTTCTCACTCATAACCTTGACCGGCGAGCCGCCGAGCTTCACATCAACATCTTTTCGCTCGAAGAATGGTTTCTCACGCCAGAATTCAATCTGTGTCCCTTTTTCTCCTTTAGCTACAGAACCGCCCAAGGTTTTAGCCTGGTTGAAAGTCACCCAGCGTGGATCAAGATAATTTTTATCCATCTGAGTAAGTGTCAGAACAAGTCGATTGCCACCCTGATACGATTTTTCACTGATAGCGTTTATGGGAGCCGAAAGAGGTATCGCAGTCTCGTTCCACGGACGCTGCCAGGGGATGCGGCCTTCCTCCAATGCTGCTACGAATTTATCGGTCAACTCTTGGCGGAAGTCTTTCTTGATTTCATCAGCCATGATTCACCTCTTCATCCGCTGCAAATTCAGCTTCTGGACGAATATCAACGCCATATTTAGCGGCATCAGATTTCGGAATTTCAATTTCAACGTACTCATTCATGTGTTTCTCCTCGAATTAAAAAGGGTATCCACGCAATGCAGATACCCCAGTGACAGTCTTAGAAACCTAGCCCGTGATCCTGCTCGGGATCCTGTTCCTTATCGTGTTCTTGTTGATGTTCATGCTTATGTTCCTTAAGTGCCGTTACCTCTTGTTTTTCAACATGCTTCGACTTTTCATCGCGCACCTTTTCAATTTCTTTGGCCTTTTCAGCATCCTGAGCATCAATATTCCGCACGTTCAGCGACTTGTCGGTTTGTAGTTGTTGCGCCTTTTCTTCGGCAACACGATCCTGAATGGTTTTGTAAATTGATGGGTTTTGAGCCAATTCCCTTGCATCAATGGTTTTTGCATCGCGTACTAACACAAGCTCTTTTGCCAACGGCGACAGGCCGTTTCCATCTACCAGCTCCGGTGCTGACCCGGCAATTTCAGTCACATCCAAGCCGCCATCAGCACGGTTAATGTCTGCATGCGCCAGAGCTTCCAGCGTTTTGGAGTCGGTGTTGCGCCATGCGTCCATTGCACCCATGTATTGCTCAGGATTCATCAGAAGTGAATTAACGTCTGGTCCTGCTTTTAATCCAGTACCGCTTTCCAGCAGCGCTTGAATATCAATGCGCTGGTCAACCTTCAGCAACACATGTTCGGGATGCTTTGCCTCACCGCTAATACTGTTAGCGATGTTGGGACGCTCATGCTGCTTGAGTACAGCCGTACTACGCTGTCCTCGATCCCATGCCTTCTGCATTTCAGGCGACATATTTTGTACGTTCAGCCCCATGCGGCCAGCGAGCTCAGCAGAGCGCGTGCGAAATGCCACGTCACCGGACAGAATCAAACCTTTGTTCATGTCGAATTTTTGGGATGCGATTTGGAGTGCTGCCTGAATATCACGATCATCCAGTCTCTTTACATCGAGTCGATGCCCGCGATCAGTGATAATTTCATCCTTACCGCGAAGGTATTTCACACTGTCTTTGTCAGCTTTGAACGATAAGTCTGACATGACGACAGAACGAGGCACACCATCCGATATGCCAGTCATAGATGCTTCAGGAGCTTCTTTAGCATCTGCAAGCAAATCCAAAACAGCGGGGTCGTTGCTAATGGATTTTTCTTCCAGAAATTCCACCCACTTTTTTACCGCAGGTAGCTCTTTGTCCAGCTTGATAGCAGCCTCATGTTTTGACACTTCATGATGCTCAATGAGTTTTGCTGTTTCCATAGCGAGAATATTGTCTCGCTGCTTTTGCGGAACATTATCAATCTCAAACTTTTCGCTCACGGTTGTTCTCACTTTTGCGATATCACCTTGAAGCGCCGCCCATTTATTAGCGAATTCCTTCTCGTGCGTTTCGATTGCGGTATTGCGTGCGTCGCGAGCTGGGGAAATTTCCTTTTCATATTCTTCAGCCAGCGCAGCACGCTTAGATTGTTCTGGCGTTTGTTCAGTTTCAATTGTCTGGGCAGTTGCTAAACTTGCGACTTGTGGTTCTGTTCCATCAACCTCAATTTCCTTGCTAATTTCCGGCTGTTTTTTATTTGTGATCCATTCATTACGTTTGACTGTTTTTTCGATGGTCGTGCCGTCCAGCTGTTTTTCTTGAATAGTGACCGGCTTGATTTCGCCAACTGATAGTTCAATCTTGTCGCCAATTTCTACACCAGCCGCTTCCAGGCTTCGCTGTATATCAACTCCCCAAACAGTTTTCTCCTTCCCGTTTTCATTTTGAAGCGTTGCGAAATAGCTACCCGCTTCTTTCTCATCGTGCTGATAATGAGCAGCACCGTGCGCCACTAAAGTTTGAAAATTGTCCATTTTCTTCTCTCTTTCTTGTATTCAAAGGGGTTGTCGAGCCAATTCCGGCTCAGGTTCTACTTCTTGCTCTTGCTGCACCTGCTGTTGCAGAACTTGTCTTTGGCTAAATACCTCAGCACGATCCAACTTCACTTGCTCGACGGTGCGAGCGTTATTGATTAGTTCTGCAACGGCTTGCGTCCCGCCATCACGCATCAAATCGCGCGCGTCATAACCACGCTTGTCGTTGTCTGCCAGTGCGACCTTGGCACCGAGCAAGTCAGCTGCCTTGCATGCCTCCTTAATTCCTATGTAGGAATCCACCTCGCGATCACGAGATAGGTCGTTGTCAGCAAAAATCTTCACTGCACGGTTATTTATGTGGCCTTCATGTTTCAGCCACTCAGCCACGGCTGGAAGATTCTTGGCAGTGAGGCATGCCATAACCGGTAGGCCGGTTGCTTGGTGAATAGCCATGGCAGTGCCTATGCCTTCACACAAAACCAGCGGTTTGTCGCTTTTGCTCAGATGGTCAAACCATTTGTTGGGATCAGGATGCGCAGGAATGAGCGCAAATCCACCGCCGGACTTGGTGCCAGGGATGAATTGCTTGAAACCGTTTGAGGATATGAGTTGCGCGCCAGCTACCTCGATTTTTGACAAATCAGGTGCAGCAGGGCGAAAAATAGGGACAAGCAGCTTGCCCTCAGCTGTTTGTCGAATGCGTGCCGGATCAAGATCAGGCTTTGTCAGATAACCGTGACCGGCTATTTCCAATGATTTACTGTCATTCCACAATTCCTTTGTTTTATTTACCGCTTGCTGCATTTCGGCACGATATTCAGCGGGGACCGTTAGCTTTTCAGCTAATGTCGGTGGCGTATATGTCACGACAGAACGATCAATAGACTTTTCGTGTGACCCGCGCGCGAACTCGATTGACATATCACCACGCTTAAAATCTGTTGGCAGGTCACGCTTCATCGACTTGAACATGCAGACCGGTGATCCCGTCATTCTTGCTGTGTCAAATTTGAA
>JAPLQK010000008.1 GCA_026399735.1 Pseudomonadota bacterium
CCACATTAGCGCAAGTTTGCAGGCGCTTCAGTTCTGCGTACATGCAGCACGACAGGTTCAGTACTGCCGCTGTGCAACACAGTCAGGCTGACTTCGCTGCCGGTGTGACCCAACAGACGCCATGCCGTTTCACCCGCCGTCAGGCTTTTGATTTCACTGCCGTCAATCGCCAATATTTCATCCTCAGCCCTTAAACCCGCCGCTTCAGCAGGTGTGTCGGGTAAAACCTTATCTACCTTGAGTCGCCCGAACCAGCCGATTTTTACAAATATATCTAAAGAACGTTGCAGTCCGGAAAAACCAAACCCCATTGGCCATGCTTGTGGCAGCGGGCCGCGAAAAGTCATCTCGATGTCGCGTTTTTCAATGGCTTCAATGCCGCCGCAATAATCTCCGGGAAAGATGGCCATGATGGTAGGTGCGCGGTAGCTGGTTCTGGAGTAATGAAGGACGATAGTCTGGTTGGCATCGTTCAACTCACCCTTCACATCGCCGCGCTCTTCGGGAATCGTGCATTGATCGGTTTTGACCGCCGAGTGCATCCAGTTGCCGGTGAGCTTGTTGCCGGTCAATTCGAGCTGATAGCTGACTTGCTCCTGTTCGAGGATAGGCATTGTGCCGACGAAGGTGTAAGTCGCCACGGCCTCATTGTCGGTGATGGGGTGGTGTTCCGTGGACAGCGTCAGGCGATTTCCCTCGACTTTCATATTGAATAGGGTGCCGTCAGAGGCGATCCAAAGTCCGGCACGAGAGGTGGCCTTACCAGCCTGTTCCTGACGGAACTCCAGCTTGATGATTTCGTCCTGAACCTTTTGCGTATCTTCGGCGTTGGGAGCGCGCGCCAGATAGCGCTGATAACTCAGGATCGCTGCATCGAACTGTCCCAGTTTGGACTGCACCGAACCCAGGTTATACCAGGCGGCGGAAAGGTTCGGATCCAGTTCTGTGGCACGTTTGAACTCGTCAGCCGCCAGCGCAAGTTCAGCATTGCTTTTGGCCATTTCAATGGCTGCGACGCCGCGTATCATATGGCGACGCGCATCGGCTGGCCCTTCTTCCGCCATGACGGGCAGTGCGACCAGCAGCAAGGTCAGCAATAGCCAGATTTTCGTTCTCATGATTGTCTCCATAGTATCATTGTGGCGGTGGTGTTTTGTCTCTTGCAGTCTGTTCCTGATGTTCGAGTTTTGCCAGCTCGTCTGCAGTACGCGCGCGATCAGCACGGGCTTTTTCCAATGCTTCCCGCGCGCGCCGTAATGCATCGCTTTCTCCTTTGCCGGGATTGACGATTTTTAATTGTTCCTGTGCGACTTCCTGCTCTTTGGAGGCAATCTCACTGTCCTGTTGCGTCAGCTTCTCGCGTTTGGTGGAAATCTGTTGCATCAGGGAATCCAGCAGTTTGGCCAGCTGGTCGGCCTGGTTTTCCACGCGGGTGGGTTGGGGTGGTTCAGGTACGTTCGGTGTTACAGGTGTACAGCCGCCGGCATGACTTTGCCAGCTTTCTTCGCCGGGATTGCTGTGGTTGATATCAGGCTTGATGTTTGCGGCGCAATCGAGTTGCGATCTGGCCAGACCTGATGCGGGCGGTATCGGTTTGAGCGTGATGTTGTTCGGTGCTTCCATCGTCACTCCTCCTTTTAATTCGCCGCTCAGTTTCTGTATTTCTATTCGTTCAGCGGATTGTTGGGCTTGTGCAGCGGCACGCTGCTGGGCTTCCTGCTTCAGCCGGATTGCATCGGCGGCTTTTGCCGCTTCCAGATTTGACTGCTGGTTTTTTTTGATCCGGGCCCGGGTCGCATCCATCATCGATCCGACATCGATGACAGGTACAGGGGCAGGGCTGCTTCTGGGTTTGGATGTCGTGCGGCCGGATGGCGCGTCGTTGCCGCACCACTTGACGCAGGTCGGAGAAGATACATTCGGAGCACTGCCGGCGTGGGCAGGAATGCAACAGATAAGAGATGCAGTGAGCAGAGCCGCCTTCAAACTGAGCAAGGCGGCTGGCTGAAAAAACGATGAATCAATTGGGCGTGACATTTTCGCTCCAGGGACTTTTACGTGGCTGAGTATCCAGCTGTTTTACGGGCTGGATGCCGCCTTCCTTCAGGACATCACATCCTTCACCGGCGTGAACCTCGACACCTTCGCTGCCATTGATCGGACTGACGTAGACAATGCTTTCAAACACCTCGACGCGGGTTCCGGCGGGGGAGGCCTTCACGGAAAAATCGGTGCCGCGCACGGAAGTGACAGCACTGGGCGTTCTGACCTCAAATTTCTTGAAGTAATTTTTTGTTCTTGCCCTGATCCGTCCGAACCCTTCGGTCAGTAGCGCTTCAAAACTGTCATCGGCTTCATTGCGTTCAAGCGTCATGCTGCTGTTTTGCGACAGCGCAATTTCGGCATTGCCTCCTGCGACAAACAGCCGGGCGCTGCTTCCGGGTCCGACCTCGATCCTGTCGCCTGCACGCAGCGGGGCCGGGAGATCGTCACCGGTATAAGTCACGCCGCTGGCTGAAACCCGGCGTACCCGGCCATCGACCGGGATGAACAGCGCCTTGTGGCTGTTGTTTTCGGCAATGAAATTTTTTACGGCGCTTACGGTGCTTTCCTGTCTGGACAGGAAAGCAGTTGCACGTTTCAATAAGACTTTTGCTTCCTGAAGGCCTTGTTCGCTGACTGTAACCGCTTCGTGTGCAACGGACAGTGCGGCGGCATCCTTGCTGGTGCTGATATCGCGCTCGACATTGCGCGACACAGCAAGGTCGCTTTCTGCAGTTTCCAGGCGATGGCGTGCAACCATCACTGAACCCAGTGCCGCATCGCGTTGCGATTGTGCCCAGGCTAGTGCACGTTCGCCTGCACTAGCACCGCAGGCCGATTGGGCGATGACCAGTAAGACGGTGAATATGGCGATTTTGTATTGCATGGTAGCACCTTGTGTTTGGTGATGACAGGCGAATCCTACCTTTCGACAGGCTTTGTCAGCGTTATTTTCGTAACCATATCTCCTGTGGGTATAACGCCATCGCAACGCACTTTAGGAGAAGAGAGCCAGCCGTCGTTGCTGTTCATCACCACTTTATACTTCTGTTTTTTTACTTCAAGCACAATCTTGCCCTGCTCCAGCATGCCGTTTACCTGGTTAGTCTCGGCAGGAAGGATGCACCAGTCCCCGGTGTCAAGAGAGGTTGTCGCTGAAAGCTCTATGGTTCCTGACAACTTGTTTCCCCTCAATTCGAGTCTAATGACAGGGCTGTTCCTGAAGTCGAAGGTCGTATTCGGGTTGCTGAGGAGGTCGTCGTACATCCAAACTTCGGTGCTTTGCGGGAAGGTGATTTGTTGCATCTGAATCAATAATTTGCTGCCGGTCACGTCGATTCTGGCCTTCAGGCCATCGGATGTATCCCATATTCCGGACAGATTCTGCAATTTTTCCTGGCTTTCGAGCCGGTACTCAAGCTTGATGATTTCGTCCCTGACCTTGGATGCATCGTCAGCCTGCGGGGTAATGGCCAGATAGCGATTGAAACTGTTGATGGCATCCTGGAATTGTCCTGTTTTAGCCTGTATTTTCCCCATGTTGTACCATGCGACCGTCAGAGCAGGATCAATTTCAGTGGCTTTTCTGAACTCATCGATGGCCGCGATAAGTTCGTCATCGTTCCTTGCCATTTCAACGGCAGCCAGACCTCTTACCATGAAAGTGTGTGCTCTATCTTCGCTCTGAGCGAAGGAAGGTGAGGGGAAAAGAACAGCGGCAAATACGAGACCCAGGCTGAGAAATATGATCCGCATAAGAGTTTCCTCCCGTTTTCTGATTGAAAATACCAGCGATACGTGCTGTCGCAGTATTGCCCCATTGGATTGCGCGGTCAATACTTCAAGTCAGAAAAGGTTTATTCGCTTTCCAGTTTGTCTGAGGGCGTAAACGACCAGGTACGGGTGATGGTCAGGATGTCCACGTCGCGGGTGATGTCTGGCGGAAGAGGGGCGAATCCGTTTGCGCTTGCCAGTTTGACGATGCGCACTGCGGCCGCATCGAGAATCCGGTGGCCGGAAGAGCGGCTGACTTCGATGTTTTCCACGCTGCCGTCCGCCCTGATCGAGACGGAAAGCTGTAATTTTCCGTAGACTTGTTCACGTCTGGCCTGTTCGGGGTAGTTCAGATTGCCGATGCGTTCCACCTTGACGCGCCAGTCCTCGATATATTGGGCAAAACGGTATTCCTGAGTGCGTGCGCCGATGAATTTTCGACGCGGTAACTTCTGATAGTAATCGTTGTTTTTATTGATCTGCGCTTCCAGACGGGCAATCTCCAGGCTGCGCTGCACCATATCCTCTGCGCTGGGCGTATCGATTTTGGGTTGCGGCTGATCGAGTTTATAGCTGCTTTTCAGGCGAGTCAGCATGCGTTGGGATTGTTCTTCCAGTTTCGCAACCTGTTTCGCCTCCTGCTCGGGCGTGATCCGGCTGTCGTCGCGGATATCCGGCAGCATGCTTTTGGCCTGCCGGTCCTCGATGGTATTGCCGCCGCCGTCCAGATTGGCCTGCGCGAGTGCGTCGGCTTTGATCGGTTTCGAATTCGATTTGCTGTTGACCAGCACCACATGCAGCGGCTGCATGATATCTGCCGCCTTGTGTGGATCTGGTAATACCAGTGCAACACCGAACAGGGCGAACGCATGCAGTGCGATGGAAAACATCATCGCCAGCGAAATGCCCGTTTTCAGTCTGGCTAGCAAGCCGTTTCCCCGCCCTCTGCGTCGGCAACTTGCTGAACTGTTTCAACGGCTTCTTCAGGTTTTGTCATCTCCGCCAGATCACCCGCCTGCTCTTCGTATTCTGCCAGTTCTTCATCGGTCGCTGTATTCTCGTCTGTGGCTATCGTGGCGAGATAGCGTGTCTGTATCGACAGATCGAGCAGGTCGATTCCGGTGACGGCCAGTTGCACGCGGGTTTTGGCAGGCAACTGTTCCGGCAGGGACGGCGCGCGGAATACCAGCGGAATATCGGTCATTTTCACCAGATTTTCCTTTAATACGTTGGCCTCGATCAGCTCGACATTCTCCTGTTGCAACCATCTTAAGCACCAGTAACGTTCCATGTTGCGCTGGAAGTCGTTGTAGATGGTGTACGTGGCGTCGAAGTCGCGCAGGATGGTGTACAAGCCGGTGTCGTTTTTCGGATAAGGGGCGGGTTCATCCTTTAACATTGCGATGATCTGGCGCTGGTTGACCATGTCCACATAGCGACGCAGCGGCGAGCTGGACCACATGTATTGCGCCACCCCTAAGCCCTGATGGGGGGCTGCAACCGTGCTCATCCTGACCTTGCCGCCCTGCTGGGTGCGGTAGATGCCGGGGAAGCCATGTTCGGACAGGTGTTTTCCCCATTCGCAATTGACCAGTATCATCAGTTCGGAGACCACCTTGTCGATCGGCGAGCCGCGACGACGGTTGGTGATGCTGACGCGATCGTACTCGATGTGGAAGTTGTAATCTACCTGAGTGTTGTTATCCGCCTTGCCGCGCCCGGCTTCCATCTTCTGCACCAGATGCCACAGCAGCGTCAGTTCATTGGCATACGGGTAATCGAGGCGGCCTGCTGCCAGCGACTCCTCGTTGAACAAGGGTTCCAGCGTGTCGTGGCGCAGATTGGCCGCGATATGCACGCGCTCGACGCGGCTTTCGTAATTGAGGATGTTCAGGGTTTCGGCTTCGACTTCGATATACATGGACAGCGCAGGGCATACGCGATCGGCTGTCAGCGTAAAGGCTTCGACGATGCTGTCCGGCAGCATCGTGATCTTCGATCCCGGCATATACACGGTGGACAGACGGGATGCTGCGATCTTGTCGGCATCCGAGTCGCGCGGCATGCCCAGCGCCGGCGCTGCGATATGCACGCCGATGCGCCAGTTGCCGTTCCCCAGCTTTTCAACCGAGAATGCGTCGTCGATTTCGGTAGTGGTCGCATCGTCGATGCTGAACGCGTTGACAGCGCCCATCGGCAATTCGTCCCAGCCGGAGAGTTCGACTGCCGGGAAACCGGTACCTTTGGGGAAATTCTCAAACAGGAATTTCTGGAAATGGTATTGCTGCGTGGAAGGCAGTGCGCCGCAGCGATGCAACAAGTGTACGGCGGAAAGATGCGTCGCAGCACAGGCGGCTTCCAGTGCCTTGATTTCTATGGTATTTCTTTCAGGATTGTAGAGCATTTGGTTGATGTGATCGGAAAATTCGGCCGGCAATTCAAAGCGGATCAGTTGCGCTGTCATATGCGCCTGCGCTGCCAGCGCCAGTCGTTTTTTCTCGGCACCGGCGAGGGCGGCCTTCAACACTTCGGGCGGCGCTGCACGATAGCGGCCTTTACCCTTACGGTGGAAATAAATCGGCGCAGCATGCAGGCGTAGCAATGTGGCTGCCGCTTCCAGTGAACTTGGCTTATGGCCGAAATATTCGGTGGCGATTTGCTCGAAGCCGAATTCCTCCGGCGGGCAGCATTCCCACAGGAATTCAACCTCGATGTCAGCCGCCAGGGTTTCCGCCTGAGGGATGAAATCGCTCATCTCCGGTTGGGTAAACTGAAGCATCACGTTGGCCGCCTTGATCTTGCTGCGTTTGCCGGACAGGCTTTCGATCTGCAGCGAACTGGTGTTGTCGGTCATGATGCTGCCGACCTTGAAACTGCCGTCTTCTTCGTAAAGGATATTCATGGAGGCGCGCGGAAAAAATTGGCAGGGATTATAACAGTCATGCCGGCGCGGTTTGCTGCGGATACAAAAAAAGGCTGTGTGTATTCGGGGTCGAAAACCCCGGCTGCCGCTACTTTCCTATGCCGTTTTGTGCAACACAGGGTTGGCTTTCCCAAAAAACTGATAGCACGTTACGTGCAATACACGGTTGGACAGCGAAATGTCAAAGGTGACAAACAGCTTCAATATTTATCACTAGTCAGTGCGCCCAGTGTGATTTTAGAAATATACGTAATTACAATGGCTTATGGATTTGTTTTTACAGTTGCTAAATGTAATATAGTGAAAAATTCAAAGCGCTGTTTGACAGGTACTTCATGAACAACAGCTTCCATGCAGCCAATTTTTTGATGGAATTTTGCGACATCAGTGTACGAATAGTTTTCAGCAGTGATACCATACGTCATGCCTGAAATTAAAATAGCTGACGACTCATGGTCTTTGTCCTTGAAGAAAGGAAACGGCGTTTTGCGTCGTGAGGTTTGGGAGGATGAGCAGGGAAGGATAGTTCGCTACAATTTGGCATACATCAATCGGGGTATATTTCAAGGCGATAACGGGCGTGTGGTTGGCTATGATAATGCGCACGGTTTTCATCACAGGCATTTGATGGGAGTGGTCGAGCCGATTGATTTTACGACCTTTGAAGATATCGAGGAGCGATTCCAAATTGACTGGGTGGCGTTTAGGAGCAAAAAATGAAAACTATAATTAAAGTCGCAAACACGGATGATTTTTTCAAGCGAGGCAAGGAAATTGCCAAGCTGGCGGATCAGGGCAAGCGTATACCTCGTGAACGGATCATTTCTTTTGAAGATCCAGAGGATTTGGCACGGCTGATTACGACGGCCAAGCTTGTTTTGTTCCGTGAGGTGAAGGAATCGCCTGGATCAATTACTGACTTATCGCAACGACTGCATCGTGATCGCAGTGCGGTAAAACGTGATATTGATGAGTTGGAGCGGATCGGTTTGGTGGAGGTCGAGGACATGCCATTTCCTGGGCATGGCCGCAGAAAAGAAGTGCGTGCAGTCGCTGAACAGGTGTTACTCGCGATGTAGATTTAACTCAAATAATCCATTAGAAATTTCAGTCCTTCATTCATGGCCGGAACGGTGCAAGTTCGGGTCGATTGCGGCTTGATTCCAAAGGCATGATCAATTTCGACTAACTCGATTCCAATCAGGGCAACAATTGCTGCTCAAACGGTTTGAACATAAAAAATTGCTCACCCAACCCTGGATTGCAGATAGCCAAAAAAGCCAGCGCTGACCCGATCGACGAGCAGGTGATTTTTTGCGCTGGCAACTTATATCGAAAGTGGTAACGCGGTCTTGTCGATGACCCGGCGCAGCACAAAGCTGGAGTGCACGCCGGTCACGCCTTCGATGCGGGTGAGACGATTGAGCAGCAAATCCTGATAGCCATCCATATCTTTGACGACCACCTTGAGCTGGTAGTCGGCATCTTGTCCTGTGATCAGCAGGCATTCCAGCACCTCCGGTATTTCCGCGATCTTTTCCTCGAAGTTGTCAAAGCGCTCGGGCGTATGTTGATCCATGGAGATGTGGATCAGCGCCATCAGTGACAGACCCAGTTTCTTTGCGTCGAGTATCGCACGATAACCCGTGATCAGTCCCGATTCTTCGAGCGTGCGCAAGCGCCGCAGACAGGGAGAAGGAGACAGGCCGATGCGTTCTGCCAGATCCTGATTGCTGATGCGCCCATCCTCCTGCAATACACGCAGCATCTGTAAATCGTAGTTATCAAGTTGCATATAATTCCTGTTAATTATTACATTGAGCATTAAATATAAATTAAATGGATAATATGCGCAATATTGTTGCTATAAATATAGCAAATAGATCATAAAACGCAAGCACCTGCCGACCGGTTTTACTTATGATTTCATCCATTAAATTGTTACCTTTTCAGGAGTCGCCGTCATGTCGCACGCTAACAAATACAGGCCGTTTCCGCCGGTTCCTCTGGTTGACCGTCAGTGGCCGAACCGGACCATCACCCAACATCCGATCTGGATGAGTTCGGATTTGCGCGATGGCAACCAGTCGCTTTTCGAACCGATGAATATCGAGCGTAAGATGCGCATGTTCAACATGCTTTGTGAAATCGGTTTCAAGGAGATAGAAGTCGCATTCCCTTCCGCATCAAAGACCGAGTTTGATTTTGTGCGCGGCCTTATCGAAGGAAATCAGATTCCGGAAGATGTCACCATTGAAGTGTTGACAGCGGCGCGTGAGCATCTGATCCGCAGCACCATGGAGTCGCTTCGCGGTGTTCGTCGTGCCATCGTGCATGTCTATAACGCAACTTCACAGCCGTTTCGCGACGTGGTCTTCGGTATGAGCCGCACGGAAGTCATCGATATGGCCGTCACGGCGGTGAGCTTGATCAAACAGTTGGCCGCCGAACAACCCGAAACGGAATGGGTGCTCGAATATAGCCCGGAAGCCTTTTCTGCGACCGAACTCGATTTCGCGCTGGAAATTTGCAATGCCGTAACCTCGGCGTGGGGCGCTGCGCCGGACAACAAGGTGATCCTCAATCTTCCCGCGACGGTTGAGGTTGCAACGCCCAATGTGTATGCCGACCAGATCGAATGGATGCACCGTCACCTTGCGCGGCGTGACAGCGTGATTCTCAGTCTGCACACGCATAATGACCGGGGAACTGCGGTTGCTGCCGCCGAACTCGGTTTGATGGCCGGGGCGGATCGCGTCGAAGGTTGTCTGTTCGGTAATGGCGAGCGCACCGGTAATGTCGATATCGTGACGCTGGCGTTGAATCTCTATACGCAAGGGGTTGATCCGGGACTTGATTTTTCAGATATCAACGCAGTTGCCCATATGGTCGAGCAATGTAACCAGTTGCCCATACACCCGCGCCATCCTTATGCTGGCGACCTGGTTTTTACCGCTTTTTCCGGTTCGCATCAGGACGCGATCAAGAAGGGTTTTGCTGCGCAAGCGCCGGATACGCTCTGGAATGTTCCCTATTTGCCTCTCGACCCTCAGGACGCCGGACGCAGTTACGATTCGGTGATTCGGGTCAACAGTCAGTCGGGCAAGGGCGGTATTGCCTATCTGATGGAAAACGAATACGGCGTGGTGATGCCGCGTCGCTTGCAGGTCGAATTCTCGGGTGTGGTACAGCAGCATGTTGACAGCCAGGGCGGAGAAATAAGCGCGGCCAATATCTGGCGGCTTTTCTCGGCAATCTATCTCGATACCGTTTCACCAGTGCGCTATCGCGAGCATCATTTGTTCGAATCCGGCAATCTGCAAGGCATTAGGCTTAATGTCGAGATCGATGGTGTGTCGCAGGTGCTGACGGGGGCTGGAAACGGCCCGATCGATGCCGCAGTTCACGCGCTTAACAGTGCTGGTTTGAGTGTTCAGGTGCGCGGTTATGATGAATCTTCAATGAGCAAAGAGGGCGCTGATGCACGCGCCTGTGCCTTTATCGAAGTCGCGCATGCCGATGGCGTAAACTACGGGGCCGGTATGGATGGCAATATCGTGACTGCGGCTATCAAGGCGCTGCTGAGCGCTGTTAATAATACTAATAAAATCAACAACATAATGACTTATAAATGATGAAAATCAATTTGACCGGCCGGGATGCGCTGTCGGGTGTGGTTTTTGCGCTGCTTGCTGCGGTGGGATTTTCAGCCAAGGCGATTCTGGTCAAACTGGCCTATCAAGGCGGCGTGGATGCGATCACGCTGCTGGCGTTGCGCATGGCGTTTTCGGTGCCGTTCTTTATCGGCGTAGCGCTCTGGGTCGGGCGTCAGCATGCCGAACCGCTCAATGCGCATGACCGGCTGTTAGTGCTGGTGCTGGGGTTGATCGGTTATTATCTTTCCAGTTTGCTGGATTTTCTCGGCCTGCAATACATTTCCGCAGGACTGGAACGGCTGATCCTGTTCCTCTATCCGACCATGACGGTGCTCCTGTCGGCCTTGATCTACAAGCACACGATAGGCAAAAAAGTTGCGATCGCGATGGCACTGAGCTATGCCGGAATCGCTCTTGTTTTTCTGCATGACGTGGGTATGAAGCAGGGCGGCAGCGTGGTACTGGGCTCAGTGCTGGTGTTTTTGAGCACCTTGTCGTATTCAAGCTATCTGGTGGGTGTGGGTCATGCGGTCAAACGTATCGGCACGACGCGATTCACCGCTTACGCGATGGTGGTGGCGAGCGCGGCCAGCCTGATGCAATTCGTCGCGCTGCGCCCGATGAGTGCGCTGGATTTACCGTTGAGCGTATATGAACTGTCGGTTGCGATGGCGATTTTTTCAACAGTGTTGCCGGTATTTATGTTGTCCTACGCAATTCAACGCATCGGCTCCGGCAGCGCATCGCTGATCGGATCGATCGGCCCGGTCAGCACGATCTATATGGCGTATCTGTTCCTGAACGAGCGCATCTCGCTGCTGCAAATTGCGGGCTCGATGCTGGTGCTGGCAGGCGTGCTGATCATCAGCCTGAACAGGGGTAAAAGATAACTATATGAATATTAAGTAATATTTTTTGGCTGGTTTGCGCTGCGACTTTGCGTTATTGTGCAGCTCATTCATGGAGATGGTATGGCGAAGGCAAAAACGATTTATTCCTGCACCGAGTGCGGCGGGCAGACGGCGAAGTGGCAGGGGCAGTGCCCGCATTGTTTGGCGTGGAACACGCTCATCGAGTCGGTGGCGGAAGCCGCAGTTAAGGGCGTCAACCGTTTTTCTGCGCTGGCGGCGAGCGGTCGGGTGCAACTGCTGTCCGACGTGGCCGCAGAGGAAATGCCGCGCATACCCACCGGGATCGAAGAGTTCGACCGCGTGCTGGGCGGCGGTCTGGTGTCCGGCGCGGTGGTGCTGATCGGCGGCGATCCGGGCATCGGCAAGTCCACGTTGCTGTTGCAAGTGCTGGCGCATCTGTCTACACACCAGAATACCTTGTACGTCAGCGGAGAAGAATCCGCGCAGCAGATCGCGCTGCGCGCCAAACGTCTGGCGCTGGATGCGCGCGGTTTGCGCCTGTTGCCGGAAATCCAGCTGGAGAAGATTCAGGCGACCATCGCGCACGATAAACCGGACATCGTGGTGATCGATTCGATTCAGACGGTGTATTCCGAACAGCTCACCTCGGCGCCGGGGTCGGTGGCGCAGGTCAGGGAATGTGCGGCGCAGCTCACGCGCATCGCCAAGAGTCAGAATATCACCATCATTCTGGTCGGTCACGTCACCAAGGAAGGCGCGCTGGCAGGCCCCAGAGTGCTGGAACACATCGTCGATACGGTGCTGTATTTCGAGGGCGACACCCATTCCAGTTTCAGGCTGATCCGCGCGTTCAAGAACCGTTTCGGCGCGGTGAATGAGCTGGGCGTGTTTGCGATGACCGAGAAAGGCCTGCGCGAAGTCTCCAATCCTTCCGCGATGTTTCTGTCGCAGCACGGTCAGCAGGTCGCCGGTTCCTGCGTGATGGTGACGCAGGAGGGGACTCGCCCGCTGCTGGTGGAGATTCAGGCGCTGCTGGACGAAGCGCATAGCCCGAATGTGAAACGTTTGTCGCTGGGGCTGGAGCAGAACCGTCTGGCGATGCTGCTGGCGGTGCTGCACCGCCACGCGGGTATCGCCTGTTTCGATCAGGACGTGTTTATCAACGCGGTGGGCGGGGTGAAGATCACCGAACCTGGGGCTGATCTTGCGGTGATCCTGGCGATGGTATCCTCATTGCGCAACCAGCCGCTGCCGGAAAAACTGGTGGTGTTTGGCGAAGTGGGGCTGGCGGGCGAAGTGCGCCCGGTGCAGCGCGGACAGGAGCGTCTGCGTGAAGCGGCCAAGCTGGGCTTTACCTCGGCGATTATCCCGAAGGCCAACGCGCCGAAACACCCGATTCCCGGCATGGAAATCATCGCAGTGGAACGGGTGGAACAGGCAGTCGAGCGGATGCGCTGACAAGCCGGGATTCGCACGGATAGTGCATGGTGTCGATGAAGTTGTGCAGTTTGCTGTCTCGCGTTACAGTACGGAACAGTCAAAAAGCTGAAAAATAATAAAAACTGGAGAAATTCGCGATGTTGTTAACCATATTGGCGGCACTGGTCGTATTTATTCTGCTCGCGTTCTTTCGCGCAACGGTCATCAGTTGGGTGTTGGCGTTTATGGTGATCGTGCCCGTGGTGGCGATACAGGCGCGGTTGTCCGAAACGGTGCTGCAAGTGGTTTATTTTCTGCTGTTTGCCGTCATTGTGGTATTCGGCGTTCCCTTTTTGCGCCGGGCTGTCGTCAGCGGTATCGTCCTGAATTTATTCCGAAAAGTCTTGCCGCCGATTTCCGCCACCGAACAGGAGGCGATCGACGCCGGTACGGTGTGGTGGGACGGCGAGCTGTTCAGCGGTCATCCCGACTGGGAAAAAATGCTGGCCTACCCGAAATGCGGACTGAATGCGCAAGAGCAGGCATTTTTAAACACGCAAGTCGAGCAGCTCTGCGCGATGCTCGATGACTGGAATATCACGCATATTCGTGCCGATTTGCCGCCGGAAGTCTGGAAGTTCCTCAAGGACGAAGGTTTTTTCGGGATGATCATTCCGAAGAAATACGGCGGGTTGGCGTTTTCAGCCCAGGCGCACTCAGCCGTTATCAGCAAAATAGCCTCGCGCAGCGGTACGGCGGCAGTGACGGTGATGGTGCCCAATTCGCTGGGGCCGGCCGAGCTGTTGCTGCACTACGGGACAGAAGAGCAAAAGACGAAATATCTGCGTCGTCTGGCCCGTGGTCAGGAAGTGCCGTGCTTCGCGCTGACCGGACCTTTTGCCGGCTCGGACGCCGGTGCGATTCCCGATGACGGGGTGGTGTGCAAGGGAGAATTCGCAGGGAAAAAGGATGTGCTGGGTATTCGACTGAACTGGGAAAAACGCTATATCACGTTAGCGCCGGTAGCCACACTGCTGGGGCTGGCTTTCAAGCTTTACGATCCGGATCAATTGCTCGGAGGAGAGGTGAATCGCGGCATTACCCTCGCACTGATTCCCACCGATACGCCGGGCGTACAAATCGGTCGCCGTCATTTTCCGCTGAATTCGGCCTTCCTGAACGGCCCGACAGAGGGGCGCGACGTGTTCATCCCGCTCGAATATATCATCGGCGGCACGGATCGTATCGGTCAGGGCTGGCGGATGCTGATGGAATGTCTGGCGGCGGGGCGCGCTATTTCATTGCCGGCCAGTAGCACCGGCGGGATGAAGCTGGCCGCGCGCACCAGCGGTGCTTACTGCCGGGTGCGCAAACAATTCAATATGCCGATCGGTCAGTTCGAGGGTGTGGAAGAAGCGCTGGCGCGGATCGGTGCGCATACCTATATGGTCGATTCGGCGCGCGCCTTTACGGCGCTGGCGGTGGATATGGGCGAGAAGCCTTCGGTGATTTCGGCGATCATCAAATATCACGCCACCGAGCGCGGGCGTCTCGTGATCAACGATGCGATGGACGTGCATGGCGGCAAGGGCATCAGTCTGGGGCCGGATAATTATCTGGGTCGTTTGTATCAGCAGATGCCGATCGGCATTACCGTGGAAGGCGCGAATATACTGACGCGTACGCTGATGATCTTCGGTCAGGGTGCGATCCGTTCACATCCTTACGTGCTCAAGGAAGTTGCGGCAACCCGTGAGCCGGATCACGAGCGTGCGCTGCACCTGTTTGACGATGCCTTGTTCGGGCATATCGGTTTTGCGCTGTGTAACACGTCACGCAGCTTTGTGTTTGGCCTCACGGGCGGGCGCGGCATTCCCGTGCCACAGGGCGTGGTGTGTCGCCGCTACTATCAGCAGTTGACGCGTTTTTCCTCGGCTTTTGCCTTGAGTGCGGATGTGGCGATGGCGGTATTGGGCGGTTCATTGAAACGTCGCGAGAAGATATCGGCACGGATGGGCGATGTGTTGAGTCAGCTCTATTTGTGTTCGGCGACCTTAAAACGCTACGCGGATGACGGTCGCCCCCCTGAAGATTTGCCGCTGGTGGATTGGGCGATGCAGGACGCGCTGTACAGGGTTCAACAGGCTTTTGACGGGGTGATACAGAATATGCCAAACCCCTTGATTCGCGGGATGTTGAGTGTGCTGATTTTTCCGGTGGGAAAACGTCTGAACCCGCCTTCCGACAAATTGGGACATGAAGTCGCCACGCTGTTGATGCAACCCGGCGCAGTACGCGATCGCCTGACTTCAGGTATGTATATTCCAGCCGATGAACAGGACGCAGTCGGCGCACTGGAGGCAGCACTCGCCAGCACGCTGGCGTGCGAAATATTGCAGGCCAGATTGCATGCGGCCCGTCGCGCGGGCAGGTTAAAGGCGCGGGAGGAATTGCCGCGCATTGCCGAGGCGCGCAATACCGGCCTGATTACTGAGGAACAGGCGTTGCAACTGGAGCGCGATTATGCGCTGCGCCGCAAGGTCATCATGGTGGATGATTTCGCGCCGGAACAATTGCGGGCGGGCATGGCTGATTTGACCAGCGCCTATGAAACGGTGATGAAACACGTCTGGGATAACCCGGACGACAAAGTTTGGAATGGTGTTAACGCCCTTGAATAGTCTGCGCGACAAGGTGATCTTCATCACCGGTTCCACGCGTGGTATCGGGCGGGAAATCGCGTTGCGTGCAGCACGCGACGGTGCGAAAGTGGCGATTACCGGCAAGACAGTCGAGGCCCATGATCGCTTGCCCGGCACGATTGATACGGTTGCAAAAGAAGTGATGCAAGCGGGCGGACAGGCGTTATCCATTCAACTCGACGTGCGCGATGAGCAGGCGATAACGGCGGCTGTGGCACAAACGGCAGCGCATTTTGGCGGCATCGACATACTGGTCAACAATGCCGGTGCGATCAGTCTGACCGGAACGCTGGCAACCTCCGCCAGGAAACTGGATTTGATGTGGGACGTGAACATGCGCGCCACCTTTTTGATGTCGCAAGCCTGTATTCCGCATCTGAAACTGGCCGTCAATCCGCACATACTCACCTTGTCGCCGCCGTTGAATCTGGATGCCGGGTGGTTTGCGCCGCATCTGGCTTACACCATGTCAAAATACGGCATGAGCATGTGTGCGCTGGGTTTGGCGCAGGAGTTCCCTGAAATTTCGGTGAACTGTTTGTGGCCGCGCAGCACGATTGCCACCGCCGCGATTGAACATAACTTTTCTGTTGAAATTTTGCGCGCTTCGCGTCATCCTGCCATCGTGGCGGATGCGGCCTGGCAGATTCTGACTGGCGAGGGCGGCAGCGGGAATTTTTATGTCGACGAAGATGTGCTGCGCGAGGCCGGGATCAGCGATTTTGAGCAATATGCGGTGTCGCCGGGTACGCCGCTGTACCGTGATTTGTATCTGAATTAATGAGGAAAAAAGATGGTTGATGTGATTTCACCCGAACAGGCGGGCACGCTGCATGGTTTGTTTCTGGAACGGGTGCGCCGGACGCCTGACAAGATTGCCTATCGGCATTTTGCGCAGAATGCCTGGCGTGATCTGACCTGGGGGCAGATGCAGGCGGAAGCGGCGCGCTGGCAGCTGGCATTGAGCCGTCTGGGTCTGCAGCGCGGCGACCGTGTCGCCATCATGTTGCGCAATTGTCCTGTCTGGATCGCATTCGATCAGGCGGCCATGTCGCTGGGGTTGGTGACCGTGCCGCTTTATACCGTCGACAGACCCGATAATATCGCTTACATCGTGAACAATGCCGATGTGAGGGTGTTGTTGTTCGAGTCGGCTGAACAATGGCAGGGTTTGCGTACGGTGCGCGATCAACTGGCTGGCGTGGTGCGCATCGTCAGTGTCGAAACGCTCACGGCAATTCTGGCGGGTCAGGCGGACGAACCCCGTCTGATTTCGATGGCGGAATTTCTGCCGAAGACGGCACAGTTTCAGCAGGCTATCCCCTGCGCTGCGGACGATCTGGCCAGCATTATCTATACTTCCGGCACGACCGGTAAACCCCGGGGGGTGATGCTGAGTCACGCCAATATGCTCAGCAATGCGCATGCCTGTCTGGACACGTTTGCGGTTAACGGCGATGATTTGTTCCTGTCTTTTTTGCCGTTGTCGCATACCTTCGAGCGTACGCTGGGCTATTACCTGAACGTGATGACGGGCGCCACCGTGGCCTTTTCCCGCTCGATACAATTGTTGTCGGAAGATTTGCAGATCATACGTCCAACCTTGCTGATTTCGGTGCCGCGCATCTTTGAACGTGTATACGGCGCGATCCGCACCCGGCTGGAAGAAGGTCCGCGATTCAAGCGCAGACTGTTTAATTTTGCGGTGGAGACGGGATGGGCGCGCTTCGAACGCGATCAGGGACGCGGCGGCTGGCAGCCATCGTTTCTGCTCTGGCCGCTGTTGCAAAAGCTGGTGGCTCAAAAAGTACTCGACAGACTGGGCGGCAGATTACGTGTTGCGATCAGCGGAGGCGCTGCGCTGTCCCCGGAAGTCTCCCGCGTGTTTGTCGGTTTGGGATTGCCGGTGATGCAAGGCTATGGGCTGACCGAGACCAGTCCGGTGGTCACCGGAAATCATCTGGAAAATAACTACCCGGACAGCGTAGGACAGCCGATACGCGATGTGCAGGTACGTCTGGGCGCGCACAGCGAATTGCAGGTTAAAGGCCGGAACGTCATGCTGGGTTACTGGAATAATCCTGCGGCAACGCAGGCGGCCATCGATGACGATGGCTGGCTGCACACCGGCGATGTCGCGCATATCTCCGATACCGGACATGTTTATATTACCGGGCGCATCAAGGAAATCATCGTGATGTCCAATGGCGAAAAAATTCCGCCGACAGACATGGAGCTGGCGATCCTGCACGACCCTTTGTTCGATCAGGTGATGATATTCGGCGAGGCGCATCCCTATCTGGTCGCGTTGGCTGTTTTGAATCCGGCGGTGTGGGTGCATTTCGCCAATGAAGTCGGCATTCGTTCCGATATGCCGGAAGCCTTGACGGATAGCCGGATTGAGGCGAAGGTGCTGCGGCGCATTGCGCGCAATTTGCGCGCTTTCCCCGGCTATGCGAAAGTGAACCGGGTGTTGCTGTTGCGCGAGCCGTGGAGCATAGACAATGACCTGCTGACGCCCACCCTGAAAATCAAACGCGATGAAGTGACGAGTCGATATGCCGCGCAAATCAGGCAGCTCTACGAGGGCCATTAACGTGGATGAGTTGACAACCCTGCCGGAGCGCCAGCCGACCTTGCGCTTGGTGGCGATGCCCGGCGATTGCAGTTACACCGGGGACGTGTTCGGCGGCTGGATCATGGCGCAAGTGGACATTGCAGGCAGTATTCCGGCGGTGCACCGGGCGCGCGGGCGCGTGGCGACCGTGGCCGTTAACTCATTTCATTTCAAACAGCCCTTGTTTATGGGCGATGTGGTCAGTTTTTACGCGCGCATCGAAAAGGTCGGGCGCACCTCCATTACGGTGGATGTCGAGGTGTATGCGCAGCGCGATCCGGCTGAGCCTGTTTGTGTGAGAGTCACCGAAGCGAAGCTCACTTACGTGGCCGTCGATGAAAATCGCAAACCTCGCGCCGTTCCGGAAGATTGCAATTTAAGTATTTGAATATATTGATATTTTTCTGTTTTGTGTATTTAATAATTACGACTGTGGAGTGGCGATCATGAGGTTCAGTAAAACGGCGGTCAGTTGGTCTGTGGCGGGTGCGATGTGGGTGATGGCGGGCAGTGCCGCCGCTTCCGGTTTCGCGTTGATCGAGCAAAGCGGCAGCGGTCTGGGCAACGCGTTTTCAGGCGGGGCTGCCAGCGCCGAGGACTCCTCGACGATTTTTTACAATCCGGCGGGCATGTCGCGCCTGTCTGGCAAGCAGATCGTCCTGGCGGCCAGCGAGATCCGTCCTTCGGCGAAATTCACAGGGACAGGGGCGTTGCCCGGTGATGCGGGCGGCGACGCAGGTAGCTGGGCGCTGGTGCCGAACGGCTATTTTGCGATGGAAGTAGATCCGAAACTGCGCGTTGGTCTGGGGATTAATTCGCCATTCGGCTTGCAGACCGAATATACGCCGACCTGGGTCGGCAGAACGAATGCGATCAAGTCCAAGCTTGAAACGATTAATTTAAATCCTTCAGTCGCCTATCAGGTGAACGACAGTCTTAGTTTGGGTGCCGGGATCAATTACCAGCGTATTCGGGGGCAGCTGACGAGTTATGTCGGTGCGCCCGGTACGAGCAGTATGACGGGCAGCGACAGTGCCTGGGGTTATAACCTGGGGGCTTTATACAATGTGAGCCCGCAAACACGGATTGGCGCAGCTTATCGCTCTGCGATCAGCTATAACCTGAATGGCTCTGTCACTTATTCGAATATGTCCGGGCTGATTACCCCAATTACCCTGGCAATAAAAGTTCCCGACTCTTTTTCGCTCAGCGGATTTCACCGGCTTGACGACAAATGGGACTTGATGGCGGATGCGACCTGGACTGGCTGGAGCGCGTTTCAGCAACTCAAAGTGATGGTAGTGGCAACCGGGCTGCCGCTTCAGACGGTGCAGGAAAGCTGGCGTGATACCTGGCGCATCTCTGCGGGTTCAAATTATCACTACAACGATCGATGGACGGCACGCATGGGTGTGGCTTTTGATCAGACCCCCGTTTCAGATGCTTTCCGTACGGCCCGGATTCCGGATGGCGACCGCACCTGGTTGTCGGTGGGCGGGCAATACAAACCGGGCAAAGAGAGCGCAATCGATTTCGGCTACGCACATTTGTTTGTGAAAAACGCCAGCATTAATGCAACGAATATCGTTCCAAATCCAGGCCCTCTGGTAGGTAGTTACAGCAACAGCGTGGATATCCTCAGTGTGCAATACGCGCACAGTTTTTAAGTTCGGCTGACGCAGGCGACGGGAAGGTTCGCCTTCCCGTGCTTGCGTTAAAATTCTGCCTGGAGTTTTGCGATGAGTATCCGTAGAGTGGCCGTGTTGGGTGCAGGCGTGATGGGTGCGCAGATTGCCGCACATCTGGTCAACGCCGGCGTCGAGACGCTGTTGTTCGAACTTTCTGCTGAAGATGATGATAAAAATTTAAATGTAATCAAAGCATTGGATGGATTGAAAAAGTTCGATCCCAGCCCTTTGGCAAGTCCTGCAAAGCTCAGGTTTATCCAGCCCGCCAATTACGAGCAGCATCTGGATAAATTGCGCGAATGCGATCTGGTGATCGAAGCCATCACTGAGCGCATGGACTACAAATCCGAGCTGTACCGCCGTGTCGCGCCTTTTATCAGCGAACAGGCGATATTTGCCAGCAACACCTCAGGGCTTTCCATCAACCAGTTGGCACAAGCCTTTCCCGAACATTTGCGCCATCGCTTCTGCGGCGTGCATTTTTTCAATCCGCCGCGCTACATGCATCTGGTCGAGCTGATTGCCTGTTGCGAGACCGAAGCGCCGCTGCTGGATCAACTGGAAACCTTTCTGGTGTCCACGCTGGGCAAAGGCGTGGTGCGCGCAAAAGACACGCCGAATTTTATCGCCAACCGCATCGGCGTATTTTCGATGCTGGCAACCAAACACCACGCGGCCGCGTTCAATCTCGGCTTCGATACCGTCGATGCGCTGACCGGGCGCTATCTGCCGCGTTCAATCTCGGCTTCGATACCGTCGATGCGCTGACCGGGCGCTATCTTGGCCGTCCCAGGAGCGCCACCTTCCGTACGCTGGATATCGTCGGATTGGATGTGTTCGCGCATGTGGTCAATACCATGCGCGAGAACCTGACCGACGATCCCTGGCACAAGCATTTTGAGCTGCCGGGCTGGTTCGGTTATCTGGTGGATCAGGGCTCGCTGGGTCAAAAAACCAAACGCGGTATTTACCAGAAGATCGGCAAAGAGATACATGTACTTGATTTAAATACAAAAAAATACCGTTTATCCGATGCCGCAGTAAATGATGCCGTAAAAGACATTTTGCGCGAGCGCGACTGGGCGAAGAAACTGGCAGGACTGCGCGCTCATCCGCACCGCCAAGCCCAGTTTTTGTGGGCGGTATTTCGCGACGTATTTCACTACTGCGCGCTGCAACTGGGAGAAATAGCCGATAATGCGCGCGATTTCGATTTCGCGGTGCGCTGGGGGTTTGGCTGGGATAACGGTCCGTTCGAGATCTGGCAGGCGGCGGGCTGGCAACAGGTGGCTCACTGGATTGCCGCAGACATCAAGGCGGGTAAGACCATGGCGGATACGCCGCTGCCCGCCTGGGTTCTTGATGTGAATCGTACCGGCGTCCACACTTCGCTGGGTTCCTATTCTCCCATTGCTCAAACGCAACAAACCCGTTCGACGCTCCCTGTCTATCGCCGCCAGCTCTTTCCGGATCGTCTGATCGGCGAAGATCGCGAATACGGCGAAACGGTGTTCGAGACCGATGAGGTGCGCATGTGGCATCAAGGCGATCATATCGCCATTGTCAGTTTTCAAAGCAAGATGCACACCGTCAGCAACGAGGTGCTGGACGCGCTGTTGCGCGCAGTAGACGAGGCGGAAGCGCATTTTACCGCGCTGATTCTGTGGCAGACCGAGCCGCCGTTCTCGTACGGTGCAAACCTGTTGCAACTGATGCAGGGCGTGCAGGAACCGGCGCAACATGCGGGCATGTTCGACAAGTTCAGGCAGGCGGCGAATCGCGTCAAATATACCGTTGCGGGCGGCGGCGGAGTGGGCGACGTGTTCAACGCCGCGACCGGCAATGTGCCCAAAGTCGAAGCGGTGGTCGCCAAATTCCAGCGGGTCTCGCAACGCCTGAAATACGCGCTGGTGCCGACGATCGCCGCCGTGGACGGGCTGGCGCTGGGCGGCGGCTGCGAATTTTCCATACACTGCACGCGCATCGTCGCCACGCTTGAAAGCTATATCGGTCTGGTCGAAGTCGGGGTCGGACTGTTGCCCGCAGGCGGCGGCTGCAAGGAAATGGCGCAATGCGCGTCCGCCGAGGCACAGCGGTTCGCCAACGACAACCGCATCGACGTATTCCCTTATTTGAGGCGCTATTTCCAGCAGATCGCAATGGGCGAAGTGGCCAAAAGCGCCGAGCTGGCGCGCGAAATGGGCTATCTGAAAGCCTCCGACCGTATCGTGCTGAACCGCTTCGAACTGCTGCATGTCGCCAAAGAAGAGGCCAAAGCACTCAACGCCACCGCTTATCGCCCGCCTTTGCATCAGCGGCAGATCTCGGTGGCCGGGCGCACCGGCATCGCCACCCTCAAGGCCGCGATGATCAATATGAGAGAAGGCGGCTTCATCTCGGAACACGATTACGACATCGGCTGCCGCGTCGCACAAACGTTGTGCGGCGGCGATGTGGACGCGGGCTCTCTGGTGGACGAACAGTGGCTGCTTGACCTTGAGCGCAAAAATTTCATGGAACTGCTCGCCACCGACAAGACCCA
>JAPLQK010000025.1 GCA_026399735.1 Pseudomonadota bacterium
GTCAGTGAAATGCCATTCGTCGGCAATATCCACATGTGAAAAATCCTTCAGGTTCTGCACGATCTGCTTGACCCGGGTGATACCCTCCTTCGATTCATTCATCAACGAACCCAGATCTTCCCTGAGAAAGGCAATATCCAGTTTACGCTTGAGGCAATCAAGTCTGCACAACACCTCCGGGTCGGTGATTGAGGCTTCCGCCTGCTCATACATGTCCAGCATGGCAAAAGTCTCCTGCACATACTTCTCCAGCGCACCCAGATTGGAGTAGACGTAGCCGATCGGGTTGTTGATTTCGTGCGCCACGCCCGCCGCCAGCTGACCGATCGAGGCCATTTTCTCAGATTGCAATAAATACCGGTGAGCTTCCTGGAGTTCCGTTGCAGCGGCATGTAGTTCTGCCTCTGTTTTTTTGCGATCGCTAATATCCATCTCAATACCGACCATACGCAGCGGCTCCCCTTTTTCATCACGTTCAATCACCGTGCCGCGCCCGAAAAGCCAAATCCAGGCGCCTGATTTGGTACAAACGCGATATTCTGCATCAAAAATAACACTGTTATTTTTGAAATGCTCCGCCAGTTTTTTTTGCAAGAGCGGGATATCCTCGGGGAAAATACCTGCTGCCAAAAACTGGCCGTCAAGTTCAACTTCCTGACACCCGTAGCCGCGCATCTGTGCCCAGCGCTCATTGAAAACGATCCGACCCGTCTTAATGTTCCAGTCCCATGCACCCAATTCAGCGCTGTTCAATGTCAGTGCCAGACGCGCTTCGCTCTCTCTTAATTTGACAGTCATGTCCTGCGCCAGATGGAGCGCGCGAGTCCGTCCGCTGACCAGCAGCAAAACCAGCAGCGAGAGCAGCACGCTCACCAGCGCGCCAGTCATCCGTATTACAGCGACCCGCCCGATGTCAATATTTTTGTCAAAGGCCGGCAGTGAGCGCAGGCTGATGTTCCAGGTATGACCGATAATTTCGAGGCGCTGGCTGATATGGTATAAAGACCTGTCCTGATGCAGCGAAAGATGTCCGTCGCTGTCGTACATCAGCGACGCTGGCGTTGCCTGCTCGCCATCGAATATCTCGTAGTCCAGACTGCTACCTTGCTCTCCGAGTATGCCCGGCATCAGATCGTTCATGCGAAACGGCGCATAAACCCAGCCGACAATATTGGCGCGACGCTCAGCCAGCGTTTCATGTGGTCTGCCATTGCGATATACCGGCAAATACATCAGAAATCCGGCCTGTGCTTTTTGTCCCGCTTCCTGCACCAGTGCGACTTTGCCAGACATTGCCGACTTTCCCAAATCGCGCGCCCGCTCCATGGCTGAACGACGCGTCGCCTCCGAATACATGTCGTAGCCGAAGGCACGCAGATTACTGCCGGCAAACGGCTCCAGATAAATGATGGGGGTATAAAGGTCGCGTTCACCGTCAGGGTACACCCTGTAATCAGGAAAGCCCTCCTTGCGCAGCGCTGCAACATGACTGGCTTTTTCATGCAGGGGAACAATCAGCGAAAAACCCACCCCCTGAATACCGGGATAGTGTTCTGCCAGGTGCTGGATATCGGCATAACTACGAAACTCATCTCGCTCGACACTCTTGGACGCGGCATACAGGCCTTTGAAACCACGCAAAACCTGTTCGTATGTTGCCAGTCGCTGCTCAATGCGCAGTACGATGACATGTGTCTGATAAGCGAAATCTTCCTGCTGCAACCGGCGCGTGTCATCAAAAGCGGCTTGCTGCAAAAAATAAGTTGCAGCAAGTCCGAGCACCAGCACCAGCCAGGGCAGAAATTTGAAGCGAAACACCCCTTTCATAACATTCGCCTCGCCTGCCGACAGGCTATCTTGTGTTATTTCGTTCATACCGGTACATCCTGCGGCTGTTTTACCGGCAGCCAGATGCGGAAAGTTGTGCCACGGCCAACCTCGCTGTTCACTTCGATTCGTCCGTGATGTTTCTGCACAATCCCGTAAGACAGCGACAAGCCCAGCCCGGTGCCCTTACCAACAGGCTTGGTGGTGAAAAACGGATCGAAGATCTTCTTCAGATGTTCGGGTGCGATTCCCTTGCCGGTATCGGCAATCTCCACCCAGACGGACTCATCTTGTCGTCCGGTGCGGATACTGATCGTGCCGCGCTCCTCAATCGCAGGCCAGCAAGGCAAAAACATCCTGAATATATTTTTCCAGCGTACCCAGATTGGAGTAGACGTAGCCGATCGGGTTGTTGATTTCGTGCGCCACACCCGCCGCCAGCTGACCGATCGAAGCCATCTTATCCGCTTGCAGCAGGTGATTTTGTGCGTCCGCCAGTTGCAGATTTAATTTCCGCAACTCATGCAGCCGTTGTCGTTGTTCGATATTCAGTTGAATGTTGCTCAAGGCAAGGCTGACCATATTCAGCAACGCCGAACCCGTTTCAAGCTCATCTTCCGTGAACGGCGCACTGTTGCCGTTTCGATTCATACTGACCGTTGCACCGATAGCCCGGTTCACTGAGATCCCGCCGATGGAACCTTCCTCGATTTTCAACGGCCAGCACATCGCCGAGGTATTCGCGACGTTGCTTTGCCTTTCCCGCTGTCGTTTGAACCGTGGGTCGCTGGAGGCATCCCCGTTCAGCAACAACGGTATATTTTCCCTGACCACCCAGCCCAGCACGCCTTCACCCGGCGCAATTTGCAGGCCGATCACGCCGCTCGGCAAATCGATACCGGCAACGATGGTCAGATATTTTCCGTCTTTATCCAGCAGTGCGAGCGAACCGCTGTCTGCCTCAAACCCGTTCACGATGTGCTGCAAAATTCGCTGATAAACGGAGGCGCTATCCTCATCACCCGCAGAGGACTGCCCCAGACGATTCAGGTCGTAGATCCAGCTCAACTGTTTCAGTCTGTCCAGAGTCATGCCCGCCTCCCCGCCTAACTGGCCTGCGCCCAACCGGCAGCAGCTTCCAGTTGTTCAGGCGTCGGCAGACTGCTTTCGATGCGCTCCCAGATCACAAACATCTGTTCATGCAGGTTTTTTGGCAATTGCATCAGCAATGCTTCGCCACTCAAACCGCTCTCCGCCAGCACCGAGATATGCACGATACCGGCCAATGGATCTGCCTGCAGTTCAGGCTGCCGCCAATAACGAACCACCTGCTCGATTTCCGACGGAAAATTCCATAACCTGATCAGTTCCGCACCGATCTCGACATGATCAAAACCCAGTTCAGACCGCTCCAGTTCGATCAGACTCAATCCCGAATCAGCCTGCTGTTGCAACAGCTTGGAAAATTGCTGCGGGATGCATAAATCCAGCACCAACAGTCCGATGTCGTGGAACATCCCGGCAGTGAATGCCAGTTCCTTTCCCTGCCGCAATTCCCTGGACAGCGCCTTGGCAATAGCCGCCACACGAAAACTGCGCTGCCAGTACGCCTGCCGGTCAAAAGAACTGTCGGGTGAACTTGGAAAGGCATGCACCATTCCTGCCGACAACGCCATGGAACGGACACACTCAAATCCCAACACCACCAGCGCATCCTGAACGGAACCGACCTTACGCGACAAACCATAAAACGAGGAGTTCGCCACCCTGAGCACCCTGGCACTCAATCCCTGGTCATGCTCTATCTTGTTCGCCAACAAGACAGTGTCCAGATCGGCATCATTGAAACTGGCGATCAATTCCTGCACGATGGCGGGCAATGAAGGCAGTTGATGCAACCGGGCCAGCAAATCCTTTTTGCCGATTGTTTCGGAAATCATTATTTCTCCTCTGTCACATGCCGGTCTGCAAAGCGTTCGATTGGCAGACCTGTCGATACAACCAGCAAGACCCCGCTCGACTGCGAGAATTCTCCCATCGAACGACACCAGCATGCAACTTCGCGCCCGTTTAGCAGACAAGACTTTACACCTACATCCTTGTCGTGCGTACCGGACAGCGCCCATTCCAGCATGTCCGCCGGGATAACTGAACTGGCCAATTCTCCCATCAGCGTCTGGCCTGCAGAAAACAGACGTTGCGCCGACCTGTTGGCGATCGCAATAGAATCGTCATCGCCGATACCGATAACAGCGACAGGCAGGTGTTCAAGTATCTCCTGAGATACGCGCAACACACTCAGATTTCGCACGGTTTCACGCGTCTTAAGTTCGACACGTTGTTCAAGTTCCAGATTGATGTTATTCAACTCATCGTTTGCTAGCTGAAGCGCATGAGTCAGTCGCGCATTCTCAATCTTCATTTCATGCCGCTGAAAGGCCTCTTCCACATTGGCGCGCAACAGTTCTTCTTCCCAGGGCTTGGTCAGAAATTTGTAGACTGCACCGCGATTGATGGCTTCAGTGACCGAATTCAGTTCGGTGTAACCACTCAATACAATACGCACCGTATCCGGATACAGCGCCCTGACTTTAGTCAAAAACTCTGTTCCGGTCATTTCCGGCATCCGCTGATCGGAAATAATGACGCCGACCTGATTTTTTTCCAGCAATTCCAGACCCGCTTTTCCGCTGTTCGCACGCAGAATATTGTAACCATCGCGTCGCAACAAACGGGTCAGCGCTGAGGTGATATTTTCTTCATCGTCAACCAGCAAAATAGTTCTTTGCATTATTCCTCCATTACCAGATCTGAAACTTCACCGCCTTGCAGCAGTCTTGTCATCTGGGACTCAGAAACGGGCCGGCTAAACAAAAAACCCTGAGCTTCATCGCAGCCTGTATCCCGCAGACAGGCCAATTGTGCCGCAGTTTCCACGCCGTCAACGATCACGTTCAACCCCAACCCTTTGCCCAGCGCTACGATGGCATTAAGGATTGCCAGATTCTCACGATTTTCAGGCAAATGGCGAACAAAAGACGGGGCGATTTTCAGACTGTTTATCGGCAAGTATTTCAGCGAACTCAGACACGAATAGCCGCTGCCGAAATCGTCGATGGATAGCCTCACGCCCATTTCCCGCAACGCACCCAGGATACGTGTCATGCCATCCATATCCTTCATCAGCAGGCTTTCTGTCAATTCCAGTTCAAGTATCGCAGTTTTTCCATCAATGCAATGCCTGTCAAGAATCGTTTTCACCGTACCGGCGAAACCAGGATCCTTAAGTTGCATCACTGACAGATTAACCGCGATCTGGATCGGATGAAGACCGGCGCCCTGCCATAGGGCGGCCTGCCGGCAGGCCGTATCAATTGCCCATGCGCCAACAGGAAGGATCAGCCCCGTTTTTTCCAGCAACGGCATAAATTCACCCGATACCGTCAATCCACGATCAGTATTTTGCCAGCATAACAAAGCCTCCATACCGGCGATCTTACCAGTGGCAAGACTGACTCTGGGCTGATATTGCAGCACGAATTCGTCGCGCTCCAGTGCACGATGCATTTCAGTCTCAAGCGCCAGATGCTGCCACGCAGTGTCGTTCATCCGGGGCGTGTAATACTGAAAACCGCCCTGCCCATCCTCTTTGGCATGATGCAGCGCCGCATCTGCATTTCTCAACAGCATATCCGCGTCTACGCCATCCAGCGGGTAGATGGCGATACCGATGCAGATATTAGCGAACACTTCGCTGCTACCGATCAATATCGGTGCATTTTTGAACGACTGGATTACACGCTGCGCGAAATCTGCCAGTGCCTGCGCGCTGCGTATGTCGGGCAGCAAAAAACAGAACTCATCTGCGCCCATGTGCGCGACGGTATCGCTTGCTCTGGCATGTTGCGTCAGCATCTGTGCAACAGCCTGAAGCAACATATCCCCTGAAAAATGACCGAATGAATCGTTGATCTGTTTGAACTGATCCAGATTGATGCACACCACCGCCAACAGGGTGTCATCCCGCTGCGCGCGCGCCATGTCCTGCTTCAGTCTCTCGAGCAACATCAGGCGGTTCGGCAGATCGGTCAGTGCACTGTAATTGGAGACATGCCTGATCTGAAGGTCGCGTTGCGCAACGGCCTCAACCCATTCCTGATTAACTTCTGCCAGCAGGTGATTCGCTGCCTGAATCTCTTCCATCAACTGCTCTTTTTCCAGAACCAGTTCGTGATGTCTGAACGCCTCCAGCACCTCGATGCGCAGCACTTCGTTATCCCAGGGTTTGGTAAAAAATTTATAGATCGCGCCGTGATTAATGGCGCTCATCACAGCTTCGATGTCGGCATATCCGCTGAGGATAATGCGTATGGTGTGAGGGTATAGCGTCCTGACCTGTGTCAAAAATTCAACACCTGTCATCCCGGACATACGCTGATCGGAAATGACAACCCCGACTTCGTGTTCGGTCAACAGCGCCAAACCTTCCCTGGCGTTTTTCGCACGCAGGATTTTATAGGAATCGCGCCGCAACAGACGAGACAGTGCTGAACAGATGTCATCCTCGTCATCGACCAGCAATATCGTGCGTTCCATCCCATCTCCTCGTGTTGAATGGCTCTACAGGCGAAGTATAAAAGATTCTTTAAGCTAATTTAGCATAGTCTACCATTATCCTCAGCTATAGGAAAATCCTTAGAGCAGTGCCGGAGACAAGGAATTTACGACAATCTGCGATGCCGGATAAACTGGATCAGAGCGGGAAGGAAAGAGAGCAGAATCACGCCGAGAATAATCAGTGTGAGGTTGTTTTTCACAACGGGGATGTTGCCGAAGAAATAGCCCGTCAGCGTCAGAGAGCCGATCCAGGCGATGCTGCCCAGTGCGCTGAATGACAAAAACTTGCGGTATTGCATCAGACCTATGCCGGCAACGAACGGAGCAAATGTTCGAATGATCGGCATGAATCGCGCAAAGATAATCGTCTTGCCGCCATGCTTTTCATAAAAAGCATGGGTCTTGTCCAGATGCTCGCGTTTGACAAAACGCCCCTTCACACGATGGAACAGCCGCATACCGATCAGGCGGCCAGTCCAGTAGTTGGTGTTATCGCCGCTGAACGCCGCCAGCATCAATAAAGGCATCAGTAAGTAGAGCTGCAACGCACCAAGACCGCACAAGGCACCTGCGACAAACAGCAGCGAATCGCCGGGCAAAAAAGGGGCAAATACCAGACCGGTCTCGGCAAAAATAATTGCAAACAGAATGGCATAAACCCAGATGCCATAGTCTTGCACCAGCGCCATCAGGTGCACATCCAGATGAAGAACGAGATCGATCAGGGTAGTTAACAAATCAGCAGTTCCATTCAAAAAGGAGAAGGGAGAAGGGAGAAGAGTGAAAGGGACGCAGAATTCGATGGTTTTACCCTTCCCCCTTTACCCTTCCCCCTTTCCAGATTTTAAGGCAGCACTTCTTCCGCCACAATGACTTCAGTTTTGATGAAATCCTCGCGCGACACGCCCAGCCACATCAGAATCGGGCTGGCGACCAGCACTGAAGAATAAATACTGAACATGATGCCGATGGTCAGCGCCATCGCAAAATAATGCAGCGTCTCCCCCCCCAGGAACAACATCGCCCCCACCATCATCTGCGTACAACCGTGCGTGATGATCGTGCGTGACATGGTGCGGGTAATCGCGTTATCGATGATTTCAGTGACTTCCGCACGGCGCATTTTGCGGAAATTCTCCCGGATACGGTCGAATACCACCACCGATTCATTCACCGAATACCCCAGCACCGCCAATACCGCCGCCAGCACCGACAACGAAAATTCCCATTGAAAGAAAGCGAAGAAGCCGAGAATGATCACCACGTCATGCAAATTGGCGATGATCGCGGACAGACCAAATTTCCATTCGAAGCGTACCCACAGATAACCGACGATCCCGAGACTGACCAGCAACAGCGCCATCGCGCCATTATCGATCAGATCTTTCCCCACCTGAGGACCGACAAATTCGACGCGGCGCATTTGTACGCTGGCATCCTGCTGGCGCAAGGTAGCCATCACCTGCTCGGAGAGCTTGGCACCGGCCATGTTCTGTTTCAACGGAATCTGAATCAGCACGTCGTGACTGGAGCCGAAGTTCTGCACCATCGCATCCGGCAGTTTTGCATCAGCCAGCCGTTCACGAACCTTGACCAGATCGGCGGGCTGCACGTAATGCACCTCCATCACCGTACCGCCGGTAAAATCCACGCCAAAGTTCAGTCCTTTATGGACGAGAAAAAACACCGCGAACAAGAACGTCACCAGCGAAATCGCCGTGGTATAACGTCCGTAGCTCATAAACGGGATATCGTGCTTGATTTTAAAGAGTTCCATATTTTTCTTATCCTATTGAAACGCTGGACAGGCGGGCGCGGCGTCCGTAAACCAGATTGACGATCGCGCGTGACACCAGAACCGAACTGAACATCGAAGTCAAAATACCCAGACACAGCACCACCGCAAAACCCTTGATCGGGCCAGAACCGAACAGGAACAGCGCGATACCGGCAATCAGGTTGGTGATATTCGAGTCCACGATGGTGGCAAACGCATTCTCATACCCGGCATTGATCGCCGCCTGCGGCGAAATCCCGTTGCGCAGCTCTTCCCGAATACGCTCATTAATCAATACGTTAGAATCAATCGCCATCCCGAGGGTCAGCGCGATACCGGCCATTCCAGGCAGCGTCAGCGTGGCTTGCAACATGGACAACAACGCGACCAGCAACAACAGGTTAGCCGCCAGCGCCAGCACCGAAATCGTGCCGAACATCATGTAATAAACCGCCATGAACACCGCAATCAGCATAAAACCGATCTTGGTGGAATTGAAGCCGCGCGCGATATTGTCAGCACCCAGACTGGGGCCTACGGTGCGCTCTTCAACGATTTCCATCGGCGCCGCCAATGCGCCGGCGCGCAGCAGCAACGCGGTATCCTGCGCTTCTTCAGTCGTCATCTTGCCGCTGATCTGAACACGACCACCGCCGATTTCCTCGCGGATCACCGGCGCCGTAACGATTTCGCCACGGCCTTTTTCGAACAGGATGATCGCCATGCGCTTGCCGACATTTTCACGGGTTGTGTCCTTGAACTTGCGCGCGCCTACACCGTCCAGATTGATGTGTACGGCCGCTTCACCGCTGCGATTATCGAATCCGGGCTGGGCATCATTGATGCGTTCACCGGTCAGCATCACCTCTTTTTTCACCAGCAAGTTATGGCCCTCGCGGTCCTTGAACATCTCCGTGCCGAACGGCGCCACGCCGCCTGACGCAATCTGATGTTCATCATCCACCATGCGCACTTCCAGTGTCGCCGTGCGGCCCAGAATATCCTTGGCACGCGCCGTATCCTGTACACCGGGCAATTGCACCACCACGCGATCCGCACCCTGCTGCTGAATCACCGGCTCCGCCACGCCCAGTTCATTGACGCGATTGCGCAACGTCAGCAAATTCTGCTGTACCGCCGATTCCCCGATGCGGTGTTCCGCTTCAGGCTTCAGCGCAGCCTGCAACAGAAATTCGCCGCCCAGATCCTTTTCGACCAGTGCATAGTCGGCAAAACGCTGTTTGAGTTGTTCCTCGCCTTTGCTGCGGGCGTTTGTATCGCGGAATTTCACCAGCAAGGCATTGCCTTCACGGCTCACGCCGGAATAGGCAATATTTTCTTCACGCAATGCACTGCGAATATCGCCGGTCGCCGCATCCAGCGCCTTGTCCAGCGCCGCTTTCATGTCCACCTGCAACAGAAAATGCACACCGCCACGCAGGTCCAGCCCCAGATACATCGGCAAGGCATGCAGACTGGTCAGCCAGCCGGGCGAACGCGGCAGCAGATTGAGCGCCACCACATAATCTTCGCCCAACTGGGCTTTGAGCAGATCCTTGGCCTTGAGCTGCACGTCCGTATCGGCAAAACGCGCCTTGATACTGTTGCCATCGAGTGTGACCATTTCCGGGCTGATGCTGGCCGCTTTAAGCGCCGATTCAACACGGCCCAGCAAGGCAAGATCTGCTTTCAAACTGGTGCGCAGCGGCAGAATTTGCACCGCAGGTGATTCACCATAGAAATTTGGCAAGGTATAAATCAGTCCGGCCAGTAATACGGCCAGGATCAGCAGATTTTTCCACAGTGGATAACGGTTCATAACGACCTCAGCAATAATGCGTGCAGTACGCGCCATACATGCGCGTAACTATTTGATTACTTGATAGATTTAATAGTTCCCTTGGGCAGGACGGCCTGAATTGCGGTTTTTTGCACAGTCACTTCCAGATTTTCAGCCAACTCAACGCTGACATAAGCTTCAAAAACCTTGGTCACACGGCCCAGTTCGCCACCGATCGTCACAACTTCATCGCCGCGCTGCAAGGCTTCGACCATACCCTTGTGCTCTTTGGCGCGCGTCTGTTGCGGACGCAAAACCAAGAAGTAAAATACCGCGACCAGTCCAACCAGCGGCAAATAGTCCATGAATCCACCCTGCACTGACCCTGCTGCTTCTGCATATGCATTACTGATAAACATTGTTCTTGCTCCACAAATCAATCAAAGGGCGCGCATTCTAGCACGAAGGTGGTTTCTGCTTCATGACAGGCTGGCACGTCGTGCTGCAAAGCGCTCGGCAAACGCTGCGAACGCATCGGCTTCTATCGCCTGTCGTATCTCACTCATCAGCTGCTGATAATAGTGCAGGTTGTGTATGGTATTGAGCCTTGCGCTTAAAATTTCCTTCAGGCGATACAGGTGATGCAGATAGGCTCTGCTGAAGTTTTGGCAGGTATAACAGCCGCATTCTTCATCCAGCGGCCGGGTATCCAGACGATACTGCGCATTTTTGATTTTGATGTCGCCGTTCTGTGTGAACAGCATGCCGTTGCGCGCGTTGCGGGTCGGCATCACGCAGTCGAACATGTCGATGCCTTGCGCGACTGAAGCAACCAGGTCTTCCGGCGTCCCCACCCCCATCAAATAACGCGGCTTGTTTTGCGGCAGCTTCGGTGCGGTATGCTCAAGAATGCGCCGCATATCCTCTTTCGGTTCGCCCACCGACAGACCGCCGATGGCATAACCGTCGAAACCGATCCGAGTCAATTCGGCCAGCGATTCGTCGCGCAAGCTTTCATACATGCCGCCCTGCACGATACCGAACAGCGCGTTGGGGTTGCCCTGATGTGCCGCCTTTGAGCGCGCAGCCCAGCGCAACGACAGGCGCATCGAATCCGCCGCTTCCCGTTCCGTGGCGGGATAGGGCGTGCATTCATCGAAAATCATCGCGATGTCTGAATTGAGCACACGCTGAATACGCATGGATTCTTCCGGCGTCAGAAATAATTTATCGCCATTCACCGGCGACTGAAATTTCACGCCTTCCTCAGTGATCTTGCGCAACGCACCCAGACTGAATACCTGAAAACCGCCGGAATCGGTCAGGATCGGACCATCCCAGCCCATGAAGCCGTGCAAGCCGCCGTGCGCGGCGATGACTTCCAGACCCGGTCGCAACCACAGATGAAAGGTGTTACCCAGCACGATATGTGCGCCAATCTCGCGTAATTCGAGCGGACTCATCGCCTTCACCGTACCGTAGGTGCCCACCGGCATGAACGCCGGGGTTTGTACCGTACCATGCGCCAGCGTCAGTTGTCCGCGCCGCGCCAATCCTGATGTCTTGTATAAATCGAATTTCATTTCTATTTCCTTAACTGATAAAACATCCGTCCACGAAAGACACGAAAAGCACGAAAGAAAACCAACAACTTACATAAAATCAACACCCAGCCCCTCAGATGACTGACTTAATCTCAATATGTATTTGAATTTGTTCGTGAATTTCGTGCCTTTCGTGGACAAGTTTTTGACTTTATTCTGACTTCTTTCGTTCGATCAGCATCGCATCGCCATAGCTGAAGAAGCGATATTGCTGCTCGACCGCATGACGATACGCCGCCCGTATCTCTTCCATGCCGCCGAACGCGCTCACCAGCATCAGCAACGTGGATTTGGGCAGATGAAAATTGGTCAGCAGCACATCCACCACGCGGAACTGATAGCCCGGCGTGATGAAAATCCGTGTCTCGCCCGTACCAACCTTCAATTCACCCAGTTGCGCAGCACTCTCCAGCGCCCGCAAACTGGTCGTTCCCACCGCAATCACCCGCCCAGCCGCAGCACGCGCCTTAACAATTGCATCCACCGTCGCCTGCGGGATTTCATAGCACTCGCTGTGCATGGCATGCTCGCTGACAAACTCGGCGCGCACCGGCTGAAACGTGCCTGCACCCACATGCAAAGTCACGTAGGCAAGCTTCACCCCCTTGTCGCGCAACGCTTGCAGCATTCTCTCATCGAAATGCAGCCCGGCAGTCGGCGCGGCCACCGCACCCGCTTCCCGCGCAAACACCGTCTGATAACGCGCCTCATCTTCCTCTTCCGCCGCATGCGTAATGTAGGGCGGCAAAGGCAGACGACCGTAACGCTCCAGCAATTCCAGCACAGGTTCGTCAGAGCAGAAGCGCAAATGGAAGAATTCACCCACGCGCCCCAGCACTTCAACACTCAATTCCGTCGCTAACAACAGATAACTGCCCGCCACCGGCGACTTGCTGGCGCGCACCTGAGCCAGCACTTCATGCTCGTTCAGCACACGCTCCACCAGCACTTCAATTTTTCCGCCGCTGCGTTTGATGCCAAACAAACGCGCCTTGATGACACGCGTATCGTTTAACACCAGCAAATCGTCCTGCTTAACCACCTGCAGCAAATCAGCAAATTGACGATCTTCCAGCACACCGTTGTGCACATGAAGCAAGCGGCTGGCACCGCGCTGAGCCGGCGGATGTTGTGCAATCAAACCATCGGGCAGTACAAAATCAAATTCATCGGTACGCATCAACTGCTCGCCATTTTCACAAAGGCGCGATTGTAGTTGATATGGGAAACTGTTTCATGGATAATGCGCACCTCCTTGCCGGGGTGATGGAACTGGTAGACGTGCCGGACTCAAAATCCGGTGCCTGAAAGGGCGTGGGGGTTCGATTCCCCCCCCCGGCACCAAACAAAGATTTAAGCCACTGATTTTAGTGGCTTTTTTCTCGCCTTAAATATATAAAATACAAATAAAATCAATACGTTGCAAACATTGCAATCTGCCGCACAAAGCCATCCGGCAGACCGCAAGGACAAACGCCTCACCAACGCACGCCACAATTAAATTCTGGCCATCATTCCACAACACGCGCGTGTAAAACTTTTTTACTTCCGCCCCGCCCCTCCCCTGCTTACAGTGCACCATATGCTTCATTCACACTTTCAAAGGAGAATATCATGTGGAACTACAGTAAAAAGCATCAATCCGGCT